>JASGFZ010000158.1:0-7168 GCA_047605345.1 Flavihumibacter sp. | reverse complement strand
TCCGTAACCCGGGCAATATTTCGCGTACCAGGGGACTGCGGTAGATATTTCCGTTTTCATCGATGGGTAATTCCTGGCCCGGGAAGGCGCCCAGGCTTAGATAGGGTAAACCGGCCATGGCGCCGAGACCCATCAGGCCAGATTTCAGCAACTGGCGGCGGGCAATTTGCTTATTCATGCTTCGGTATATTTTAGCAGTTAGTCAACCAAAGGCAGCAAATACGTTAGATGATTCCTAAATTAAGGAATTTTTTAATAGCAGATCCAAAATTTCGGACGGGTACGATTTTGGCGTTTTTGGTTATTTTCAGGTACAATCATTCGCCATGAACAATCGCCGGAAATTTCTTCAGCACCTGAGAGGTGGTGTCATCAGCCTCCCCTTTCTGTCGCTCAACAGCTTCGCCGCCGCTGGTCCCGATGCCACCCGCAACGAAACAGATCCATCCCCCGAACAGCCCTATGCCGGCCCTGTTCTGCGGGTGGCCATTATGGGGCTCGGCGGATACGGCACTATGGTGGCAGAGGCCATGCGGGCCTGCAAAAAAGCCAGGCTGGTGGGCGTTATCAGCGGAACACCCGCCAAAGTCAGCGCCTGGCAGACCAAATACCATATTCCCGAAAAGAACTGCTATAACTACGAAAACTTCGATAAGATTAAAGACAACCCCGATATCGACGCGGTATACGTGATCACACCCAATGCCCTGCACAAAGACCAGGTGATCCGGGTGGCCCGGGCCGGCAAGCATGTGATCTGCGAAAAGCCAATGGCGCTGAACGCGAAAGAAGGGCAGGAAATGATCGACGCCTGCAAAAAAGCGGACGTCAGGTTGCTGGTAGGTTATCGCATGCACTTTGAAGCCAAGACGCTGGAGATTGTTCGCATGCGCAAAGCCGGTGAGCTGGGCACAATCCGGTTTTTCCAGGGACTGACCGGTTTCGCTATCGGCGATCCCGGCCAGTGGCGGCTGAGCAAAGCGCTTGCAGGCGGCGGCGCCATGATGGACATCGGCATTTATTCGGTTAATGGTGCCCGTTATATGGTAGGCGAAGAGCCTGTTTGGGTGACCGCCGTAGAAACGAAAACCGATCCGGTCAAGTTCAAAGAAGGCGTAGATGAAACCATCCAGTTCCAGCTCGGCTTTCCCGGCGGCGCCGTTGCTTCCTGCCTCAGCACCTACAACATGAACTTTCTCGACCGGTTCTTTCTTTCGGGAACGGATGGCTTCGCCGAACTGCAACCGTCAACCGGTTACGGTCCCATACAGGGAAAAACACACAAAGGTCCGCTTACCGCCCTGCATGTTACCCACCAGACCGTGCAAATGGAAGAGATGTCTGACATTATACTGCAGAACAAAACACCCGTTATACCGGTCGACGGTGAAGAAGCATTGAAAGACCTGAAGATCATCGACGCCATTTACCAGGCGGTAAAGACAGGCAGGAAAATGCCGCTTTCCCTATAACCTGATAACGCTTACCAGATCGCCGTTCTGGTCTTTGGGCGGCTCAGGCTCGCCTTCTTTCGGCCGGGCGCTTTTTGCTTTATTGGTGATGAACGCTACTCCCGCTTCCTGGTTGATCGCTACCGAATTGGGAAAGGTACCTATATCCAGCTGGCGAACCAGCTTTTGGCCCCTGGCGTCAACAATGCTTGCCTGGCTGGTCTGCCGGTTGGCGACTACCAGCTGCTGCTTGTTTTTATAAAGTGCAATACCCAGAGCGCCATTGCCGGTCTTTACAGAATCGACCAGGGTTCCCTTGTCGGCATCCAGGATGGTAACGGTACCGCTCTTCTGGTTCGCCACATATAATTTGCGGGCGCCGCCGTCAAGCACCAGGTTCACCGAACCCTGGCCGGCAGCCGGGAAACTGCGGGCCACTTTTTTTGTTTTCAGGTCGATCACCGCGATTTCGTCGGTACCCATATTGGTTATGAACAACTGGTTGTTTTTTGTATCGATCGCAATGCCGGTAGTGGTTGCCCCTGTGTTCTCTATGGAGCCGGTATAGGTGTTTGTTTTGCCGTCGATGATCCATACGCTGCTTCCCTTACCTACATCCGACACATATACCAGGTTGTTTACTTCGTCTACCACTACTTCTCTTACATGCGGCTTTTCCTTGCCGTTCTTAACCGTGGCAAGCAGCTTTTTTGTTTTGAGATCAATAGCGCTTACAGACCCGTCGCGGGTATTGGTGGTATATAATACCTGCGTTTTCGTGTTTATGCCCAGGCCGTACGGGGCGATACCACCCATGTCTATGCTGTCGGTAACCGCCAGCTTATCGCTGCCGCTCAGCTTGTATATTTTTCCACCCGGCTGCGTGCGCGAGCCTGCCGCAGCTACATATACCGACTTGTCTGCCGGGTTATAAACGATCTCATACACGCCGGCACCAACCTGTATGGTCTGTTCAACCTGCTGCGCATGGCCGTTCAATACGGCTGCGCTGAATACCACAACCGGCAAGATATGCTTCATTGTTTTCATGATTCTTTATGTTGACTGTTAGATAATTCTTTATAAAACCATTTAAAGGCTTCCTTCCAGTGCCAGGGCCCGTGCCTTCCTTCGGGATCGATCATCACCTGCACATTACCGGAAAGCTTATTCCTGAAATGAGCCACGAAATCAAGCAGGTCTTCATCCATCTTTATGCGTTCGCCGTTTTCCCTGGTCCTGGTTTCCCGGCCACCTGCATAGAAATAATAACGCTGCGCGCTGATCTTTTCCCTTTGCGTTTCAGGCATCGCATCGATATGCCGCTTCACCTGTTCTCCATCCAGCCAGAACGAGGGGGAGAACACCGCTGCATTGCCGAAAACATCCGCATACTGCAGCGCTGCGTAAAGCGATACCAGGCCGCCCAGCGAGCTCCCTGCAATGGAAGTATGCCGGCTTCCGGGAAGCGTCCGGTAATGATGATCAACAAAAGGCTTAAGCGTGTGTACAATAAAATCAATATAGTCTTTGCCCAACGGATTGTCGACACCGGTTATTGGTTTATAAGCGCACTCCTGCAGCCGGCGCTGCGCATCCCGTTCAACGGCAACAACAATGGAGGGGGTTTGGCTCGCATCGATGGTTTCATCCACCTCCCATTCAACGGGGCCGGTGCGTGCCCGTGAATTCGCCTCGTCGAAAAGATCCTGTCCGTCGTGCATATAAATTACCGGGTACCGTTGCTGCGATGTGGCATATTCTGCAGGCAGGTATAACCAGACTCGCCTGTGCACTGCCAGCTGTGGAATATAAAATGCATCGTTGAGCACCTGCACCTGCGGGGAAGCGGTTGAAGCCGGGAAATCATCGCGCCAGGCTTCGATGGTATGCTCCAGCACGGCGTCTTCACTGGTTGCCAACACCCGCAGGTTCGAAAGCCTGCCCTGCGCATTACACTCCAGCGTATTCCACGAGCCGCGGTTGTACCGGAAGGTTACGGGGTCATGTTGAAAAGACGGCAGTGTTATCGTGTATCGGTTACCGGAAAGCGGGGTCAGCCTGAACTGCCGGTCATCGGGAAGCCAGTTGTTGAAGCTGCCCATCAGGAAAATATCTTCCCCGCTGTGCGTATCGGGCAATACCGTTACCCGGATAACCACTTTTGCCATAACCTGTTCCATTAAAAGACCGCATTCATCTGGTCTATCATTTTATTGACGGAAATCAGCCCGCCACCCGCCAGGTACCAGTAGTCATGATCCAGGAAAATGATCTTCCCGTTTTTATACGCATTCGTGGTTTTGATCAGCGGATTTTCAATTTCAGCCATACCGGCGGCCCGTTTGTCGACGGCTGCATTCCGGTCGATGATGAACAGGTAATCAGGATTGGCTTCCTGAATGAATTCACTGGACACTGCCTGCCCGAACATGGAATTCTGGATGCTATCCACGCTGGGCTTAATGCCCATTACCGAGTGCAATATGCCAAAGCGGGAGTTTTTACCATACACGTTGAACTTCCCTTTGGTATATAAAGCAATCATCCCTTTACCGGGCAGCCTGCCGGTTTTTTCATTCAGGGCTTTGAGGCGGCCGTCAATGGAATCCACCGCCGCCTGAACAATATTTTCCTTATGAAACAGCTTTCCTATAACGGACATATTCCTTTTGAAGGAGCCCATAAAATCATTGTCGTCGATCGGCAGGTACAGGGTAGGCGCTATTTTCGACAACTCTTCGTAAGAGGTTCTCAGGCGGGCCGACATAATGATCAGGTCGGGATTCAATGCATTGATCTTCTCGAAATTCACTTCGGTGGGGTTACCGAGATCTGCCACGGTGGTATCGTCTTTGAACCGCTGCAGGTACGAAGGCACGTGCGATTTCGGAATACCGGCTACCCTGATACCCAGTGTATCGAGGGTTTCCAATATCGAATAATCCAAAACCACGATCGTTTGGGGGGTCACCGGCACATTTGTAATACCCAACTCATGCTGTATAGCTGTCGTTTCGCTGCTATCTGCCTTCTTTTTTGAAGTACTGTTGGTGCATGCAGCCAGCAGCAGGATGACGCCGGCCAGCATCCATCCTCTTCTTACCGGTACGATTCTGTTCATCAGTCAAAATAATTACAAAATTTTTTGCCTTTTGTCAGAATAATATCAAATTCCAGGTCAAAGACCTTTTTTAATATGCCGGCGTCGATAATGTTACCGGTTTGGTCGAAATACTGCAGGCTTTCCTCTTTCAACACCGCGATATAGTCGGCATAGGCCGCTGCGAAATTGATTTCATGGATCACCATAACGATCGTTTTTCCTCTTTCGTCACAAAGCCGGCGAAGCGTTTTCATGATCTGCACGGAATGCTTCATATCGAGGTTGTTCAAGGGCTCGTCGAGCAAAATACAGCTCGTGTCCTGCGCTACGATCATGGCCAGGAAAGCGCGCTGCTGCTGCCCGCCGCTCAGTTCGCCCAGGTACCGGTGCTGGATACCGGTCAGGTCAAGAAAGGCTATCGCCTCATCAATAACAGCATGATCGGCCGGGGTCAGCCGGCCCTGGCTATAGGGAAACCGGCCAAACCCCACCAGCTCCCTTACGGTGAGCTGCAGGTTCAGGTGATTCGATTGCTTTAATATGGACAGTTGCTGCGCCAGCAATTGACTTTTATAGGCAGTAATATCTTTACCGGCTATTTCAATACGACCGGTATCGGGTTTGATAAGCCGGCTGATGACCGACAGCAGGGTGCTTTTACCGGCGCCGTTTCCACCCACCAGGGCGGTGATCTTCCGGGACGGGATATCGAGGCTTATATCGCGCAGCACCGGGGTATGGCCATAACTCTTTGATATGTTCCGAATACTTATCATAGGTTTCGGGTATTGAGTAAAAGGAATAAAAAGAATACCCCGCCAACAAAATTGGTGATAATGCTGATGGTGGTACTGAAATTAAAAACATACTCTACCACAAACTGGCCCAATACCAGCGACAGGATGGCAATAAGGCAACAACCTGCCAGCAATACACTGTGCTTATAGGTTTTGAACAGGACATAGCTGAGATTGCATACCATAACGCCCAAAAAAGTAAGCGGCCCCACCAGTGCGGTGGAAACTGCCACCAGCACGGCAATTGACAGCAGGTAGAATCGCACCACCGACGGATAATTGACACCCAGTCCCACCGCGTTGTCGCGCCCCAGCGCCATCACATCCAGGTATTTCAGGTACCGGACACCCAGTACAAAACAGAGTATCATAACGCCGATCGCATACCACAAAATGGGGTAGTTGATCTTATTAAACGAGGCAAACATTTTCCCCTGGATCGACAGGAAATCGTTCGGGTGTACCAGCACCTGCAGGAAAGAGCCGACGGTCATGAAAAGAATACCCATCACCAGTCCGGTTAAGAGCAGGTAATGGATATTCTTTCCCTCTTTCCGGAAGAAGAGCAGGTAAAGTACAAGAGCGAACAACAACATCAGGGCCACTGACACCAGGAAATTGCCGCTTTCATTCAATACTTTGTACGAGCGGTCTCCGTACACAAAAACGATCAGTGTCTGGAACAGCAGATACACTGCTTCGAAACCCATAATGGCCGGCGTGAGTATCCTGTTGTTGGTAATGGTTTGAAAAACCAGCGACGAGTAGGCAATGCTGCAAGCCACGGTAACAATGGTGATAATTTTAATGCTCCTGCGGTTAAACGCATATTCCCAGTTGACACCGAGGTCATAAAAAAGAAACAGCGTGCATGCCAGCAGCGAAGCCAGCGCCAATACCAGCAGTTTTACCTTCACGCTCATGGCTTCTTTTTTATTTGCAGTAGTACTAAAAATATAACCGCGCCTGCTATACCCACTATGATGCCGATCGGCATTTCAAACGGCGTTATCACGACCCGGCCGATAATATCGCATACCAGTAAAAACAAGGCCCCGAAAATAGCGATCAGCGGCAGGGTTTTGCGCAGGTTATCACCGTATCGCAGGCGGATTATATTCGGCGCGATCAGTCCGAGGAAAGGAATGGCGCCTACCGTGATAAAAATAACACTCACGGTTACCGATACCAGGAACATACCCAGCGCCACCACTGCCCTGTAATCCAGTCCCAAATTCCTGGCATGCGCTTCGCCCATACCCACTACGGTGAATTTATTGGCATACAGATAGGTCAGCGTCACCACCGGAAGTATGATATACACCAGCTCGTAGCTGCCCTGCAATACCGATGAGAAATCGCCCAGCATCCAGGCGTTGAGGTTCTGAACAATATTATACCGGTAGGCAAAGAAGCTGGTTATGGAGCTGATAATGCCGCCGAACATCAGGCCTACCAGGGGAATGATCACCGCGTTGCGGTATCGCATCCTGTTGATAAGAAGCAGAAAAAGCAAACTCGCCACGAAGGTGAAAAAAAAAGCAAGCAGCAGCTTGCCTGGTAAACTGGCTTGCGGAAGCAGCAGGTAAGCGGCCACCAGGCCCATTTTGGCGGCATCGAGCGTACCGGCGGTAACCGGCGACACAAAATGATTCTGGGTAACCTGCTGCATGATCAGTCCCGACACACTCATACCCACTCCTGCCAGCACAAGTGTTACTGTTCGGGGAATGCGGGCAATAACCAGGGTATTATAGCCTGCCTTACCTGGATCAAACAAATCGCCGAGTGAAATGTCCCTCACACCGGTGAAC
>JASGFZ010000157.1:0-7186 GCA_047605345.1 Flavihumibacter sp. | reverse complement strand
AGCCAAAGGTGCGCTGGCAAAACACGACCGCAGCGACCGCTTCGAAGCCATCGGTGTTGAGCTGATGGACTGGCTGAAAAAAGAATACAATGTAGCCGAAGGCGAAGACCTTGATCCGCTGGTAAAAAAACAGGCGAAAAACTATTACAGCGACCTGCAGTATTATGTAGTGCGGGATATGATCCTGAACGACAGGGTACGCCTTGACGGCCGCTCGCTCGACCAGGTTCGTCCCCTGGCCATGGAAGTGGATGTGCTTCCTTCTCCCCACGGCGCCGCTTTGTTCACCCGCGGTGAAACACAGTCGCTCACCACGGTTACCCTGGGTACACCGCTCGACGAGCTGCTGATCGAAAGCGCCGCGGTGTCCAACTACAGCAAGTTCATCCTCCATTATAATTTCCCGCCCTTTTCTACCGGCGAGGTAAAAATGATGCGCGCCCCCGGCCGTCGTGAAGTAGGCCATGGCAACCTGGCCATGCGTTCACTGAAGCAAATGATGCCGGGCGAAGATTACGCCTACACCGTACGCGTGGTGAGCGATATCCTGGAATCAAACGGTTCGTCTTCCATGGCAACGGTTTGCGCCGGTTCGCTGGCCCTGATGGACGCAGGTGTTCCCATTCCCAAACACGTATCGGGTGTTGCGATGGGCCTGATCACCAAAGACGGTAAGTTCGCGGTGCTGACCGACATCCTCGGCGACGAAGACCACCTGGGTGATATGGACTTTAAAGTGACCGGTACCCGCGATGGCATCTGCGGTGTGCAGATGGATATTAAAGTGGATGGCCTTAGCATGGACATCATGCGCCAGGCCCTGGCACAAGCCAACCGCGGCCGCCTGCATATTCTCGATGCGATGTATGATACCATTGCCGGTCCGCGTGAAGACGTGAAACCGCATGCACCGCGCATGGTGAAAATCTTTATCGACAAGGAATTCATCGGTGCCGTGATCGGACCGGGTGGTAAGGTGATCCAGGAAATGCAGCGTGAAACAGGTACAACCATCAATATCGAAGAGAAGAACAACCAGGGCGAAGTGAGCATTTTCGGCGCCAAGAAAGAAAATGTAGACAAGGCCATGGCATGGATCAAGGGCATTGCGGCCCAGCCGACCGTAGGTGATACCTACGAAGCGACCGTGAAATCAATCCAGGCTTATGGTGCCTTTGTTGAATTCCTGCACTGCAAACAAGTTTTGCTGCACATTTCTGAAGTAAGCTGGAAGCGCCTCGAAACGCTGGAAGGCGTACTGAAAGAAGGCGATGTGGTGAAGGTAAAACTGACCGGCACCGATCCCAAATCAGGCAAATTCAAGCTGAGCCGCAAAATATTGCTGCCCAAACCGGAAGGTGTAACGGGCGATGGCGAAAGGTCTGAAAGACCCGATCGTCCGCTTCGCCATGGTGACCGTCCGCAACGCAGGGAAGACTAGTTGGAAAAGAGGCGAAAGCCTCTTTTTTTATTGTACATCAATGGATTTATACAATGGAAAACACCATAGAAGTCACCATTCCCGGTACCGACCCGGTTATGAATGAAATACTGGTTGCGCTGCTGCTGCAGGCCGGTTATGATGCCTTCGAAGAAGAGCGATCGGTATTGAAAGCCTATATCGGTGAACAGACCTTTAACCAGGCGCAGCTGGACGAAGTGACCGGGCCCCGGGGTTTATCGGCTACGATCAGGCAGCTGGCGCCCCAGAACTGGAATGCCAACTGGGAATCGGGTTTTTCACCGGTGGAGGTACCCGGCTTTTGCATGGTGCGGGCCGGTTTCCACCCCGCGCCGAAACAAGACATATACGACCTGGTCATTACACCCAAAATGAGCTTCGGCACCGGTCACCATGCCACCACTTTCCAGATGCTCAGCGCCATGCAGCCGTTGAGCTTTACAGGAAAGTCGGTGCTTGATTTCGGTACCGGCACCGGCGTACTGGCCATCCTGGCTGAAAAACTGGGCGCGGCCACGGTATTGGCCATTGACAACGACGACTGGAGCATTGAAAATGCAGCAGAAAATGTACAGTTGAATAATTGCCGCAACGTGGAGCTGGCAAAAGCAGACCACCTGCCCGGGGGCAGGAAATTTGATATCATCCTGGCCAATATCAACCGCAACGTGATCATGGCAAACCTGCCTGCGCTTGCCAAAAGCCTGGTTCCGGGCGGCGTATTGCTTATCAGCGGCCTGCTGCAGGCCGATGCGGCCGACCTGGAAAAGGCAATACAATCGGCCTCCCTGTCGTTAACGGAAAAAAGGGAGAAAGAAAGCTGGCTCTGTTGGACGCTGAAAGCCTGATTTCTTTATATTTGAAATCCAACGAGACTATGAAAGAGGCATTACTGATTTTACTTGCCTATTGTATTGGCTCCATCCCTACTGCGGTATGGGTAAGCCGTCGGTTCTTCGATATCGACATCCGGGAATATGGCAGTGGCAATGCCGGTGCAACCAATACGTTCCGGGTATTGGGTCCGCGGTGGGGTACCCTGGTAATGGTGATCGATGTGCTGAAGGGCCTCGCTGCCGTAAAACTTTCCCTCTTACTTCCCTGGTACCAGGATAATGATATTGCGCTTACCAATTTCCAGATCGGCCTGGGCATTGCTGCTGTACTGGGCCATATATTCCCTCTTTGGGCCGATTTTAAGGGCGGGAAGGGGGTGGCCACCCTGTTTGGGCTGGTGATCGGCATTTCACCGTGGACCGCCCTCTGCTGTTCGGGTATTTTCCTGCTGGTGCTGTACCTGACACGCTTTGTTTCGCTCAGTTCCATCCTGGCGAGCATTGCTTTTCCTGTTTTTATCCTGGTCATCTTCAACGTTGATAACCATGCCTACCGGGTATTCGCCATCGTGGTAGCCCTGCTGGTGATCCTTACCCACCAGAAAAATATCAGCCGCCTGCTCGGGGCAACGAAGGGAAAGTGCCCATTCTGAAATACCGTGATCGCCGGCGAAAACTATAATGTAAATTTGCTGGTATATAAATTGAGATAATCAGCAAAGTAGCCGAATGAAAAATATTTTTCTCGCGGTAGCCGGTTTGTCTCCTGCAGCAAAAATCCCATTACCGGGCGTAACCAGCTCACCCTGTTCTCCGAATCGGAGATCCAGTCAATGGCCTTGCAGGAATACCAGACCTTCCTGACCCAGAACAAGGTAGTGGCCAGCACGGCCAGCAAAGACGCAGAAATGGTTCGGCGTGTGGGTCAGCGGATTTCCAATGCCGTTACAGCATACTATACCCAAAAAGGGCTGGCCAATGAGCTGGCCGGTTACAAATGGGAATACAACCTCGTCGATTCCAAAGAAGTGAACGCCTGGTGTATGCCCGGCGGTAAAATCGTTGTTTATACCGGCATCTTACCCATTACGCAGAACGAAGCGGCGCTGGCAGTGGTCATGGGCCATGAGATCACCCATGCGCTGGCCAAACATGGCAACGAAAGAATGAGCCAGGGCATGGTACAGCAGCTGGGCGGCGTGGCGCTGTCGGTAGCGCTGGCCAATAAGCCGGCTGCCACCCAACAGTTATTTATGGGTGCCTACGGGCTTGGCTCGCAATATGGCGCTATGCTGCCTTTTTCAAGGGCCAATGAGCTCGAGGCCGATAAATTCGGACTGTTCTTTTGCGCTATGGCTGGTTATAACCCGCAGGAAGCCATTGGTTTATGGGAAAGAATGGCTGCTGCCAGCGAAGGCAACCGCCCGCCTGAATTTGCGTCGACCCACCCGGCTGAAGCCACCCGCATTGAGAAACTGAAGGCGTTAATGCCCGAAGCCCTCAAATATTACAAGCCGGTGGGTAAGTAAACCCGCTATTTTTTGTAATTTTACCGTCCGTTTGTAATTCTTTTATTCCGCAAATTATAACAGGCATGGCGCAGACTTTATTCGAGAAATTACAGTACAACGAAGAAAAAAATCTGCTCATTCAGGGTCTTCCGTCTTCTATCGAGAAGCAATTCAGCAAAATGACTTTCGCAAAAAATGTTACCCCGCTATTGAAAAGCAGGCGGATCGATTTTGCCCTGGTATTTGCCATCAATGAAAACCAGTTAAACGGAATACTCGATGACGTGCTGCCTGCGCTGCACGAAACGTCGAAACTGTGGATTGCCTATCCCAAATCATCCAGCAAGATCGTCAGCAACCTGAACCGTGATTGCAGCTGGGAAAAAGTGGTGAGCGCCGGTTACCAGGGGTTAGCCAGGTTGCCATCGATTCGGTATGGAGCGCGTTGCGTTTCAAGAAAGAAGAGCAGATCAAAACCATGATCCGCGCCTCGGCCAATGGCGGCGCCCCCGCACCGGTAGAAGGGGTGGACCACAAGGCAAGAACCGTTAAAGCGCCCGAAGACCTCGAAAAGCTGCTGCAGCTGAAGAAAAATAAAAAGGCCGCTGATTTCTTCAACAAGCTCTCTTTTACCAACAAGAAAGAATATGTTGTGTGGATCACCACGGCAAAAAGGGAAGATACCCGCCAGCATCGCCTGCAGCAAACCGTTGAAAAATTAACGGCCGGCAAGAAAAATCCTTCCGAAAAATAGATCACCGTACAATCACGGTTCCGAATGCATTCAGCAGGTCGCGCTCCATTTGCTTGAGCGCCTGGTGGGTTTGTAACAACGTAATTTGTTCGTCGGCCGTATGTTCTTTCAACAGATCGGCCTGGTTCTCATCAATCATTTTCTTGATCTTACGCAGCTTCAGGTAAGCGATGGTATCCCTGACATCCTGGCGGTAGATCTCTTCGCGTGTTGATACCGCCATCTGGAATTTGTCCTTCCATTTGGTGCTTAGCTCATAAGGAAACTCAAGCAGGGAAACCACTATGGCCGACAGCGACTGGTCTTCGTGGTAAAAGAAATTTTTTGCATTGGGTTCGATGCCTTCCTGCTGCCAGGCCCGGTACACGTTGATCACCCGCTGCAGGTCGGGGTTACTGATCATTTCCTCGTCGAGCTCTTCCAGCATATAGGAAGCTACCTTCTGCCCGTCGTCCCAATCCATCGCGCCATATTCGATCATCACCCGCACCGCTGCTCTTTCCTGCAACTCGTCTTTCAGCAACAATTGCAGTCCCTCATCGGTCCGCAGGGCCTGTTCCTGTTCGGCAGGCGGCAGGTTGTCGGCGGCAGGATCCCATTTCGCTTCCAGCTTGCTGACGCGTTCGCGGATAAACTTGTTGACGAGGTTGTTCAGCCCTTCTTCCTCGATTTTCAGCAGGCTGGCGCACTGGCGGATATAATCCTGCTGCCGCGTAAAGTCTTCCGCTTTATTGATGCGCGAAAGGGTTTCGGCAATCTGGTTCACCGCCGCCGCTTTTTTCTGGCTGTCGTTACCGGCATCGTGCAGCGCCACTTCCAGCTGAAAAATGATAAAGTCTTTTTTGTTTTCCGCCACAAAAGCGCGGAACGCCTCGGCGCCGACCTTATTCACATAACTGTCGGGGTCTTCCTTACCGGGAATCAGTACCAGCTTCACGTGCAGGCCTTCCTCCAGCGCCATGTCCAGGCCCCGCAAAGCCGCTTTAACACCGGCAGCATCACCGTCGTACACAATGGTGAGGTTGTTCGTGTATTTTCTGATCAGCCTGATCTGCTCGTTGGTTAATGAGGTGCCGCCGCTGGCCACCACATTTTCAATACCCGCCTGGTGAAGGCTGATCACATCGGTATAACCTTCCACCAGTAAACATTCATCCTGCTTATCGATCGTTTGCCGGGCGAAATACATGCCGTAGAGAATGCGGCTCTTGATATAGATCTCGTTCTCGGGCGTATTGATGTATTTCGGCGCACGGTCGTTTTTCCGGATGATGCGCGCACCGAAGCCCAGCACTTTGCCGGTGGTGTTGTGCACGGGAAAAATGATGCGGCCCCGGTAATTATCGGCCAGCTCCTCATTGCGAAGCGATACCAGGCCCGACTTCAGCAGCAGGTCGCGGTTATATTGTTTGGTGAGCGCTTCGGTTACAAAAGCATTTCTTTCTTCCCTGCAATAGCCGACCTGGAATTTCTCCAGCACAGGTCTGCGAAACCGCGTTGTTCCAGGTAGGCCAGCCCAACGGCCTGGCCTTCGTCTGATTCAAAAAGGGTATGGGTAAAATATGTCTGTGCAAACTGGTTAAGAATATACAGGCTGTCGGCCAGTTGCTGCTGCTCACGCACTTCTGCACTGACCTCGGTTTCTTCCACCTCGATATGGTAGCGGTTGGCCAGCCAGCGCAACGCCTCTACGTAAGAATACTTCTCATGCTCCATTACAAAGGAGATCGTGTTACCGCTTTTTCCGCAACCGAAGCATTTGTAGATTTCCTTATTGGGCGATACGGTAAAGCTGGGGGTCTTTTCGTTGTGAAAAGGGCAGAGGCCGAGGTAATTGGCGCCTCTTTTCTTCAGCTTCACAAAACTGCCCACCACATCGATGATATCGATCCGGTTTTGTATCTGTTGTATGGTAGCGGGTGAAATCAAGGGCGCTTTGTCAATCAATCAGCCGGCGAAAGGTAGCCAGTTCAACCAGCCCCTGTTGCTGCCACAGCAGCCGGCCGTCTTTATACAACAGGAAATGCGGCAGTGCGCCTACGTTCAATGCTTTCATGATGTCGGTATCGTTACCGCCGTCAACCTGTAAAAACTGGTAGCGGTTGGGTTTCTCCTTTTGGAGCGAATCCAGCACCGGGATCATTTGCCGGCAGGGCGGACACCAGGCCGCGCCCACATCCACCAATACATACCCCTTCTGGCTGATCTTTTGCTGGTAAGCGTCGACCGACATACCGGCCTTGTTATCGCCTCCGGTAACAGGCAGTCCCGCCTTTTTCCATTGGAAGAGTCCGCCATTCAGCGTGTACACGTCAAAACCTTTTTTCGCCAGCGCGGTGGCCGCCGCTTTGCTCCTGACGCCGCTGGCGCAATACACATATACGGGTTTGGATTTATCGAGATAGGCCGTCCGGTCGTTGAACTGGTCGGGCTGCTGCCAGTCGGCCTGCATGGCCTGGTCGATATACCCCGATGTAAATTCGGCGCGGGTACGCACATCCAGGATCTGCCCGGGTGTTTGGATCTTATCCGCAAAAGCGGCTGCATCCAACGCTTTCACCTGGGCGTTGGCACAACCGGCCAAACCCGTTGCCAGCACCAGGGCCATCATTATTTTGTACAG
>JASGFZ010000156.1:0-7241 GCA_047605345.1 Flavihumibacter sp. | reverse complement strand
GCAAAATTGTGAATGATGAAACGGTGGAAGCATTGGTTAAGATGAGCATCAGCCATGCACAGGCCGGCGCCGATTTCGTGGCGCCCAGCGATATGATGGACGGGAGGATCGGTGCTATCCGCAAAGGGCTGGAAGAAAATGGTTTTACCCAAACCGGCATCATGGCTTACAGCGCCAAATATGCCAGCTGCTTTTATGGCCCTTTCAGGGATGCGCTGGACAGCGCTCCCGGCTTCGGCGATAAAAAAACTTACCAGATGAATTATGCGAACCGCATAGAAGCCATCAATGAAACGCTGAAAGATGTGGAAGAAGGGGCCGATATCGTAATGGTGAAGCCGGCGCTTTCCTACCTGGATATCATCCGTGAGGTGAAAAATGAAGTGCGGGTGCCGGTAAGCGCCTACCATGTAAGCGGCGAATACGCCATGATCAAGGCCGCCGCCAGAATGGGCTGGATAGACGAAGACAAAGCCATACTCGAAACGCTGACCTCCATCCGGCGCGCGGGCGCTGACCTGGTGGCCACTTATTTTGTACACGACTTTGTAAGGATTATTGGCGCTTAAAAAATATATCATGACATCTGCTGCTCTTTTCGACCGTGCCCAACTATCAATTCCCGGTGGCGTGAATTCACCTGTCCGCGCTTTCAAAAGCGTGGGCGGCACGCCGGTATTCATGCAAAAAGCGCAGGGCGCCTACCTCTATGATGTGGAAGGCAAAAGATACATCGACTATATCGCTTCCTGGGGACCGATGATTCTCGGTCATGCCTATGCGCCGGTGGTGGAAGCCATCCGCGAATATGCCGGTTACAGCACCAGTTATGGCGCGCCCACCGAGCTCGAAATAAAAATGGCCGAGCTGATCAAATCGATGGCGCCCAATGTTGACCTGATCCGGATGGTGAGCAGCGGCACCGAAGCCTGCATGAGCGCGCTGCGCCTGGCGCGCGGCTACACCGGCCGGAATAAATTCATCAAATTCGAAGGCTGCTATCATGGTCATGCCGATTCCTTTCTGGTAAAAGCCGGCAGCGGCCTCGCCACTTTCGATATACAAACCGTACCCGGCGTCACCGGCGGGGTAAGCAATGACACGCTCACCTCCGCTTACAACGACCTGCCCGGTGTGGAGCAGTTGGTGGCCGCCCACAAAGGAGAGATCGCCGCCATCATTGTAGAACCGGTGGCCGGCAATATGGGCTGCATCCTGCCCGCACCTGGTTTTCTCGAAGGGCTGCGCCGCGTCTGCGACCGTGAAGGCATGGTGCTGATCTTCGACGAAGTAATGACAGGCTTCCGCCTCGCGCCCGGCGGCGCCCAGCAACGGTTAGGCATAAACGCAGACCTGGTCACCTATGGCAAGGTGATCGGCGCCGGCATGCCGGTAGGCGCTTTCGGCGGCAAAAAAGCCATTATGGACATGGTGGCGCCCGTCGGCAAAGTGTACCAGGCCGGCACCCTCAGCGGCAATCCCATTGCCATGATTGCCGGTTACACCTTACTGACCGAACTGAAAAACAATCCCGGCATCTACGACGAACTCGAAGAAAAAGGCTGCCTGCTCAAGGAAGGCATCGATGCGGTACTCAGAGCCGCCGGCGAACCTTATGTCATCAACCAGCTCGGCTCCATGATCAGTGTCCACTTCAGCGAGCAGCCAGTTACCGATTTCGCGACTGCCGCTGCGGCCGACAATGCCAAATTCGGCCGCTTCTTCCATGCCCTGCTCGACCAGGGCGTTTACCTGCCCCCCTCTGCTTTTGAAAGCTGGTTTTTGAACAATGCCCTTACCGGTAGCGACATAGACCAGACACTGGCTGCAATCGGCGAAGCCGCCAGCCGCCTTCGCTCCAATACGCCCCAACAACCCTGACTTTGTTACATAAAACAGGAAAAATTGCCCTAACTCTGTTACAAAAATATTGAAAAATTGCCCTAACTTTGTTACATGTTTCGCAGGGATATATTACAGAAACTGAACGAATGGCGGGTAAAAAATACGCGTAAACCACTCATTATCAGGGGGGCCAGGCAGGTTGGAAAAACTACTGTTGTTCGCCAGTTTGCTGCTCAGTTTAAAAGCTTCATCTATCTTAACCTGGAGTTGCCGGCGGAGCGGAAGCCATTTGAAGCGTTTTCGGATATAGAGACCCTTCTGCAAGCTTTGTTCTTTCTTAAAAATAAATCACTTGCCGATCGTGCCGATACACTGGTTTTTATTGACGAAATCCAGGAAGTTCCGGAGGCACTCCAACAACTGCGGTATTTTTATGAGGAGGCTCCCGACATTCCGGTAATTGCTGCGGGTTCGATGCTCGAAAGCCTGTTCGATCCCCAGATCAGTTTCCCCGTAGGCCGGGTGGAATACCTCGTAATCCGGCCGGTTTCTTTTCCTGAATTCCTGGGGCAATGGGGGAAACAGCCGCCCTTGAACAAGTGCTGTCTGTGCCCGCACCGGCGTTTACCCATGACCTGCTGCTGAAACTGTTTCGAACCTATTGCCTGATAGGCGGCATGCCTGAAATTGTTGCACATTATTCGGCACATAAAGACCTGGCAGCCCTTGCTCCCACCTATGAATCGCTGCTCGTTTCATACCTCGATGATGTTGAAAAATATGCCCGGGGTGGTTCACAGGTAGATTATATCCGGCATGCCATCCGTTCAAGCTTTGCCGAAGCCGGCAAGCGAATCAGGTTCCGGCACTTTGGCAATTCTGCTTACAAATCGAGGGAAATGGGCGAGGCGTTACGGGCGCTCGAAAAAGCATTGCTGATTCACCTGATTTATCCGCAAACAAGCCCCGTTCTGCCGATGTTACCGGATATAAGTAAGTCGCCTCGTCTGCATGTACTCGATACCGGCATGTTGAATTATTTCGTGGGGTTGCAACAGGAAATGCTGGGAACCACCGATTTAAACAGTGTATACCAGGGAACGGTAATAGAACATATTGTCGGCCAGGAATTGCTAACCCGCCAGTACGGCGCATTACACGGACTGGCATTTTGGGTCAGAGAAAAAAGAACATCTTCTGCCGAAGTCGACTACCTGGTTTCCTATAAAGAAAACCTCATTCCCATCGAAGTCAAAGCCGGCGCCACCGGCGCGCTTCGATCCCTGTCCCTGTTCATCGATATGGCGCCGCATAATATGGCGGTAAGACTATATGCAGGAAAAACTTCACTGTCTGCCATTACCACACCGCAAGGCAAAACCGTCCATTTATTGAACCTGCCCTATTACCTCGTCTCGCAGATCGACAAATACCTCCACTGGTTCGAAGAACAGATAGTAAACTAACCTCCCACACCCACGCGCACCCTTTTTGCCTTTTGATTTTTGACTTTCTCTCATTTACCAAACAACTCTTCATAAGACGGCAGCGGCTCGTCTGCCTTAACCGACCATGCAACTGTTTCCAGCCTGGTACGAAGTTTCATCCAGTAGTGCAGCTCCAGGTCGAATTTGGCGAGCGCAATGCCCAGCCTGAAGTCATGGTACTCATTCAGCCATGCTTTCCCAAACCTCTTCTTGTTTTCTGTAATGGCATCGCAAACATCAACGGTCATAGAGTGATAATAGGCCGTTACTTCAGCCATGACCATTCTGAATTCACGGAGATCGCGCTGCTGCTGGTACTTCGTATAGATGTCTTTTATTTGCCGGGCAAAGAGGAATTTCATAGCCAGGAAATCCAGTTGCCTGGCGGCCGTAAGCACCGAAAATAATGTTACGGAGTCGGGGCCTGAAAGCGCCTTGCCTTCCAGTGTAGCCATCGCCTGCTCGGCAAAAAGCCTGCCCTTTCTCAACTGGAGTACTGCACTGTCAGACAGTCTTTTTGACGGGCCCAGAAAAGGATTTTCCCAAAGTGCGTCGTCCGTTTCTCCAACCACCGATCTGATACAGGATTCAGCCAGGAACAGGCTGCGGTAAACCGTATCCATCTTTTCGGCTATACCAGCGCTATGCACCACGCGGGCGTACGCCGAGAAAAAGTTTTTGTTATCAACAGGTTGTTCCTGCCAGGCTGCAGCCGCGCCATGAACCATATCAGGACGGCATAACCTGATCAGGCTCATCGGGTCGTCGGTCCACGCAGAATTGATATACCCGGTGGCGCCGTTTCGCCTGCCGCCGGCTACAAGTTTGTTATTGTTCTCGAACGATAGTTCAAAAGCAGGGTACAACCAATGCCAGTTGACGCTGGCAGACTGCACCGTCAACGCCAGCCCTGCGCGGGTGAATGGCGCCAGCACGCTGTCGTAGGTGGAAGACTCCAGGGGGAAATAGTGCCAGGCGCAGGCCGTGAGCTCGGGTATGACTTTAGGTATGACCGACTGGTATTTCTGCAGCATATCAGCCCAGGCAATGGGGCGTTTCCCGGCTTTGACTACTTCCGCAGCTGTGCGGTTAAGCATTTCCACATACAACTGCTCGGGAGTCATTCCCAATTTCTTTGCTTCAAGATCTATAACCCATGTTTCATCAAAGCCTATATGAAAAAACGGGCTGGGAAACAACCGGGTAAGCTGGGATATCCAATCGCTGATGATTAACCGTACCTGCTCATCACGTGGTTTGAATTCACCGCCATACCGGTTTACCGACAGATCGGAATAAGTTTCCAGTTTAAACAAATCGTGCAAATGACCATAGAGTTCCACGTTTGGAACAACGTCCATATGTCTTTCACGGGCATACGCGATGATCTCTCGGATGTCGTCCTTCGTAAAGCGGGCATCACGCATCAGGAGCGGGTAGCCCTCCAGCTCAATATTTGCTTCTGAATAAAAATAATACTGGTTTGTTTTGACGCGGGCCAGGAAGTCGATCTGCTGTTTGATCTCTTCCATACGGAGGAACTGCATATGACCCATGTCCATCATAAAGCCCCGATAAGCCATCGACGGCCAGTCGTGCAACTCCACTTCCGGAATAACCGGATCTGCGCCTTTGCGTTCAATCAGTTGCCGGAAGGTTTGTACCCCATAAAAAATACCGGCGCTCGACGAGGCGGTGATATAAACCGCCCGGCCGCTTGCCCGTATGCTATATGCTTCCCGTGATCCGCTTCCCGCTGTTTCACCCGGAACAGGCAGCGGTGATAAAGCGCCTGTCCGCTTCAGATAAATAACCAGTTCCTCCTTTCCTGTTTTTTTAGCGCCTGCATCGGCAAGTACCGACTGCAGCTCACGCAGCGCAAAACGGTCTTCTTCGGCCACCTGGCTAACGACCAGTTTAACCACCGCATTCCGAAGCGAAATATAACCGCTGCCATATTGAACCTGCTGCGGAGCCGGCAGCAGCGGCGCATGAAAAGCCATTAGCGCGTGGCTGCAGGTACAGAGCAGCGTTAAGAATAATACCCTCATCAATTGACACTGCTTTTTAGCTGATACAATAACCGAACAGCGGTATCTGCCAGCTTCTCACCGCCGCCGGCTGCCGCTCTCGATACAAGAGGCTCATAGTTACCTTCGGCATAGGCCTTGTAGTCGGGCAGATAACCCAGGGATGCATTGGTTTGTGTGGTAACAAATGTGTACCTGAAAGGAGACCTTCTTTTAATATACATTCCCAGTTCCGTGAATACTTCGGCAGGCAGCGCAACAATCGCCAGGTCTTTACCAATAGTGAATACCTGCACTTCCGCCTCAAGCGGCTTCCCATCCCTGGAAGCGAGGTCAAGGTATTTAAACGCCTTTACAAAATCCAGGAAAGGAGCGGCGCCGGCTTTTCCATATCGCCCCACCACCTGCCTCGCCCAGCCAAGGCTGTCTTTGGGAAAAGACGCCAGTGGCAAAAGGGCCGTAGCCTGCAAGTGGCGGATGCCTGCTTGAACAACCGTGTCGCATTGTGTACTGGCGCGTATAACATCGCCGGCCAGTATTTTGCCGATACGTTCGGCCTCAGACGGTCCCGATTGCTTCCTTTCTTCATTGGTATTTACATGATTGATATTACCCGAGCATCCCTGCGAAAATATCACCGTCATATTTTTACCCAAAGCTGCCGAAAGACAGGCGTCAAGCGTAGCCGGGATATCTGCAGATATATAAGTTCCGCCTACACAGTCAAGATGGAGCGCAAAATTGACCAGGGAACTTATGTATTCTCCTTTCCGGTTGACGGCAAATAAAACACCGATCTGCGGATCGATAGGGCCTGCGGGCTTGTAAACGGCGGGGTTATTTTTACCGGGATTCCATCCTACGCTGCCATCTTTCATAAAATACCGGCGGTTAAAGCTGACGGATTCTTCCATAGCGGTTCCCACCAGCAGGCTGGCAGGCTCCCGCTTCGAATAGGCCTCACCGATAGCTGCGGCAATTTTTTCCGGCAATCCGGCTGCATAGGCGTCTATCATATCTACGGCCGGTTGACGGGGCGCAAACTGCTCGCGAAAGCCGGGGATAACAGGTCCCGTGTGCGAGTGGGTGGCGCCGATCATCACCTGGTCGGGGCGAAACCCATATTTCTCCGCAACGATGCGTCGCGCACGGGCAACAATTTGTGCATTGATACCTATAAGATCACACTCTGCCCAGGCAATTTTTGTATCACCGCTTTCCAGCACCAATGCCCTGGCAAAAAGATCATCGTGCACACCTTCCATAATCCGGTGGTAATAGTAGCCCGCCATCGGCGTACCGGGTGGCGGGCTTATGCTCACCTTTGCCGCGCCGGCAGACAGTTCGCCGGGCTGCGCAGTAAGCGTTGAATAAAACAGGCTAAAACAAACGAAAAGACTAATCAACTTCATTAGAAATGGAATATACCAAATAGTGTCAGTAACCCGGGTTCTGGTCCTTGCTGCGATCCAATGCCTTATTCAGGTCAAATTCAATCAAAGGTATGGGCCAAAGCAGGTGCTTATCAGCTACTTCCCGCTGAATATTCCGGAGCATTATTTCTTTTACGCGCCCGGAGCGAACGAGGTCGAACCATCTTTTTCCTTCCAGCTGGAACTCATAAGCTCTCTCCTGTATCACCAGGTCGGTAAACGTTTCAGCGTGATAATCGGCAGCTTTAAAATCAACCGGAGATGCCTGGTTGGGATTATAACCGTAGGCGCGGCGATGCACCTTATTGAGCATTTCAATACCTTCTGCGGTGGGGCCGCCCGATTGCGCAGAGGCCTCAGCAAACAGAAGCAGTACTTCCGCATATCGATAGCAGGGCAAACTGAAAGTGGCGATGGTTGCAGTGGGGTTATTGTATTTTTTAGGT
>JASGFZ010000155.1:0-7255 GCA_047605345.1 Flavihumibacter sp. | reverse complement strand
GTACATCCTGCTCCTGTTGTTCGGTGGTAACAAATCCCATTCCGCTGCGGGTGATGTCCAACCGTCCCTGTAAGGTCTTTTCCCTACCCTGTTGTTTCGTCTTGTTCTTCTTTTTAGCTTTTTTCGGCTTGTTCATTTGACGGGTTTGTTGCAGGCTTGTATCCTTCAATAAATGTACCGATTCTATGGGTAAACTTTTCCCCGTCGCCAAATAAAAAAAGCATTTCGATCGGAATAACGTACAGCGGCAGCGGCCCCAGCTCCTGTTTGAATTTAACCAGGCGCACGGCGTCTTTTTCGGTGGTAAGAATGATCTTGCCCGGGGCGTTCATCTGTTCGTAGCGGCGCCGGATATCTTTCAGGTCGTCGATACTGAAAATATGGTGGTCGCTGTACACCAGCTGCTCGTACGAGCGGCACCGGTCGTTCAGCCAGCGTTTCAAAGGCCGGGGATTGGCAATACCGGTTACCAGCAATACTTCCGATTCACTGGTCAGCCGGAAGGGTGTACGGCTCATGATATGGTACAACTCACCGTAATGGATAGCCGAAAAATAAAGCTCCTGTGTTTCACCCGGGCGAAGCTCTGTTCTGATGGAATCGGCCTCGGCCTGCTCCAGCGTTTGCGGGCATTTGGTAACCACCACGATATCGGCTTCGCGGGCTCTGCGCTTCTCATCGCGCAGATCGCCGGTGGGCAGGTACCAGTCGCGCGTGTACAGGTTGTTATAGTCGGTAAGCAGGATGTTGAGCCCGGCGCTGATGGCCCGGTGCTGAAAAGCATCGTCGAGTATCACCGCTTTTGTATTGCGCCGGTCGTGCAGCAACTGCGGCAGGGCCGCCACCCGGTCTTCACCCACCGCCACGGCCACCCCCGGAAATTTCAGGTGGAACTGCATCGGCTCATCGCCGATATCGAGCGCATCGGTGTGCTCGCCGGCAAGCACATAACCACTCGTGCGGCGTTTATAGCCGCGGCTCAGGGTGGCGAGCAGGTATTTGTTGCTGAAATGCCTCAACAGGTATTCCACCATAGGCGATTTACCCGTGCCGCCGGCAGCGATATTGCCCACGCAGATCATGGGCAGGGCAAAGGCCTGGGAAGACAATACCTTCTTTTCGTAAAGCTTATTGCGTACAAAAATGATCGCCAGGTACACCAGTGAAAAGGGGAACAGGATGATCCGTATCGGCTTCAGCAATGGAAAATTAAAATTCATAGATCCGCTCTGGTGTAATGCAGGCTGTTAAAGGTATATCATATTCGGCCAGTTCGGGCAGGGCTTCCAGGGGCGGAAACTGGCTGATGCCGAGAAAAATACAGTTGCCGCGGCAGCGGGGCAAAAAACGGTCATAAAAACCGCCGCCGTAACCCAGCCGGTTTCCGTTCAGGTCGAAGGCCAGCAAAGGCACCAGCACCAGGTCCAGCTGCTCCGCCGGTAAAGCCATCCCGCCGGCCGGTTCGGCTATCCCCCATTTGTTCAGCACAAAACGGGTGTCATCATCCACCTGTACGGCCTGCATTTGGCGGCCGGCCATATCAGTTACGGGATAACACAGAACCGTCCCGGGATGGCGGAACTGTAAAAAATCGGTCAGCAGAAAACTATTGGGTTCGCCCTTTTCCACCAGCGGCCAGAAGCTCAATACACGATCGACCGTGCGGGGTAAGGGAAACTGCTGGAAACGGATCAGCAACAGGTCGTCGATCCGGGTCCGCTCGCTACCGGTAAGGGCTAACCGCTTTTCCAGGTATTGTTGCCTTGTTTGGTTTTTGGTGCTGCCCGCCATCATTCAGCGATTGATAAAAAAAGAAAACAGGGTAGTTCCGTAATGGCGTGTTTGCACATACAACGGAAAGCCCTCATAGGCATTACGCGGCGTGTGTTCGAGTACGAACATACCATTGGGGTTGAGCAGCGCGTATTCGGCCACTTTGCGGGGAAGATCGTCGATGTTTTCCAGGGCGTACGGCGGGCCTGCAAAAATAAAATCAAAGCTTTCGTTGCAGTTCGCCATGAACTGGAATACATCGGCCCGCACCACTTTCAGCTGCTGCAAGCCAAACGACTTTGCCGTTTTCTGGATAAAGGCGAACATGGCAGGGTCTTTTTCCACCACCGTGCACGATACAGCGCCGCGCGAGGCCAGCTCATAGCTGATGCAGCCGGTGCCCCCGAAAAGATCCAGGCTTTTGAGCCCCTCGAAATCCAGGTTGTTCTGAAGAATGTTAAACAATCCTTCTTTGGCAATATCGGTGGTGGGTCGTGTATAAGGCATGTTTGCCGGCGGACTCACCCTCCTGCCGCCGAGGCTGCCGCTTATAATACGCATGAAGCCATCTGGATAAGAGGAGTGAAATAATGTGCCTGCCCGTCGCCCAGTTGGTCTTCGGGCAGCACCAGGCCATTGGGCACGGGTGCCATCCGGATATCAGCTACATATTTGATCAGTTCGTTGTACAGCGAAGAATCGGTATTGATCCAGCCGTTGAAATACAGCTGAATCTTTTCGGGATCAAGCCCCGTGTGTTCCAGGGCCGACAACAGGTAATAGCTGATGTCTTCCGGCTGCTGGTATTCATATGGCTGCACCAGTTGCCACTCTTCCCTGCGTACCGCCAGGTAAATATGGCTGGTTTCAAACAGCACAAACACTTCTCCCGCTTCATAAGCAGGAATCTTATCAAGCCATTCCAGCCATAAGCTGATCAGGTGGCGGTGCTGTATGTTGTCGTTGGCGGCAGCAAGCTGCCGAAAGGTTTCGGCCGGAATACGGTACACCGAATAATCCTGCCGCCCGTTGATCTCGTCGGCAAGCAGGGCGCCTTTAAAAAGATCGCCAAACTGCACATCGAGCAGCTCCTTTCCATTATCCACATTGTACAAAACAGCAGGCACCAGCACCGCCTGTGCGCAATCATGGATAATGACCACGCGCGACCATTGACGGGTAAAATCGCGGTTTTCATGGAGCCATGCCGCCAGCGGCGCTTCCGGTTTTTCTTCCACACTGTCTTTGTCGAATTCAATGCGCTGGAAAAGGAGCGGCTGCCGAAGGGCGTTGGCGACCATTACCTGCAGCGCCCGGGGCGATACCTGCAGGAACAGGATTTCTTCGGCCGGCTGCTGCTGATCGCTCAATTTCAAATCAAGTAGCTTGGTATAAGACATAACGGTGCGTGCAATATTACATTATTTTCGGCCATATGTCTGCCCAGCCCGCCAGTACCGACCTCCGCCTCTCGATCTCCTACCGGCAGATCCTCTCGATCGCGCTGCCCATCAGCTTTTCCATTTTTGTTCCACAGATCAATTTCATCACCAATAATATTTTCCTGGGCCGACTGGGTGAAACCTCGCTGGCTGCAGCCGGGATCACCGGGGTGTATTACCTGATCTTTGCGGTCATTGGCCAGGGGCTCAACAACGGCCTGCAGGCCATGATCTCGCGGCGCGCGGGACAGAATAAAAACGAAGACACCGGCCGGCTTTTTGCCCAGGGGCTCTACCTGTCGCTGGCCCTGGGCCTGGCCGGCATCGCCATTACCTGGCTGCTGGCGCCCCTGGCGCTTAAAGCGAGCCTGCGCGATCCGGATATGGTCAATACCTGTGTGCATTTCCTGAAGATCCGCATCTTCGGCTTACCGTTTTTATACGTGTACCAGATGCGAAACGCCCTGCTGGTAGGCACCAACCAGAGCCGTTACCTGGTATGGGGCACGGCGGCCGAAACCATTACCAATATCGGCCTCGACTACTGCCTCATCTATGGCAAGCTCGGCCTGCCGGCCCTTGGCTTTAACGGTGCCGCCGTGGCATCTGTTATTGCAGAGGCCACAGGCATGATGGTGGTATTTGCCGTTATCGAATGGAACGGCATCAGCAAACAGCTGCACCTGTACAAAGACCTCCGCTGGCACCCGGCCCTTGCCGGCAGCCTGCTCACCCAGTCGGCGCCGCTGGTGTTCCAATACGCGATCTCCATCTTCAGCTGGGAGTATTTTTACATTCTGATCGAACACTACGGCACGCGCGACCTGGCCGTTAGCAATACCATGCGGAATATCTTCGGGCTGTTCGGTGTTTTCACCTGGGCCTTCGCCGCCACCACCAACACCATGGTCAGTAATATTATCGGCCAGGGAAGGTCAGATGAGGTGGAAAAGCTGATTCGCCGCATCGTTCGGCTGAGCATCAGCGTGAGTACCTGCCTGGCTGTTTTACTGAATCTATTTCCCGGTTTTTTCCTGCAGTTCTACGGCCAGGATGAAGCCTTCAGGGCAGCCGCCATACCGGTGATCAGGGTGATATCTGTGGCCCTGCTGCTGATGAGCGTTGGCACCATCTGGCTCAATGCCGTTACCGGCACCGGCAAAACAAGGATCAACCTGCTGATTGAAATGATCACCATCAGTTTTTACAGCCTGTATGTGTACCTGGTGCTGCATGTTTACCGCCTGCCCATCACTATTGGCTGGATGTCGGAATGGCTGTACTGGACCCTGATGTTTTCGATGGCTTTTATGTATATCAGGAGTGGCCGCTGGCGCGGAAAACAGATCTAGCGATCAAATGTGCGTGTAACGGTAATGCCCACCTTACCCTGGAACCGGGTAATGGCCGCATTGAGCTTGTAAACGGTGATTTGCATTTTTTCTATCTGCGGATAGGTATGCTTTATTTTCTGGGTGATGCTGTAGGCCAGCTCTTCCAGGATGGGCGTGGGTATTTCCATGCGCCGGCGCACCTGCTGCACCACCGCTTCATAATCGATCAGCTCCCTGATATTGGCCAGCTTTTCTTTTTTGACACGGTAATGAATGTCGAGGCTGACCTCAAATTCATTTCCTGTTTTTTCTTCACCTTCATAAATGCCATGAAAGCCGTGGAAGATCAGTTTGTGCAGGTGCACCGACAGTATAACAGACATGTATAACCGAATTAAACGTGACCGAGGCCCGACAGGAAACGTTCGGCGTCAAGCGCCGCCATACAACCGCTGCCCGCGGCCGTAACAGCCTGGCGGTAGATCTTATCCTGCACATCGCCCGCCGCAAAAACGCCTTCTATATTGGTTTTCGACGTACCCGGCTGCGTGATGATATAACCGGCTTCATCCATGGTCAGCCAGCTTTTAAAGAGGTCGGAATTGGGCTGGTGGCCGATGGCTACGAAAAATCCGCTGAGCGGCACTTCCTGCACATCGCCGGTAAGGGTATTTTTGATCTTTACGCCGGTTACCTTGTTGTCGCCCAATACCTCCACCGTTTCGCTGTTCCAGTATATCCTGATATTGGATGTAGACTTCACACGATCCTGCATTACTTTAGACGCCTTCATACCATCCTCGCCCTTGCGCACAATCATATGCACCGTGCTGGCGAGCTTGGACAGATAAACCGCTTCTTCGCAGGCGGTATCGCCGGCGCCCACGATCGCCACTTCTTTTCCCCTGAAAAAGAATCCGTCGCATACTGCACAGGCGCTTACGCCAAAGCCGTTGAGCCGCTGCTCGCTTTCCAGGCCCAGCCATTTGGCTGAAGCGCCGGTAGCGATGATCACCGCATCGGCGGTCATCTCTTTTTCTTCATCGATCACCACCTTAAAGGGCCGGGCTGAAAAGTCGACCGAAGTCGCCAGGCCAAAGCGGATATCGGCGCCCATGCGCGTCGCCTGCTTCTCAAAATCGATCATCATCTCGGGGCCCTGGATACCTTCGGCATAACCGGGATAGTTTTCCACTTCGGTAGTGATGGTCAATTGTCCGCCGGGCTGAATGCCCTGGTACAATACGGGTTTCAGCGCAGCGCGCGACGCGTAAATAGCGGCGGTATAACCGGCGGGACCCGATCCGATGATCAGGCAATGGGTATGTTCTGGCGTGTTTGGCATGGTTGCAAAGTCAAAATTGAGTGCAAAGGTGTTTTAGATTGGGGTACAGGCCAAACTTTCTAATTAACAATGGGTGAATAAAAGGGTTCACTGTGAGCGGGGACGGTGGGAACAGGGTGAACGCGGATGAAGGAGTTGGCCTGCAGGGTCTGGCAGGCGGTGTGGATGCCGCCAGGGTCAGTGGGGAATGATGATGACCGGTATTGACGGCATAGCCGCCGAAATAGCCGAGGGCATTGTGGGAGATATTGCCCAGCACCCTGGTGGGCGAGGAAAAAGGACTGCCGATGCTTTGGTAATTGTATTCCATGGTGCGCCAGAAATCGTAAGTGGCTTTATCGATATTCGCGAACTTGACTGCCACGGTATCGCCCCGGTCGAAAAACCCGTAATTCTCAACATCTATCTCTTCATTCCGGTCCACTCCCTTTTCAAGGGTCACCTCGTAGGTAAGGCCGTCAACGATCTGGTCGTCGTACACCGAACTGAGACCGGGATAAAAAGGCGCGCTGTTCACACTGGTATAATAACGAATATAATTACCCAATCCCGGCGGGTCGTACACCTGGGCCAGCACCTGCACCTTGCTGCTGTCGGTGTTTTTTTCGGATTTTTTCCAACGCAGCGATTCAATGGTTTTGGCCAGGGCCGGGATGGTCGTTTGCGCAGTGTAGGTTTGCCCTTCAACAGTAATGGAAAGGTGATACGATGTATGCAACTCGCCTGCAAAGGCAGTGGACAGCTGGCTGGAATCAATCCCGTAGTAGTAGAGGCTAACGACCGGAGTGGTTATGGCATATTCTTTCAGGCGATGGGTTTGCGTACCGTTGGAAATATCGATCTGCGCGCCGTGTACAAAAGAGCTTTCCACGATGGCACGATTGATCTGGCTGAAATAGTCCAGGCTGTGGGTCAGCACCACGCGGGGCGGCTGGCCGCTTTCGATGGATGCATCCACCACCAGTTTGGGTTCTTCCTTATCAAGCGTGAAAGAGATGGATTTCTCGCAGGAGGCCAACAGGAAAAGAAGAACGAAAAGATATAGATGTCGTTTAATCAACTGGCAGGTTTTCGGCGGGTACCGTTATAAAAAATGGGATTTCAGAAAGGCAAAGATAAGACTGCCTCTGAAATCCCATTCAACTGATGATTTTCTTATCCCAGGTATGCTTTCAGCGCATTGCTGTAGCGTGCCTTTTGCAAACGCTTGATGGCGCGTTCCTTGATCTGGCGGATACGCTCTTTGGTAAGATCGTATTTCTGACCGATCTGTTCGATGGTCACGCCGTTTTCGCCATCGAGACCGAAATAGGCATTTACGATCTCCGCTTCGCGGGGGCTCAATGATTTCAGCACACGAC
>JASGFZ010000154.1:0-7272 GCA_047605345.1 Flavihumibacter sp. | reverse complement strand
GTGTATTTGGGTTTTCAATATTCTTATAAGTACGATCTGCCACCCCATACAGGGCGAACAATTTGACGTTTCAACAGGAAGTGACGTTTGGGAATGGTATTCTAAGGATATAGCGGCCTGACAGGCAACATCAGCAATAGCTAACGTTCGTTAAAGGGTGCCTAAAATTAGCGTTCGTTTGCTTACGATACAAACAAATTGTGGATTTTTTTCTGCTATGGCAGTTGATAATGGTTTCTTTTTCGGTTATACCACCACACCGGCGCCGTTTTTTTCATCAGGGTATCGATGTTTCGCATGCCGACAAGGTTCCATACACCTTGCAGTTTGCCGGAAAAGGATGCCTGCAGCGCCCGGAGGCTTAATGCAAACCCGCTGTCGATGTATTCCATATGGTGCCAGTATCCTGCAGGCATGAACAGTGTATCGCCGGGTTCCAGTACCAGGTCAAAACCGTGGGCATTGTTCAGCGCCGGGAATTTTTGCAGGTCGAGTTTGCTGTTCTGGGGATCGTAATATTTTTCGAAGTTGGCAAAGCTGAGCACTTCCCAGGGCTTCCGGTACAGGTTATCCTGTTCTTCAAATGGAAAAAGCAGCACACGTTTTCTGCCGCCGAACTGTGTATGCAGGATGTGCGACATATCGATGTCGAAGTGCATATGGGTTACCGAGCCCTGGCCACCCACGAAAAGCATCGGGAATTTTTTTACAAAACCCTTCATCAGTGCATCGGGCCAGGTGAAGTCGCGCGTAAGCTCGGGCGCATGGCTCAGGATATTGAAGAGAAATATGCGCAGGCCTACCGGTCCCTTCTTCACCATATCGAGATAGTCGCCGAACAGCATATAGTCGTCGGCTTTATTGATGGGTGTATAGGCATCGCTTTTCGTGTTGTTGTACACCCCCACTTCCACCTTGCCGACCGCTTCTTTGAAATAATCCCAGTTCCACTTTTGGTATGCCGGCCATTGTTTTGCCAGCCCCCGGATGACCAGGGGCCGTTTGGGGTCGTAATATTTCTGCCTGAACTCGGTTGCTGAGATATCCTCGACAGAATCAACTGTTTCCAGGAGCATCTATTATATGTTTATCGGCAAAAATAGGTATGAATTGATTGTTAAATCATTTTTCAGCTGTTAAATACCCGCCGTCATAAACTTGTTACATTTACAGATGCTGATTCATGTTCATCCGGATAATCCGCAGGCGCGGGCCATCCGCACCATTGTGGATGCGTTGCAGAAGGGCGGTATCATCATCTATCCTACCGATACGATTTACGGCATTGGATGTGATATTTTTCAACCAAAGGCCATCGAGCGCATTTGCCGGATCAAACAGATCGATCCGAAAAAAGCACAGTTATCTTTCGTTTGCTATGACCTGAGTGACCTGAGCCAGTACACCAAAAGCATTTCCACACCGATGTACCGGTTATTGAAAAGCCATCTCCCCGGCCCTTATACGTTTATTTTACCGGCCAGTAAGGAAGTGCCCAAGCTGTTGAAGAGCAGGAAAGACACCATTGGTTTGCGGGTGCCCGGTAACAATATTGCCCGCACCATTGTGCAGGAGCTGGGGCGGCCGATTTTAAGTGCTTCGCTGCCGGGACAGATGGTAGAAGAATATACCGATCCGGGCCTGATGGAAGAAAACTTCGGAAAGCAGGTGGATTTGGTAGTTGACGGCGGAACTGGCGGCTGGGTACCATCAACCATCGTTGATTGTACGGTAGATCCGCCGGCGCTGCTCCGCATGGGAGCGGGTGAATGGGCGGCCGACTGATTCAACGGCCGGCGCGCCCTTGAAAGTCTATAGCGGTTTGCGCGGGTATAATCTGGAATGATTTGCGGTGATAACTACATAGTCCATGCCGGCTGATGGCATCGCGGTGCACGGCTGTTCCATAGCCTTTGTTCTCTTTCCAGTTGTAATGCGGGAATTGCTCGTGCAGGGAGATCATATAATCATCGCGGCTGGTTTTGGCCAGTATGCTGGCAGCGGCGATGGAAGCATATTTGCCATCGCCCTTAACAATGCACTGGTGTTTTATTGCTTTGTAGGGTTTGAAACGGTTGCCATCGATCAGCAATAACTCGGGAACAACGGCCAGCTGGTCAAGCGCCAGGTGCATGGCGAGGTAAGAAGCCTGCAATATATTGATGCGGTCGATCTCTTCGGCCGATACCGAGGCAACGGCCCAGCAGATCGCTTCCTGCTGAATGATACTTCGCAGCAGGTAGCGGTCGGCCGGTTTTACCTGCTTGCTGTCGTTGAGCAGCGGGTGCTGAAAATCGCGGGGAAGAATTACCGCCGCGGCGAAAACCGGGCCGGCATAACAGCCACGCCCCGCTTCATCACAACCGGCTTCGATCAGCCATTCCTGGTAATAACTACTCAACGGCATACAACAAAAATACAGAAAGCTATACAGCATTGGCCGGGGCCTTCGAACGGCGATCATTAACTTTGCACCCGTATGGATACAATTCTGCTGCAGAAAGGCAATAAAGCCGTGGCTACCTGGTTACTGATTGGTGTGGGCATGATCATTATACAGGTGGCGCTGGGCGGTATTACGCGGCTTACCGGTTCGGGTTTGTCCATTACAGAGTGGGATGTGGTGACCGGGTCTTTTCCGCCACTGAATAAAGACCGTTGGCTGGAAGAGTTCCAAAAATACCGGCAAACACCACAGTATCGTTTGCTCAATTCCGATTTCAGCCTGCAGGATTTCAAGAATATTTATTTCTGGGAATGGTTTCACCGCGTTTGGGCAAGGCTCATCGGCGTGGTGTTCCTGGTGGGCTTTGTGTACCTGGTACAGAAAAGATATTTACGGAAAGACATGGTGAACTCCATGATCATGCTGTTTTTTATAGGGGCTTTGCAGGGGTTGGTTGGCTGGATCATGGTTGCCAGCGGATTAACCGGCGATGCGGTGTATGTAAAGCCCACGCGGCTGGCGATGCATTTTATACTGGCGCTTGGATTGCTTTGTTATACCTATTGGTTTGCCCTCGGTTTGCTGATCGATAAAAGAGAAAGAAATGCGGCGGCAGGCATAAAGCGGTTGCTGGTTATCATCCTGGGCCTGGTGGGCATACAACTGATCTACGGGGCGCTGATGGCCGGGCACAAGGCGGCTACTGTGGCGCCCACCTGGCCAACGATCAACGGTTCCTGGTATCCTTCGGGTCTCTGGCGCGATACCCCGGTATTGCTCAACCTTATCGACAACAAGATCACCATTCATTTTATCCATCGCAACCTGGCGTACCTGATCACCATTTTAATTATTGTTTGGTATATAAAGGCCGGCAGGCAACCGTTAACGGCATTGACACGCAAGTGGTTGCGGTTGCCATTGCTGCTGGTGGTGATGCAGGTGATGCTCGGTATTTTCTCCCTGCTTTTCAGCATTCATATCATTCCCAACCGCTGGGGCAATTTCGAATGGATGGCCCAGGTTCACCAGCTGATGGCCATGTTTCTGCTTTTATCACTGGTAACTATGTTGTATCTTTTCAACGGCAGGCGTACCATTTGAGAATATAATGGTGGTCTGCAACGTTATCCGGATATCCGTTGTATGAAGCAGACCATAAACGCCATATTTTATTCATTTCCGGTTCAGTTGCTGCTGCTCCATTTCAAAAAGTTCCAGGTGCTCCTGATCTTTTGGTTCATCCTTTTTGGTGCAGTGAATGGCAGCTTTATGGCCTCATTCGGCGTTGATTCGTTGTTTTTGTCGCCTGAATACCTCGGCAGGGTAAACGCCACCAGCACTGCTATTGTGGGTGTCAGCCTCGGCGTTTTTATCATGGGCTGGAATATCACCACTTTTATTTTATTCAGCCGCCATTTCCGTTTCCTGGCCACCACTACCCGCCCGTTTTTAAAGTACTGCATCAACAATGCGATTATTCCGCTGGTTTTTCTACTGTTCTATTTTTTAAGGGCGGTTTGGTTCAACACCTACAAGGAACTGATGCCGTTGCCGCTGGTATTGTTGCTGGCCATGGGCTTTTTGTGCGGGCTTGCCTTTATTGTGCTGGTTTCGTTTGGCTATTTTTTTGGCGCCGATGTGCAGATCGCCCGGAACATGATCAATCATGATTTGTCGACCCCGCCGGTTTACAAAGGGCTGCGGCCATATATCGTGCTCACAAGCGGCGGCAGCCGCCTGATCAAAGTGCAGTATTACCTGAGCGGCCGGCTGGAAGTAAAAGCGGTGCGGGATGTAACGCATTACAGCACCGACTTCCTGGAGAATATTTTTAACCGTCATCATTTTGCTGCGGTATTGTCGATGTTCATTGCATTTGTGTTTTTGATGGTGGTTGGTTTTTTGCTCGACTATGAAATGTTCAAGCTGCCGGCAGCCGCCAGCATCACCATTTTTTTCGCCATACTGGTGTCGGTATTCGGCGCCGTTTCCTATTTTCTGCAGAGTTGGAGTGTTCCTTTTGCGGTGCTGTTCCTGGTGTTGCTGAACCTGCTGTACCAGACCGGTATTATTGATCCTACCAATAAAGCGTATGGATTGAACTATTCAAAGGAAATACCCCGCGCCGCATACGATCCTGAAAATTTAAAACGGCTGGCCAGTCCGTCGCAAATAAAAAAAGACAAGGAAGCGATGATCCATGTGCTGGAGCACTGGAAGGCGCGGCAGGGTGTGGAGAAGCCACGCCTGTATATTGTTTCGGTCAGCGGCGGGGGTACCCGCAGCGCCACATTTACGATGGGTGTGTTGCAGAAGCTCGACAGCCTGTCGGGTCACCAGCTGATGCGGCAGTGCTTTTTGATCACGGGTGCCTCGGGGGGTATGCTGGGCGCCGCTTATTTCAGGGCGCTGGCCGAACAGCGCGATGCCGGCCAACCGGTTAACCTGCAGGACAGTGTTTTCATTGATGATATTTCAAAAGACCTGCTGAATCCTACCTTCTCTTCGTTTGTTGCCCGCGACCTGGCGGCGCCCGCGCAAAAGTTCAGGGTCGGCAATTATACCTATGTGAAAGACCGCGCCTATTCGTTTGAACAGCAGTTCAATAAGAATACCCGGTTCCTGCTGGACCGCGGGCTGGGCCAGTTTGCGGCGGCAGAAAAAGCGGCAACCATGCCGACGATGATCTTCAATTCGGTGATCACGCGCGATGGCCGGAAGATGCTGATCAGCACCCACCCGCTCAGCTTTCTGATGCGGCCGCCGGGCGACAGCAGCCTCCAGGACGGCTCCGATCCCGACGCCATCGACTTTGCCGCCCTGTTTGCGCAGCAGGACCCGATGAATCTTCGTTTACTCACGGCCCTGCGCATGAATGCCACCTTCCCCTATGTGCTGCCGAATGTGTGGCTGCCCGCGCAGCCGACCATTGATGTGATGGACGCCGGGCTCAGGGACAACTACGGCATCGAAACGGCCGTTCGCTTTGTACATGTGTTTGAAAACTGGATCAGGGAAAATACGGCGGGGGTGGTATTGATCCAGATACGCGACCGGAAAGGCGGTGGCTGGGAAGCGCCGTTTGCGTCGAGCGCCATTTCGGAAATCGTGACCAAACCGATGCTGCTGCTGCAATACAACTGGTACAAGATGCAGCAATACAACCAGATGGACCAGCTGGCGTTCACGGCCGACTTACTGGGAAACCAGTTTCAGAAGCTCACGTTCCAGTATGTTCCGGAGAAAGAAGATGCCAGGGCCGCGCTGAATTTCCACCTGACGCGCCGCGAGCGGCAGGATATTATCAATACGCTCAACAGCGAAGTAAACGCGCAGGCATTCCAGGCTTACCAACAGTTGAGCCGCAGCAGTCGTTAAGTTTCGGGTTGTATCAGTTTAAAGGCACGGGGAATAACCGTGATGTTGAGCTGCTGGCAGGACTCAACCGGTTCGCCGTCGATATGCAGGGGCGCATTGCAGCGGTTCCTGATCTGCAGCTTTGCTGCCTGGAAATACTGGATGGTGTTGGGCTTTTCGCGGGGAGAGGTGGTAAGCTTTCCGCTATTGAGCTGCTGTATCAGGGCAACCGGCAGGATGGCTTTGTTCATTTTGGGAACCAGCACAATGTCGAGCAGTCCGTCGTTCAGGCTGGCCTGCGGCGCAATGGTAACCTGGTTGCCGAACTGGTTGCTGTTGGCGATGCTGATAAAAAAAGCATCGGTACGGATCACCTGGTTTTGCACCACGATCTCGAAAGGATAAGTTACGGCGGTAAAATAATTCTTCAGCGTTTGTTTCGTGTAAGTGAGCAGGCCGCGCGTTTGCTGTTGCGCGAAGTCGTGCGCTACTTTTGCGTCGAAGCCCAGGCCCACCAGCATGCAGGCGAAGCGCTCGTTGATCATAAAGGCGTCAACATACCTCGCTTTTCCGGTCAATGCAAGGTCAATGGCTTTTTGGGCGGCCTTGGGTATTTGGGCGGTACGGGCAAGGCCATTTCCCGATCCCATGGGTATGATGCCGAAATTAACCGGCAGGTGCCGAAGTGCTGCTGCCACCTGGTTAACGGTTCCGTCGCCGCCGCAAACAATGATATCGGAAAACCCTTCTTCACGGATGCGCGCTTCTACAAAAGAATAATCGCCCGAAGCCACACTGGGCAGTAAAATGGCGGTGGTATTCCGTTTCCGGGCAGCATCCAGTATCTGCCTGCCGAGGTCGTCTTTTGTTTTTGTACCGCTGATCGGATTGACCAAAAAGATGAATTTCCGCTCCGTTCTGGCTGTCATACAGCAAATATACCCGTCGGGTGCCACCCGACGGGTAAAATTTCAAATCACCTGGAAGCCGTAAGCATAGGGATCATCGTCGGGGTCGATGCTGATGGTATTATAACCGTAAATGCGGGCCCAGCCTTCAATGCCGGGGCGGATGGCGGGTTTCCCGGCAACGGTTGTTTCTTCTTCAATAGTGCCTGTGAACGTGGATCCGATAATGCTTTCATGCACAAAGCGGTCGCCTTTTTTCAGCCTGCCTTTTGCATACCATTGTGCCATGCGTGCGGAGGTGCCGGTTCCGCAGGGGCTGCGGTCGATCGCTTTATCGCCGTAAAAAACGGCGTTGCGTGCGGTGGAAGCGGGGTTGATCACGGCACCCGTCCACAGGATATGCGAACAGCCATTGATCGTTTCATTTTCAGGATGAACGAAGCTGTATTTTTCGTTGATACGTTTTCTCAGTTCGCGCGCCCAGGCGATCAGCTTATCGGCTGAAAAATGCTCAAGGCCGGGAAAGTTCTTCTGCACATCAACGATTGCATAAAAATT
>JASGFZ010000153.1:0-7287 GCA_047605345.1 Flavihumibacter sp. | reverse complement strand
TGCCGCTGTCCATTGCCATAAACAGGGTATTACCCAGCCTGAAACGTGCATGCACGATGGTGGCGGCTGTTTGCGCCTGGCCGGGCGCATAACGGGCTTCAGCTATTTTTTCGGCGTCTTTGAACAGATGGGTATAATAATCGATCGCAGCTTCGGCCTTGTTTTGCTGCTCGCCGCAGAACATCAGCAGCGGAACCACCTGCTGCCCCACCGCTTCAATTTTTCCCAGCGTAAGCTGCCAGTTGATCCCGAACCGGTCGGCCACCCAGCCATAGTATTCGCTCCAATCGTATTTCTGCAGAGGCATCAGCACGGTGCCTTCGGCAGAAAACGCAGACCAGGCACGGTCGATCTCTTCCTTTTTTTCAAAGGTTGCATACAGGGAAATGGTTGGATTGGGCCGGAACTGCGAACCTGCATCGAGTAACATCACCGGCAGGCTGCCGATCTCGAAATTGGTCACCATCGGCGTGCAGGCTTTCATGCTTGCACCAGCGAACAGGGAACAATACATTTCAGCCGCCTCCGTTGCTTTTTTCTCTACGTTGAACCAGAAACAGGGATAAGGCCTGCGGATCACTTTTTTCTCCGCATATTGTTTCAACAGGCCCAATGCCTCAGGCCAGGTTTTATTGAAATAGTCTTTGTATTGATCGTTTACATCCACTTCAACCGTCAGCAGGGTTTTATGCGGGTGGGCCTCAAACCGGTATATCTCCATTCCCGACCATTCTTCAACCGCCTTGCCTTCCGTTATAATGGTATCGCCTTGCACCAGTCCGTAATGTTGGATCTCTATCAGCCTGCCCGGAATCCTCTCTTTGATAACAGCCGCCATCCCGGCTTTCCGGCCATTCTCATCTGCTCCCACAAACTTTATATTGTCTCCCTTATTCCATCCCCCTTCATAGTGCGAGCCGGCATTGAAAGCGGCCGTCCATACCGGATAACTGTATTTACCCAGCATCGCTTCTTCTACCAGCGATACCGGCGCATCGATTTCTGTATTGAATTGCAACCGTTCCATATTGTTTTGTTTTACAACTACAATACTATTTCAATGCCGGCAATTTGCCGGGGGTAAACCCGCCATTTTTCGCGGTCGCCTGCGACATTTAACCATCTCTTACGCAAACGTTTGCGTAAAAAACGGTAGATTGCCGGTTACCCGCGACCGTTATTTAAAAGCAGTATTATGTGTGGAATTGTAGCTTATGTAGGACAAAAAGACGCGTATCCCATTATCCTCAAAGGATTGAAGAGGCTGGAATACCGGGGATACGACAGTTCGGGTGTGGCGCTTATTCGCAATGGCAGGCTCGAAGTGCATAAAAAGCAGGGCAAGGTAGCGCAGCTCGAAGAAATGCTCACAGGCCTGCCGCTGCAGGGAACGATCGGTATCGGCCATACCCGTTGGGCTACCCATGGCGAACCCTGCGACCGGAATGCGCATCCGCATCTTTCACAAAGCGGAAAGCTGGCGATGATCCACAACGGCATCATCGAAAACTATGCACAGCTCCGGTCGGAGCTGGTCAAAAAAGGTTATCATTTTACCAGCGATACCGACACCGAGGTGTTGCTCAATTTCATTGAAGACATTCACCTGCACCATGGCGGCGACCTCGAAGAAGCCGTGCGGATCGCCCTGCGCCGGATCGTGGGCGCTTATGTAATTGTGCTGATCGACCAGGACCATCCCGACACGCTGATCGCCGCCCGCAAAGGATCACCGCTGGTGATTGGCATCGGCAAGGGCGCTCATTTCCTCGCCAGCGACGCCTCTCCCATCATCGAATACACCAAAGAGGTGGTATATGTCAACGATTACGAGCTCGCTATTGTAAAAGCCGATGAGCTGGTTCTTAAAAACCCGGGCAATGAAAAAATAACACCCTTTATCACCCAACTGGATATGGAAATGGCAGCCATCGAAAAAGGCGGTTATGATCATTTCATGCTGAAAGAGATATTCGAGCAGCCCGATACGATCTTCGACTGCCTGCGGGGTCGTTTGGATGCGGCCAGGGGAACCGTTACGATGAGCGGCATTGAGCAACATGCCGAACAACTGAAAAATGCGCAACGCATTATCATGGTCGCCTGCGGCACCAGCTGGCATGCGGCGCTGATTGCCGAATATGTTTTCGAAGAGCTGACGCGTATTCCGGTTGAAGTGGAATATGCTTCCGAATTCAGGTACCGCAACCCGGTAGTAGGCAAAGGCGATGTGATCATTGCCATCAGCCAAAGCGGCGAAACAGCCGATACGCTGGTAGCCATTGAAAGCGCCAAAGAAAAAGGGTATTATTTTAGGTGTGGTGAACGTGGTAGGATCATCCATTGCAGGGTATCAGACGGCGGCGCTTATACGCATGCAGGTCCCGAGATCGGCGTAGCCAGCACCAAGGCGTTCACCGCACAGCTTGCCGTACTGGTTATGATGGCGCTGAAAATTGCCGATACAGGCAGCATCGGCAAAGGTTCAACACCTGTTGAATTGAGTGAGGTGCCCGAAAAAGTGAAGGTGGCGCTGGAACAGCACGCGCCTATCCGGTTGCTTGCAGAGAAATACAAAAATGTAACAGATGCGCTCTATCTCGGGCGGGGTTATAATTTTCCTGTTGCCCTGGAAGGTGCGCTGAAGCTCAAAGAGATTTCGTATATACATGCAGAAGGCTATCCCGCTGCCGAAATGAAACACGGCCCCATTGCCCTGGTCGACGACAAGCTGCCTGTTTTCTTCGTGGCCACCAAAGATTCCTTCCACGAAAAAGTGCTGAGCAATATGCAGGAGATCAAAGCCCGCAAAGGAAAAGTGATAGCGGTGGTGAGCGAAGGCGATGAATCGGCGCCCGCACTCTGCGACGATATCATTGTGGTGCCCTATGCCAACGAATTGATAGCGCCGCTGATCAATGCCATCCCGATGCAATTGCTGGCCTATTATATCGGCGTTGCCAGGGGACTGGACGTAGACAAACCCCGCAACCTGGCCAAAAGCGTTACCGTAGAATAAAGCAGTTATTATGAACCTGATCAGGAAAAGCCCGGTGCAGACAATGGGGTACAATTTTATCCCCGGCAATTTCCTGCCCGCCGGGAACGACGAATACTACCTCCGCAACCGGCAAAACAACAGCGGTATCCATTACCGGCAGCTGACTGCATTCGAAATCGAAGTACTGGTGCGCAATCGTAACCACAACGACGACTGGAATAAGCTGCTGGTGTCGGACGCGTTCAACCCGGAGCTGGTCAAGAACTGCACTTTCTACGGACTGGTGCGCATCGGGAAACTGGAACCCTTTTGCCTCGAGTACAGTAACCTGCAATTGCCGGTAGGACTGTATAACAGTACCATTATCAGTTGCGACTTCGGCGACAATGTGGTGGTAGACAATGTCAATTACCTGGCGCACTATATTATCGGCAATGAAGTGATGCTTGCCAACATCAATGAGCTGGCCACCACCGGTCATGCCAAATTCGGAAACGGCATCATCAAGGAAGGCGAAGACGAGAAGCTGCGCATCTGGCTGGAAATATGCAACGAGAACGGAGGCCGCAAAGTATTGCCCTTTGACGGTATGCTGCCGGGCGACGCCTATCTCTGGAGCAGGAATCGCCACGACAAAAACTTGCAGGAACAGTTTATCGCTTTCACCACCGGAAAATTCAACAACCACCGCGGCTATTACGGTATGATCGGCGATCGTACGGTGATCAAAAACACACGTGTCATAAAAGACGTTCTTATCGGCACCGACGCCTATATAAAAGGCGCCAACAAACTTAAGAACCTGACCATACACTCCACGGCGCAGGCGCGGTCGCAGGTGGGTGAAGGCTGCGAGCTGGTCAACGGCATTATCAATATCGGCTGCCGCATCTTTTACGGCGTAAAAGCAGTGCGTTTTGTAATGGCTTCTCACTCGCAACTCAAATACGGCGCCCGGCTTATCAACTCTTACCTCGGTAACAACGCTACCATTTCCTGCTGCGAGGTATTGAATTCGCTGATCTTCCCCGCGCATGAGCAACACCACAACAATTCCTTTTTATGCGCCTCTCTGGTAATGGGGCAAAGCAATATGGCAGCCGGCGCCACCATCGGCTCCAACCACAATTCCCGCAGCGCCGACGGCGAACTGATCGCCGGCCGCGGCTTCTGGCCAGGGCTTTGTGTGAGCCTGAAGCACAACTCCCGGTTTGCCTCGTTTTGTATGCTCGCCAAAGGTGATTATCCCGCCGAGCTCGATATCCGTTTGCCCTTCGCACTGGTAAGTAATGATCTCTCGAACAATCGCCTGCAAATAATGCCGGGCTATTGGTTTCAATACAATATGTACGCCCTTGCGCGTAATGCCTGGAAATATGTTGACCGCGATAGCCGGATCGACCGCACGCAATGGCTGGAATACGATTACCTCGCACCCGATACGGCTGCAGAATGCCGGGAAGCCATGCAGCTGCTGGAAAAAGCCACCGGTGCAGCATGGTACCGGCAACAGGTCCGGTCAGGCACCGATCGCCAGTACGCCAATAAGGGCAGGCAGCTGCTGCTGGAAAATGATGGCTTTGCCGATCAGTTGCCGGTTGAACTGCCTGCAACAGAAAAAAGCAACAGGCCGGTGATACTGGTAAAACCGGCCAGGGGCTACCAATGGTACCGGCAACTGCTGGCTTATTACGCAGCCCGGGAAATCACGGCCAAAGCAGGCGATAGGGATATTTCCCTGCGCGCACTGATGAAAAAGTTGCCGGCGCCGGGAAAATTGCAAGGCTGGGAAAATATCGGCGGGCAGCTCATCCGCTCCGACCGTGTAAAACAACTGGTCGCTGCCATCAAAAGAAATACGGTTTCGGATTGGGAGTCGGTGCATGCATTCTATCGCACGCAACAAGACTATTACGCCGACGATAAACTGCAACAGGCCATCTCTCTTTACAAATCCGCTTTCGGCATTGACCTGCATACCGACCTGGCTGCTTTGAAACAGCTGCTGGCAAACAGCGTCGGTTTCAGGAAAGAGCTCACCCGGCGGATTATTGAGTCGCGTGAAAAGGATTACCTCAACCCCTTTCGCGCCATGGTGTATGCCAACCGCGAAGAAATGGACGAAGTAACGGGCAAGCTGGCAGACAACAGCTTCATCAAACAGGAAGAAAAAACCTTCCAGCAATACCGAAGAAAAGTGCAACGCTTACTTCAGTAAAACCTGCTGGGTCACCAGCAAACTGCCCTGTCTGTAACCATTACCACATAATAACCCGGCGGAAAGGTCTTTTGCCAGAGCGAAACCTGGCTGGCTCCTTTTGCAGCACCAGCTTTTGGCGATACAGCAAGCGCCCGCATCCGTCGAAGAGCTGAACCATCGCAGGCCTGGTCTCATTGCTGAAAACGGCCAGCGACTGGCTTCGCAGCGACAATACCCGCACCGTCCATTTTTCGGGTGTATTTCCAAACCGCATGGATTTTCCCGCCGTCCGATTGCCGTCGTTTGTCAAAACGATTCTGAAAAACCCTTTTTCCAAACGGGAAGGAAGCGGCTCTTCGTAAAACGACTGACCCGCCTGCAGCGCAATCTCCGACACGGTTTCATACCGGCTTCCATCGGCCGACCATTCGATGAAACATTTATCACCCGCACTGATATCGAGTACGCGGAACCGGCAGATCCACCGGCCATTCAGGTTGTTCATTTCCTGCTCCATGAGGTGAATGGGCAGTACATTTCCGCCCCCGGCACTATTGCCCAGCGTCAGCAAACAAGAGGCTTCCGGTATGATCGTTTCGCTTGTAACGGAACCATAAGAAGTGTTTCCTGTTGTTGCTGAATTTCCGCCATCCAGCCACCTGCTGTTCGAAAGATATGCCACGCGTAAGCCGGCCGGATCTGTCAGTATCCCGCTGGCTGTTTCGCAAAAGACAGCGACACCTGTACGGGCGAAGGCTGCGGCAATAACACCGACCAGTATTCCAACGCAGACACCTGATCCAGTCCTGGCGCAAGCGGGTGCCCGGGAGACGGCGCGGCATAGTAAGCCACTTCAATATCTCCTGCGCCGCCTGCCAGCTGTATCCACCGCTGCCGGTTGTTCTTTCCCACCGGGAATCGGAGTGCCGCTCCGCTCCACGCTGCTTTGCGAATAATACCTTCCACATAACTGTGCTGGTTCAAACTGTCGCACAACACAACCGCTGACGGCCCCAGCAACAGGCGGCTGCCTTCATTCAGCAAAAGCGGTCCGTTTTTCAGCTCCAGCATGTGCGTAACAGCGAGGTCGCCGGTGCTCCGGCAACCCTGGATATTATCCAGCGCCAACGTGGTTCCCGCCCCTATTGGTATATTGACAGATACCTGCTGCTGCCGGTCTCCCGCCAACAATAGCAGTCCGGTTGCCGCATTGGTATTGACAGCGCCGATGCTGCCGTTTTCCCAGTAGATATCTTTCCTGATAGCAAGGGTAAGCGATCGCGCGGCACTCGCCAGGTTCAGCACAGCCTGCCGCCCTTCGAGGTTGCCCAATATGCGAATCGTATCGCTGAAATTGAATGCAAACCGAACCCCCTCTTCCAGCACCAGGTCTGACCGGATAAGCGCATTGCTGGTGCCGGCGGCAGTATAGGCCACCTGCCGGTCTGGCGCATATGCTGCAGACAACTCCAGCCGGCCGAATACCCGGCCGCTCAACGATATGACCGAAGCGGCGTCTGTATTCTCAAAACGGAATACGCCCTGCGCTGTGCCCGGCATACGGCTCAGCTTGTCAACGATGGCTGCATGGCCCGTGCGGCTTCTGTGAATATACCTGCCGCCGTTGCGTACACTGATCGAATCGTTCAGCCACAGGGCATACCCACTGGCTGCGCCTGAAGCATTGATAAAGCTGCAACCGTTTTCAATGTCGAGTACATATCCGCTGCCGGTTAGCTGCAGGGCAATGGCTGCCGGGTCACCGGCAGCGCCGGCCAGGAGGTTGGTGGGTGGAAGCAGCAGCAGGATTTCCGCGCCTGCGGTGGCAACCATCCTGATATGACCCACCGATACGGCCACATCGGGCAACAGCACCTGGTAGCTGCCGGAAACATACCGGTTATCGAGTATCACCTCGTCGGCGGGTCCCGGCAACCGGGCATCCTCCCAATTGGCCGGATCATCCCAACGGCTGCTGCCCGCCCCTCCCGTCCAGCGGATCGCTTTTACACCCTGCACCATCGATACCAACAGCAACAAAGCCAGTCCCCACGATTTCATACTTCACTGTTTACTGGCTGCAAAA
>JASGFZ010000152.1:0-7366 GCA_047605345.1 Flavihumibacter sp. | reverse complement strand
CGTGTTGAAAATCGGCCGTGCTGATGAACACGGCGTCAGCTACCTTGGCATTGTACAGTTCTTCGTTGTTTCTGAAAGAAGCGATATCGTGCCCCAATGCTTTTTTCCAGGCGGCAACACCCGCTTCCCGCCGCAATTTCCAGATATCCGACACGGCGGTGATGTCGAAATTCAGCGTTTTGCAATGATGCAGGAAGCAAGGCAGGTGCGACTGCCGGTGACGGTCGGAAAAACCGATCACGCCCACGCGAACCCGGTCGTTAGCGCCGATGATACGACGGTAGCTGGCAGCAGATAAACTATTTGCACCCAGGTACAATCCGGATGCTGTCAAAGCGGTTTGGCGGATGAAATGCCGGCGTGACTGTTTCATCCTTAAATGTATTATTTTTTGTCGATCACCATCATCACGGCACCCAGGGCGGGTACCTTGATTTTAATATTATTGTAGGTATTGGCCGATCTCGGCTTGATGGCGGCTATGTTCGCCGGTCCGCCGGCAACGCCATCAGGACCCTGCCCGTTTACCAATACCTTACGGGAGAAATTGCCATTGTCTTTATCGCCCTGCAATACATAATAATAGAACCTGGCACCGGGATTGAAATTTTTTCCCTGCACTGATACCACCATATCTTTTTCAGTTGTATTTACCAGGGTGGCATTGGCCTCACCCGAACTATACGTGGAGGCATACGCTTTAATACCCGACTGGCCGCTGACCGAAACCGGTACAATCCGGTCGCCCATCATCTGCCGGAACAGGTAAAGATAATAATACGAGGGCCGCGGACTCCATTTGGCAATACCCGGTTCATCGCCCGCGCTGAAAAGACCATGATCATTGCCGTTTTCCCATCCGTTCACCAGGTCCCACCTGGCTGCCATGCCCAGGTGGTTATACAATGATTCTCCCAGCACGATCAACCCGAAGAGGCCGCTGGTATTGCTTACCTGCTGCATCGATCCCGTGGCAAACATATTCCATTCGGTCATGGCGATGGGCTTCACGGTGGCGCCATATTGCTGGATCTGCGCCTTTACATAACTCATCATCTTTGCAGGGACTGTTTCAGCCGCCGACAGTACCGCGCTGCTGGTTGAATTTTCGTTGTACGGAGTGAAATAATTGTGTACCACATAAAAATCCTGTTTGTCTTTCAGCGCCGGCAACAAACTACTGTTCCATGTTTTTACGGTATTCGTTTGCCAGTTTTGAGGTTCGGATTCGTATACAGTGGCGCCGATAAAGATGGTCTTACCGATCCCGGCCGCCGCCTGCCGCATGGAATCGGCGAATACGCCAAAATGTTTGCCATAGAGTTCGCCGGTCAGAAACTCGGGCTGTCCGTCTTTGTTTTGAGAAAGGTCGATGCGATAGCCGGCTTCCCAGTCGCCAAAATTTTCATTACCGATCTCCCAGTAACGGGTACGGCCGTTGTCGTACCGTACCCAGTCCGCAGCCAGGTGCGCCGCAGCGGCCACCGGATCGGCGCTGGTACCGTACCGCGCATAACTATAGTTTACCGTAATCATACCCACGCTACCCGTTTGCTGAAGCAGGCTGTAATACTGGTCGAGGCTGGCCTGCCATGAATGTGCGGTTTTTCCAAACCAATAAGAAGTTACCTGTTTGTTACCGTCTTTATCGGTCAGCATCGCCGGCACATCGTCGGGCAATTCATTTTCATCCCGGTTAAAGAAATACATATCACTGCCGCTGCCGGCGGGAACCGAAGCACATTCGGCTGCAACAATTTCACAGGATCTACCACCACCGGTTTATTGATATCATTACCCATCCAGGTCACGGCATTGTGCCCGAAAATGGTTGAAGGCAATTTCCCGATAACCGATGAGGCGTCGATCGTAACCGTTGCACTTGCCGGAATCACTTCTGCGCTTATCTCTTCATAATCCGGCACCTGGAAGTTTTTAGCCGACCAGGTGTCGCCGAAGAAACCGACAGTAGCCGCCGCAGAAGGATCGGAAACAGGCACCACCGGATTTTCGGTGGCGGTACTGTCCACCGGCGGCGGGTTGGGCGTGGATGATTTGCTACAGGCAAGCAGCAGCCAATACAGCAGAAGAGACAACACCGGGATTAGATATTTTCGGTTATACATTTATGTTAATATTCATTAACGCAATCCGATATGATCAATATAGAGGGTACCTGCCCAGCCTTTACCCTGGAATGACAGTTGGTCAATATTCGCGGGACTATCGAATGTGCTCAGCGGGATCCGTGTTTCCACCCACTCTCCTTCTGTAATAGGCAGCGAAAAACTCTTACCGCCGTTTACAATCACCAGCACTTCTTTCCCCGCTGTACCCGGCTCACCATATACTGCAAGCGACAAATACTGGTAAGCGGATGTGGAGCTGTTACCACCACCCAACTGAACGGGCGCACCCCAGTCGTCTGCAAATACGGCTTTAATGGATTTATCTCCATCGCGCACATTCTCGTTATTATCGAGGTCAACGGAACCGGCGCCCCATCCGCCCCATTTCTGCCAGCCATTCTTCAGGGCATCGTCATAAATCACCAGGCCGAGCGGCTCCAGCGGCGGCAGGTCGCCGGCAACTTCATAAGCTTCTGCCGACTCATTAACAATCAGCGACGGCGCAATAACGCCAATCGTGCCCTTGTTAGCCGATTCAGGTAATAACAACCTGATTTCGGTAGCCGACTGACTGATGAATGTTTTAATAGTATCGGGCACGCCCTTGAACAGCAATCCGTATGTAAGGTCGAGATCAGTGCCGGTGAGGGTAATCTCTTCTCCGCGGGTAGCCGGATTCGGACTAATAGCCGTTACCAGGGGCACAGCAATGTCAATACTATTCTCTGATTCAATTTTCAGCGGCTCGGTACCACCGGTGGAAGAGCAGCGTGCCGGTGCGCGCCATCGCAGGTACCTTCAATTTCAATTCGGTGAGCGACTTGCTGATAAACTCCGTTTGGAACACAGCATCAGTGAATTCCACCGACTCCACCCAATTCATAAATTCGCCTGTAATGGTTATTTCGTCACCCGGGCGGGCTGTCGCAGGCATGCCGGTAATCACCACGGGAACTTCAAAATTGACAGCGGCTTTTGACTCGATATTACCCTGTGGCGTAACCAATATTATTTTACCGCTGGTGGCTGCCTCGGGTATAATAAAACTGATCCTTTCCTGCGTATGCACTTTGAAAGCGGACGCATCGACGGTAGCGCCGGAAAGAATAACCGAAGTAACGGCCGACAGGTTATTGCCGATAACCTGCATTTCATCACCGTGCTTCAGTCCCGAAGGGCCGAAACTTAGCAACTCAACCGCCGTACTCACCTCTTCTTTTTTATCGCATGAAGCCAGCAACAGTGTGATCAGCACCATTGGCAGGACAACCGATGAAATTATTTTTCGCATATAGCTAGCAGTTATATTATTCTTCAATTGTTTTCGGAACGATGCGGAAGTTGTCGAAGCTCATGTCTGCATCCAGGTCACCGGGACCGCTGAACACCACGCGCGACCAGTAGCCAGCGGGGCTCACCTGCAGCGGTATACCGTAGCTCTTCGCCAGCTCATCAAATGAAATGGTAATGGTTTGCCATTCGCCCTGTGTATCGATGGGCGGCGCCCAGCCATAACCTGTATTTTCGGCCAGCAGGCCAAAATTGAACCGGAGCATATTATTGTTGTACGGCTTTTTCGTATTCACTTCGAATTTCAGGTTATACAATTCCGGCTTAAGAATGGCTTCATCAGGAATGTTCTTGCTGATATCACCCATGGCGCTCGCGGGGCCGCCGGCCAGTTCCTTCCATTGCCAGCTCGAAATCGCTGCTTTGATACGGAGATAATTACCATTGATCAGCGGAGGGTCGTCCACCCCGGGGTCTGATACCACCAGGCTCGCATCCCACCAGCCGGTAAAGGGATCACTGCTGATGACGATATTACGGTTGTCGCGAAACCAGAAATTCGATTTGGTGCTGCCGAAATTGGTGGTTACTGTTATTTGTCCGGGTTCGGCTCCTTCGGGTACCCTCACCAGTACCATCTGATCGGCTACCGAAACGATTTCACCGGTAACGCCGCCGGCAAAGGTGACGGTTAGCGGTTCGTAAAAATAATCGCCCCTGATCACGGCGGTACCGCCGGCGGGCACGTATTCACAGTTCATGCTATTTACTACCGGTTCGCTGATCTGCACTTCAAAATCATATTCGAGTGAACTGCCGTTGCTGAATACAAGCTTGATCTTGTTGGTTATATCCAGCGGAATCTTGCCCGGAACGCTTACCAGGATGGTGGTAGCCGTTATATAGGTGGGCGTTAAGGAAGCTTGCTGGTCGTTGAACCAGATCGCCTGGGTGTTTTGCAGGTTCTCTCCTACAATGGCGATGAGCTTGCCCTGGCCGGCGCCTATCAGCAGCGAATCTGCCGCGGCGGGATCGGTGACGCGAACATACCTGATGCGTGGCTGGCCGCCATTGGGCTGGTCGTCTTTTTTGCAGGCGCTGAACGCAGCCATAAGGCCGAATGCCAGCAACAGTAATGACAAGAATTTATAGCATTTCATATGACGATGCATTTATTCGTTTAATAGTCCACGGGCGGTTTACTCAGGTTGGGCGCCTGCGCAAGCTCGGGAGTGGGAATAGGTAATTGAAAATTGCCGCTGTTGGCCACAATCCGGCGGTTATTGTCCCAGGAAGTTTTCACGAGAGTCCAACTGGTGGGATTGGGAAACTGGTCGGGAATGGCTGCAAACATTCCGCGATCCTGCGCATTCAGAATTGAATAGGCTTTGTCGGGATTATAATAATGCAGGTTGACCAGGTCGTACCAGGCCATGCCCTCCATGGCAAATTCAATGAAACGTTCCCGCTGGATCATATCGGCGGTAAGTGAATCGCCGCTGCGCGGCAGCCCCGCCCGCATGTGTACGGCATTGAAATAATTCACCGCCTTGCCGTCGTAGGTTTCGGCGTTGTTTCCCAACGTCGCTTCGGCATATATCAGATACATTTCTGCCAGCCGCAGCATATAGGTGTCGTGGCCATAGTACTGCGACGCCGACTGGCCGCCAACGTCTTTTGCTTTTCCGGTGATGTATTTTTTAACGGCCACAAAATTATAATCACCCTTTGTGTAAGGATACACCAGCTTTTGCTCGCCGTTGGGAATAGACTGCGTGATTTCGGGATAGTAGGCGCCGGGCAGCATAAAGGTGGCTTTCAGGCGCTGGTCAACGGTGCGCCCGGTTAATGTATCCGATCCCTTCATCTGGAAACCTTCATACTGGCTCAGCATCCAGAAAGTGGCGCTGACATCGCCTCCCCAGCCGTCGCCGTTGGTTATATCTGAACTATAGGCCAGGTAAGCCGGCATGGAGTTCTGCGTGCCCCATTGTCCGGGCGCATATACCCACTGCAATTCAAACAGCGATTCTGAATTATTGTCATAGGGATAGAGGAAAAGAGAAGCATAGTCGCTAAGCAGCCTGGCGCCGCTTTGGGTGATTACGCGATCGGCAAAATATTTTGCACTGTCGAGAAACTCCTCTTTACGACCCAGCGCACCGGCGCCTTCCACACCGGCCCTGGTCAGGTAGGTACGCGCCAGCATGCCTTCGGCCGACCAGCGGGTCAAACGGCCTGGCGCAGTTGCCGTAGCCGGCAGGTCTTCGGCGGCTGCGCGGTATTCACGCGTAATGAAGCGCCATACGCTGGGCACGGTGTTACGCACCAGCGACGTATCGTTCATCACTTCCAGGTTGCTTTCGATAACCGGAACCGGTCCCCAGTTCATTACCAGGAAACGGTAGGCGGTTGCACGCATAAACCTGGCTTCGGCAATAGCCTGTTTTTTTACCGCTTCAGACACCGCCGGGCCTGCATAGGTATTGATGTTGTGAATGGTCATATTGCTCTGCGCCACCACAATGAAAAAGGAACGCCAGGCAGCGCCGTTATCGACGGTATTGCCGGTGGTATTGAACAATACATTGTCCTGGTAGTTCCAGGCGCTGGACACGGCGCCGGCGCGAAAATCGCCCAGGTTGAAGGCAGCCTTGTCGTTGTAATCGAACCAGACCTTGCTGTAAAGCAGGGAGGTGCCGGCCAGTACCTGCTCATCTGTTTTGTAAAAGCCGGCATCTACAACGGTGTCGGTGGGTGGTTTTTCTAAAAATTCTTTTTTGCAGGCGCCCAAAAGAGCGGCCATGCCTATACAAACTATCAGTTTTCTTTTTATCGCAAATGTTTTCATGGCAAGTAGTTTAAAAGTCAACGGCAATGCTCATGGAATAAACGCGTGTCAGCGGATAGCGGCCGAAATCCAGGCCGATCGCCTGGTTATTGGAACCTGCATCACGCCCCACATAGGCGCCTACTTCCGGATCCATACCGGTATATTTTGTGCGTGTGTACAGGTTTTGCGCACTGGCCGTGATACGCAGGTTGCGAACAATCCGTTGCCTGGAAATCCATTTTGAGGGAAGGTTATAACCAAGTGTTATGTTTTTCAGCCGCAGGTAAGACCCGTCTTCCACCCAGCGCGACGTGGGCCGGTTATAATTCCCGTTGGGTCCGTGTGAAATGCGGGCCACGTTCGTCTCAGGATTTTCCAGGAATACTTTCCCGTTTTCTTCCACCGGCTTGGCATAGTTGATGGCTTCCACCAGCAGGTTCCGGCTCAGGTTGATATTGTTCGGATTGGAATTGACCTTTGCCATGTAATTGTAGATATCGTTGCCATAAGACCCGGTGATCAGTATACTCAGATCAAATCCTTTATAAGAAAAGGTATTTGTCAAACCGCCGAACAACTTCGGCCATGGATTGCCGATATAGGTAAGATCCAGTTCATTGATAATATTGTCGCCATTCATGTCTTTGAATTTGGCATCGCCTACCCAGAGTCCCTGTTCGCGATCGATGGGTAAACGATCTCCGTTGTTATCAACCGGTACGGCGCTGTTCTGGATCTCTTCCAGCGATCCAAACAAGCCCTCTTCTACATAGCCGTAGAACATCCAGGGTGCGTCGCCCACGGTTGAGCGTTGCGTCCAGTTATCGAGCCACCAGGAAGTGCGGCTGATCTGGGCCGACTCCTGGTAAAACCGTTTGATTTTCGGGCGAACGGCCGACAGGTTGAAATTGGTTTCCCACCTGAACTGATTCCGGGTAATATTCCTTGTATTGATGCTGAAAGCCCAGCCTTTGTTTTGCATGGCGCCAACATTCACCAATGGTGCGCCCACTGACCCGGTGCCGTTTGTTCCCATATACCAGGGCAGCGGCTGCGTCATCAGCAGGTTGTCTGTATTCCTTACAAAATAGTCGAACTCTATCTGGATACGGTC
>JASGFZ010000151.1:0-7381 GCA_047605345.1 Flavihumibacter sp. | reverse complement strand
CGGCTACAGCATCAATGTTACGCAGGGTGATGCAACACGTACTTTTAACCGGGTGGATAGTATGGTTAACTGGATATTCTCCAGGTTAAACCCCACCGCACAGCCCAATATTCCCCCTGTAGCCAATGCCGGGAATGACCAGACCATTACATTACCGGTAAGCACTGTTACCTTAACCGGTACGGCAACTGATGCCGACGGTAATTTCACCCTGCAGGCGCCCGACGATAAGGGCACCCTGGTGATTTCGTACGTGGGTTTCGAAACGCTGGAAATACCTTTTACCGGCGACGCGCCGGTAAAGGTTACGCTGAAGCTGGCAGATTCAAAGGCGGAAAATGTAGTGGTGGTTGCTTACGGTACACAGCAGAAAGCAAAAATGACCAGCTCGCAGTCGTCTATATCGGCCGACGATTTTAAAGGGCAGCCGGTATCGCGGGTTGACCAGGCTATACAGGGCCGGGCTTCGGGCGTACAGGTAACCAATACCACCGGTGCGCCGGGCGGCGACGTGCGGATTCGGGTAAGAGGCGCCAACTCCATTAACGGCAACAATGACCCGTTATACGTGATCGACGGTTTTATCGGCGGTAATTTCAATACCATCAACCCGACCGATATAGCCGATATACAGGTACTGAAAGATGCCGCCGCTACGGCCCCTTACGGCAGCCGCGGCGCCAACGGCGTGGTGATCATTACTACCAAAAAAGGTTCGCGCGGCAAAGTGGCGCTGGAATTCTCCACGCGCCAGTCGTTGTCGAAGATCATCAAGACCTACGATGTTATGGGCGCGGCCGATTATGCCAAAATGGTAAACGAACGCAATACTGTTTTAGGCATAGATCCTTATTTCACCGATGCGCAGATAAACGAGTTTGAACAGAAAGGCGGTACCGACTGGCAGAAAGAGATCTACCGGAAAGCCCCGGGGCAACGGTATGATATCAATATCACCGGCGGTAACGACAATACCAATTACTTTATCTCGGGCGCCTACGAAAACCAGGATGGCATCATCAACAATTCTAATTACAAATACTACAGCCTGCGGTCCAATATCAATACCAGGCTGTCGAACAAAGTAAGCACATACGTGAACATGAGCGGTTATGCCCGGTTCAGTCAGAATAATTTCCTCAACTCCGGAACCGCCAATCCGGTGGTGCAGTCGCTCGCCTGGTCGCCCACTTCACCGGTATATACAGCTTCCGGCAGCTATACGAAATTCGACCCGTTGGGTTCAACTGCTTTCAACCCGGTGGCAGAAACAACCGACAGGCTGCAGCGTACCGATGATTACAGCTTTAACCTGGCGGGCGGGCTCAACTACAAAATCATCCAGCCCCTTACGCTGAATGTGCAGTATGGACTGAATTTCAACAACGGGCAATACAAATCGTTCGGAACGGAATATGTGAGCCCGCTGAACTATGCCACCCGGAGCTTCGGTAACACCCTGAACCTGCAAAACATCAATACCCTTACCTACAAAACCACGTTCAACGATCTGCATTCACTGGAAGCAACCGGTGTGCTGGAAGTGCAAACAGACAGAAGCGAAGGATTCAATGCAGGCATACAGAACCTGATATATCCTAGCTTCAGATGGGATAACCTCAGCCTTGGTACCAGTACCGGTATGGGGTCGAGCAAAAGCGAAGCTTCGCTGTTCTCCTTATTCGGGCGCGTGAACTATTCTTACAAAGACAAATACCTGCTGTCAGGCACCATCCGCCGCGATGGTTCGTCCAAGTTCAGGGGTAACAACAAGTTCAGCTATTTCCCCTCTGTTTCGGCGGGCTGGGTGATCACCAAAGAGGGCTTTATGCAACAGCAGCAACTGTTCACTGAAATGAAGCTGAGGGGCAGTTGGGGTAAAACAGGCAACCAGGCGGTAGGCCCTTATTCTACCATGGCCACCTATGCCAATACCAGCATGACGTATAATACCGGTGGTTTTGTTCCGGGCATTATGATCGACATGGCCGAAAACCCCGATTTAAAATGGGAAACAACCGAACAGAAAGATATCGGTCTTGATCTGCGGCTCAAGCCCCTGGGCATAACCGTCAACTTCGACTACTTCATAAAAGACACCCGCGACCTGCTTATCTACAGCGGTTTGCCCAGCTATGTGGGCGGCGGCGGCATCATGGTGAACGTGGGCAATGTGCGCAACACCGGTCTTGAACTTACGCTTGGCCTTACACCGGTTAAAACAAAAAATTTCAGCTGGAATACCAGTCTGAACGGATCGATACTCAGAAACAAGGTGATCAAGCTCAGCAAGGGAGGCAACGACAACTGGAACATGGGATCGGGTGTTACCTGGGACTGGTCGCTGTCGGATTTCAGGCTGAAATCGGGTCAGTCGATGGGCGCCATCAACGGCCTGAAATACCTGGGCACCTGGAAGCCGAAAGACGAGGCCGAAGCCGCTCTCTACGGCGCCAAACCAGGCGATTCGAGGTATGAAGACATAAACGGCGATCATGTTATCAATAACGAAGATTTCCAGATCATCGGTAATGGCTTCCCCCAATTCAGCATGGGCTGGAACAACAGCGTCAATTATAAGAATTTTGAGCTGAGCGCTTTTATGCAGGGCATGTTCGGGTTTGACAAGATGAACTATATCTACGCGATGGCCGTGTCGGCCAGGGGCGATTTCAGGCAACCCACGCTGGCGGAAATAAAAGACAGGTATATTCCGGGGGTTAACGAAACCTCCGATATACCCGCTTTCAGCACCAGCAACCAGAATTTCACGCAAACTTCACGGTTCATCTCCAAGGCAGATTTTCTGCGTATCAAGAATGTGAGCCTCACCTATACGCTGCCGAGAACCGCGCTGCGGGATATTGCCACGCTGCGGGTTTTCGTAAGTGTTACAAACCTGTACACCTTCACCAAATACAGCGGACTTGATCCTGAATCATCCAACACCGGGTCGGGCAGCGACGTATTCCAGAGCTTCGATTATGGAAGCTATCCCATACCCCGGATATACACAGGCGGTTTAACCATAACATTCTAATTCTTAAAAAAAAGGTGATGAAAAATAGTCTGACAATACTCTTCGCAGCAGCTGCCCTTTTGCTGGGAGGCTGTAAAAAATTCCTGGAAGAAGACCCGCAGGGAATTGTAATAGGCGAGATGGCACTGAGCAACGTGAACGGATTGAATGCCCAGATGGCCGGCGCGTATAAATCACTGGCCCAACCCTGGGACCGCGGTTTTGCCGATGCCGCACAATTTGCCTGCGCCATGGGCGGCGATGACCTCACGAGCCATCCCGGCCTCAACAAGCAGGACTTCCGTGAGTTTGACCAGTTCAATGTATCGGCCTTAAATGCGCGGTCAAATACCATCTGGCGAGGTTTGTACAAAACCATCCAGTCGTCGAACAATATCATCGGCAACTACCAGAATATTACCGGCGACGAAACCGCCATCAACCAGATAGCCGGCGAGGCTTATTTTCTGCGTGCGTTTTCCTACTATTACCTGGTTAGATGGTGGGGTAAGGTGCCGCTGCTGACCACTGCCACTTATTCGCCCGACCTGCTTTCCGTTGCAAAAAGCGAGATCGTGGATGTATATGCGCAGATCGAAGCCGATTTGAAGAAGGCGGAAGAACTGGTAGGCGAAGCGAAGCTGGAGCCCGGCAGGATCAACAAGGGAACCGTAAAGTCCTATCTTGCCGATGTGTACCTGACGCAAACAGGTTACCCGGTGAAAGATGCTTCAAAAGCAGCGCTGGCTGCCGCAAAAGCAAAAGAAGTGATAGACGAAAAAGGCGCTTATGGCTTCGATCTGTTCCAGGGTGATTTCCAGAAAATATTCGCTACGGCCTACAATGAATATGTATTTGCCCTGATGACCGATGGCACCTCCACCGGAAACTGCTACTACGGATTCTCGACCATGCCGGGCGACGAGGGCGGCTGGGACGATTATTTCGCGGAAATCAATTTCTTTCGCGACTTTCCCGAAGGCAACCGGAAGAACGGCACTTTCACAACTGTCGTCAACACGGAAAACGGCCTGAAGACCTGGCAGCAATTATCGACCAAACATCCCTATTACAAGAAGTTCAGGATACAGACAGGTGACTCCATGAGCTACGTATCGAACAGCCCCATTATTTTCATGCGTTATGCCGAGGTATTGCTTCTCTATGCCGAAGCGCAGGCGAGATCGGGCGCTCCTAACGCCGATGCCTATGCGGCGATCAATGCCGTGCGGCAAAGAGCGGGCCTCGCCAATTTGGCAGCCAGCATGAGCGGCGATGATTTTGTAAAAGCTGTAATCCAGGAAAGGGCCTGGGAGTTTGCCGGTGAATGGCACCGCTGGTTTGACCTGGTACGTACAGAAACCGTTGCGGAAGCCAACGCGCACCGCGATCCTGCAGAGATACCGCTCATTGGCGACCCGGGCGATAAAACAAAATGGCTGATACCTGTTCCAGCGGGAGATGCCAATGCCAACCCCAACCTGTAGCGATATTTCCTACCTGTTTTCGAACCATATAAACAGTTGCCATGAGTACACTGCAAATATATTCTTTGCTGATCGGGATCATGTTGTCCGGATCCTGCAAGAAAAATGATAAGCCTTCAACTCCGGCACCGTCCAAAGCCGTGGAGATACTGGGTGTTCCTGCATCGGGCCTGCCCTGGCACTCGGGTGCCTGGACGCCGGGCAAAGACGGGCACACCGCCGAAAACATAACGGAGTTTGTAACCTGGCGCGGCAGAAAGCTCGACCTGGTAACCTGTTATGCCAACTATTTCGGTAAATTTTCCAATGTTGCCAACAGCGAATGGAATGTTTCTTACCAGGGGCCGGGCCGGAGGCTTTGCATTGGTGTGCCTGTTGGCGGCGATGATATGCCGGTGAGCAGGATCGTTGCCGGCGATGGCGACGCATCGTACCGCCAGCTTGCCGAATTGCTGGTTACATACAACCGCAACAATGCCATCATTCGCATCGGTTGGGAAGCCGATATACCCGGCAACTGGGCCTGGCACCGCAATGCCGGCAATTGCGAAGAATACAAGCAGGCCTGGCGGCACGTACGCGGTATTTTCGCTTCGTACAGCAAAGACTTCAAATTCACTTTTGAAGGATCGATCGGTTCGCGGCTGGAAAGTGCAACAGATAACGAAGCCTGGTTAAGGCTGGGTTATCCCGGCGATGATGTGGTAGATCTGGTGGGTTGCGACGTGTATAATTTCTATTCTACCAAAGTAAACGCCGACGGGTCGGGATGGAATACACTGCTCAATCCCGACTGGGGACTGGGGCTGCAGGATGTGGCCGATTTTGCGCGGCAGCACAACAAGGGGCTGATCATTCCCGAATGGGGCCTGCATGCAGTGGAAGGCCCCGGTGATGTGCCGGCATTCATTGAGCATATGTGTGATTTTTTCAACGACAACAAAGACATTATGGCGGCCGAGTGTTACTTCAATGAGCCCGATGCCTATATTGCTAATGCACTCTGGATGGATGGCGACCCGCCGCAGTTGCCGAAATCAGCTGAAAAATACCTGGAACTTTTCGGTAAAAAATAACAATCCATATTGCCAGTTATGATGAAGCAGTTGCTTATTACGATCGCCTTTTGCTGTTGCCAATTTTTTACCGGTCGTGCACAGCCAGGCGGAGGAGTATTGAAAATCACGCCCAACGGGCATTATATCCAGTATGAAGATGGCACTCCATTCTTCTGGCTGGGCGATACCGGCTGGGAACTGTTTCACCGGCTTACGCTGGAAGAGGTCACGCAATACCTCAACAACCGGAAAAGCAAAGGCTTCAATGTAATACAGGCCGTGATCATTGCAGAGCTCGACGGGATGAAATCTGCCAACCGGTACGGAGATTATCCGCTGCTAAACGATAATCCCGATCAGCCCAATGAAAAATATTTCAGGCTGGTGGATACGGTGGTGGCGATGGCGGCCCAAAGAGGAATGGTGATGGCGCTGCTGCCGGCCTGGGGTGATAAAGTGACCCTCAAATACGGCGGTGCCGGCCCGGTGATCTTTGATACAGCCAATGCGTTCCGCTATGGAAAATACCTGGGCAACCGTTACAGGAATGCCGGCAATATTGTTTGGGTGCTGGGTGGTGACCGCCCGCCGCAGGATGATAAAGACGACTGGAAACCGGTATATGCAGCCCTGGCGAAAGGCCTTGATGAAGGCGCGGAAAAACATTTTCTCAAAACCTTCCATCCCGGCGGTTATGTATGGGAAAGCTCGGTGTACCTGCACAATCAGCCCTGGATGGACTTTAACATGATCCAGTCGGGCCACGCCGAACTGGATCAGCCTGTATGGAAAAATGTTTGGCGCGACTGGCATTTGCAACCGGCCAAACCGGTACTGGACGGCGAGCCCTGTTACGAAGATCATCCTATTAACCCCTGGTCTGGCTGGACGCCCGCCAGGGGATACTTCAGGGATTACGATGTACGCCGGCAGTTGTACCGGTCTGTTTTTGCCGGTGGATTTGGTGTTACGTATGGCCATCATTCCGTGTGGCAGTTTTACAGCGCTGCGGTTGAAAAGCTGAATCACGCCGACCGGTACTGGTATGAGGCGCTCGACCGGCCGGCTGCTTTCCAGGCGGGCTATTTAAAGAAGCTCATCTTGTCGCGGCCTTCATTAAACAGGATACCCGACAGCAGTTTGGTTGCCGGCGGGCAGGGTACAGCGAATGCAGCATATATAGCAGCTTTCCGTGACGGTGACGGCAGCTATGCCATGCTGTACCTGCCCGCAGGAAAGAAGATTGAAATAAACACGGCGTTTCTGAAAGGGAAAAAAGTAAAAGCATGGTGGTTCAACCCGCGTACGGGGAAAGCTGAAAACGGTTTTCTCTTCAAGGCGGCAGCCACACACTGGTGTACACCGCCGTCAACGGGTAAGGGAAATGACTGGGTGCTGGTATTGGACGATGCGGCTAAAAAGTACCCGGAACCGGGATCGGAATAACGAATATATGGCGAAGACAAACGGATATATACTGTTTCTGCTGGCCGCTTTGTATGCCGGCGGTTTGCAGGCGCAAAATACCCTTCGGCTGTGTGCCGCGAACCCGCATTATCTGCTGTACCGGAACCATCCGCTTATACTGATCACTTCGGGCGAACACTATGGCGCATTGATCAACCAGCACTTTGATTACGTCGCTTACCTCAACGCGCTGCAGAAGAGAGGACTGAACAATACGCGCGTGTTTTCAGGCGCCTATGTAGAGGGGAAGAATGATATCGGCTGGATGTTGTACAACAATACCCTGGCGCCGCAACCGGGAAAACTGATTGCGCCCTGGAAGCGAAGCGATGTGCCGGGTTATGCCAATG
>JASGFZ010000150.1:0-7418 GCA_047605345.1 Flavihumibacter sp. | reverse complement strand
AACGGCTGATCGCGGAAGTTTCCGAGAAGTTGAGCTTACAGCCCAGCGTATGGAAGGCCACTGATCTTTTTTCAGCCATAGGGGCGCAAAGATACGTAGATTTGGCCATGCGTACGACCCCGCGCCTGCCGGCTCCCGTAAAGCGTATTACGCTGGTTATCATTGCGCTATTTATAATTGCCCTATCCTTTTACCGGCAACGCAATAGAGCGCCTGCCGGGCGGGACGACGGTGCACTGAACCGGCATCCGGCCGAGCTGGTTTATACCAAACACGCCCGTTGCCGCATGGGCTGCCGTGAAGTGACCGAAACCGAGGTGAGGGATATACTGGAAAACGGAAAGATAAACCCGGCAAAATCCGATCCTGCCGATAAGCCCTGCCCGAGCTTCGCGCTGGAAGGCTATTCAAAAACCGACAACCAGCACCTGCGCATCGTATTCGGGCAATGCGGCGCCACTACCAAAGTCATCACCTGTATTGACCTCGACCGTGATTTCACCTGTAACTGCAATTGATGTTTAGATTTTTGTACAGCCTTTACGGCATGATCCTTTTTTGCGTGTTGCTGCTGCTGTTGCTGCCGGTATTTTTTATCGTATCGCTGTTCGGTAAAATCAAAGGCGGCAATATGCTTTACCGCATTTGCTCGTTCTGGGCCGACTGCTGGCTGTTGTTGCTCGGCATACGGGTAAAAGTGTCGCACCTGGCCGGCAGCACCGAACATCGGCCCTGCATTTTTGTAGCCAATCATATTTCGTACATGGATATTCCCATGATCGTTAAAGTGATCAGGGAACCGGTACGCATATTGGGCAAATCTGAATTCGCAACCGTACCCGTCTTCGGTTTTGTGTACCGCAATGCCGTGGTAATGGTGAACCGCAAGGATGCCGAACAAAGGGCCAGATCGGTGAAAACCCTGAAAGCCGTATTGTCGAAAGGCATTTCGATCTTTATTTTCCCCGAGGGAACCTTCAACACCACGGACCGGCCGCTGAAAGATTTCTACGACGGTGCCTTTCGCATTGCGCTGGAAACCGGAACGCCTATACAGCCGCTGCTGTTTCCCGACACCATCAAAAGAATGCATTATAAAACCGTGTTTTCACTGACACCGGGCACCAGCCGGGCCGTATATTTACCCCTGGTGCCGGTAACGGGTTACAATGAAAAAGACAGCGCCCGCCTCAAGGCCGATGTGTACGCTTTAATGGAAAAAAAACTGGTTGAACTGCAACATGGCTGATACGGTTTTATATGCAGAAGTGTTGATACCGCTGGCGCTTCCGCGGAATTTTACCTGGAAAGTGCCGCTGCATCTGCAGGCGGCTGCACAGCCCGGCATCCGTGCTGAAGTGGTGTTCGGCCGCAACAAAAAATACGCAGGTATTATCAAAACCCTGCACAGCAACCCGCCAGCTTTCGAACCCAAAGAAATACTCAACCTGCTCGACGACGAGCCGATCCTGCACCCCACCCAGCTGGCGTTTTGGGAATGGATGGCCAACTATTATCTCTGCAGCGAAGGGGAGATCATGCAGGCGGCCCTGCCTACGCATTTCAAGCTGAGCAGCGAAACCGTGTTGTTGTACAACGACGCGGCCGGTGATGATTTCAGCGAGCTCGACAACGAAGAATTCCTGGTTGCCGAAGCGCTGCTGATCAGGAAAGAGCTGCGCCTCACCGAAATTCAGCAACTGCTGGATGCATCGCACGTGTACCCGGTGATCAAACGCCTGATCGAAAAAGGCGTTTGCCTGGTATGGGAAGAACTAAGGCATACCTACAAGGAAAAGAAAGAAACCTACATACAGTTGCACCCGCAATACGCGCAGGAAGAAGCGCTGGAAAAACTGCTGAACGAATGGGGCGATAAAAAAGCCCCCAAGCAGCTGGAGCTCCTGCTCGCCTTCCTTCACCTGGTAAAAACCGAAGGAGAAGCAACCCAAACCAACCTGCTCGCCAAATCGGGCGCCAGCGCCGATCAACTGAAATCACTGGTGCAGAAAAATATTCTGATCGCCGAGAAAAGAACGGTCGACCGGCTGAAGCCGGGCAAAGCGACCGCCGAGCTGCATTTCACGCTTTCGCCCGCGCAGGAAAACGCCCTGTCTTCGCTCAAAGACCAGTTGGCGCAAAAGCCGGTTTGCCTGCTGCATGGAATCACCTCCAGCGGCAAAACCCTGCTCTACATGCGGCTGATGGAAGAAGCGCTGCGAGAAGGCAGGCAGGTGCTCTACCTGCTACCCGAGATCGCACTAACGGCGCAGGTTATACGAAGACTGCAGGAGCATTTCGGAGGTTCGATCGTTATCTATCACTCCAAATTCAACGCCAATGAAAGGGTGGAACTATGGAACAAGGTAAAGACCGGTGAAGCGCGTATTGTATTGGGCGCCCGCTCGTCGGTGTTCCTGCCTTTCCATAACCTGGGGCTGGTCGTTTGTGATGAAGAACACGATGCTTCTTTCAAGCAGCAGGATCCCGCGCCCCGCTACCATGGGCGGGATGCCGCCATTTACCTGGCCGCTCTTTTTGAAGCCAAAACGGTATTGGGTTCGGCCACGCCTTCGATGGAATCCTATCACAATCACAAGACCGGGAAATACGGTTTTGTACAGTTGCTGGAAAGATACAGCCAGCTGGAGTTGCCGGTTATCCAGCTGGTCGATACCACGCAGATAAAGCCGGCCGATAAGTCGAAGGTGATCCTGTCGCCCCCGCTTGCCGAAGCCATCGGCCATACCATCGCCCAAAACAAACAGGTGATCCTTTTCCAGAACCGGCGCGGTTATTCGCCCTACCAGGTATGCCAGAGCTGCGGCTGGATCCCGCACTGCAAGCAGTGCGATGTATCGCTTACTTTTCACAAGCTGCACAACAAGCTGGTTTGCCATTATTGCGGAACGGTGTACCCGCCCGTGGTCATTTGCGAGCAATGCGGCAACCATGATTTCGTACAGCAGAATTTCGGCACCGAACGCATTGAAGAATCGTTGCTGGAAGTTTTTCCCCAGGCCAAAGTGGCCCGCATGGACATGGATTCGGTAAAAGGAAAACACGCACACGATGCGCTGATCCAGTTGTTTGAGCAGCGGCGCACCGATATACTGGTGGGCACGCAAATGGTGGTGAAAGGGCTGGATTTCGATCACGTGGCGCTGGTAGGTGTGCTGGATGCCGATGCCATTTTAGGCTTCGCCGATTTCAGGGTAAACGAACGGGCTTTCCAGCTGATAGAGCAGGTGAGCGGCCGTGCAGGCAGAAAGGGCGCCCGCGGGCTGGTACTGATCCAGACCCGCAACCCCCGGCACCCGGTACTGCAGTGGGTAAGCGCACACGATTATACCGCACTTGCCGAAGCGGAGCTCCACAGCAGGGCGCAGTTCGGGTATCCGCCGTTTACGCGACTGGTGCAGCTCAGCTTCAAACACAAACTGCCCGATGTGGTGCAGGCGGCGGCGCGCCAGTTCGCCGACTGGATGAAACCGGCTTTCGGCCCCTGGATGGTGGGCCCTGCAGCGCCGGTGGTGAACCGCGTGCGCAATCAATACCTGATGGACCTGCTGATCAAATTGCCGAAAGAAGCCAATAAATTGCACAAATGCAAGGAGCAGATACACCTGCTAACCGCTCACCTGCACCAGCAGCCGCCTTTTAAATCGGTAACCGTTACCCCTGATATCGACCCGATGTAAGCGCCAGCTGCCGGATGTCTTTGTATTCGTGGATAAATATGCCCTTGCGCGGGTCTTTCGCCGCCATAAGCATGGCCAGCGCCAGCTGTTCTGCCTTTACGGGTTTGTATTTCTGCCAACTGCCGAACAACAAGGGAGATACCAGCGGCGCAAGCGCTTTACCGATCGATTCCCCCGTCCGTTTTTCTTTCCTGTCGCCCACCAGCAGGGATGGCCTGAAAATATGCACCTGCGGTATCTGTTCCTTGCTGACTGCTTCTTCGGTAACACCTTTCAGCTTCAGGTAGAAATTGCTGGTCAGCGCCGGATCGGCGCCTATCGCCGATACCAACATATAACCGAAAACGCCGTTGGCCGCCGCTGCCTGCGCCGCAAATACGGGAATATCAAAATCGATCTTTTTATAGGCGGCATGATCGCCCTTCACCTGTTTCATGGTGGTGCCGATACAGCAAAACACCGTTTCCACATCCGCCAGGGCCGCAGTGTATGCACGCGGTTCGCTGAAGTCGATTACTTGTTCGGTCAGCTTGGGATGCTGCCGCCCCAGTGGCTTTCGCACCAGGATCAATACCTCGTCGTAATAATCGTCGCCCAGCAAAACATCCAGCAGGGCGCTGCCGATCATTCCGCTGGCGCCTAACATCAATGCTTTTCTCGCCATAACTTTGAATGTATGGAAATACTGGCAAACTACCCGTTGAAAAAGCTCCATAGTTTCGGCATGAACGTGTCGGCGCACCGCTTTGCCCGCTTTGGCACGGTTGAAGAATTGCAGGCGTTACTGGCACAGAAAAAAGACCGGGGCGATGCAGCGCTTCCGCTGCTGATCCTTGGCGGCGGCAGCAACCTGCTTTTCCGTGAGGACTTTCCTGGCTGGGTATTGAAGAACGAAATAAAGGGCATCGAGGTGTTGCATGAAGACGCCGACTTTGTGTACGTGCGGGCGGGCGCGGGAGAGAACTGGCATTCGTTTGTGCAGTACTGATCGACCGGGGCTGGGGCGGACTCGAAAACCTGTCGCTTATTCCCGGTAATGTGGGCGCTTCACCTATGCAGAATATCGGCGCCTATGGCGTGGAGATCAAGGATGTGTTCTGGGACTTGCAGGCCCTGCATATGGAGAGCGGCCGCATAGCTACCTTTACGATCGGCGACTGTCATTTCGGGTACCGCGAGAGCGTGTTTAAAACCAGCTTTCGCAACCAGTATGTGATCCTCGATGTTACGTACTGCCTGCGAAAAAAACCGGTGCTGCATACTTCTTATGGCGCCATTCGGCAGGAGCTGGAAGCCGGCGGCGCCAGGCAGCCGGGTATCCGCGAGGTGGCCGATGCCGTTATCCGGATCAGGCAATCCAAATTGCCCGACCCCGCCGTGATCGGAAATGCAGGCAGCTTTTTCAAAAACCCGACGATCACCGCCCCACAATTCAAGGCCCTTCAGCAGCGCTATCCGGCCATCATAGGCTACCCGGCGCCGGGCGATATGGTCAAGCTGGCGGCAGGCTGGCTGATCGAAACAGCGGGCTGGAAAGGATACCGCGAAGGCGATGCCGGGGTGCATCCCCAACAGGCCCTGGTACTGGTCAACTACGGAAACGCCGGCGGCGCGGAGATCTATTCGCTGAGTGAAAAGATCCTCCAAAGCGTTCGCTCCACCTTCGGGGTGGAGCTGGAACGCGAAGTGAATATCATCTAGTCAAGATCCAGTTCTTCGTCGCTGCCGCCGAGGTTCACCATCGATCCCATCAGGTCTTTAAACTCCAGGCGGTTGTCGACGATTTTTTTGCTGATCTGTGAATACGCGCTTAATCCGTGCAGCACAAATTCCATCATCAGCACCAGCTCGCGGTTGGCCAGCTTCGGGAAGAATTTTTTAACGAGGGCGTGCAGCCCGCTGACCTCGTACAGCCTGATCTCTTTTTCTTTGTCGCCCGTATTAAAAGGCATATCGAGCTGGTTACCGGCGTCGAACCAGCGTATGATGGGTTTATAGGGATTTTCTTCCTCCTGCATGGATCCTTTGCCGGTATTGCGCCTTTTCTTCAAAGTTTCCGGGTTGGGAAAATATTGAATGAACAGCGCGCGGATGGCTTTGTCTACCAGGTTCATCGCCACCTGGAAAGGGCCTTCCTGTTCGCCTTCATATACCAGCTCTATCTTCCCGGTCAGGCTGGGAATAATGCCGGTAAGATCGCTTAACCATACCTGTGTTTTGTCTTCGCGGTTGAGGATGGCTCTCCGCTCGGCCGCGCTGATGGCATTCTCATAAGCGCTGATGGTAAGCCGCGCCGATACGCCGCTTTTTTTATCGACGTATTCATTGCTGCGCGCTTCAAAAGCCACCTGTTCGATCAGCTTTTTCACAAGTCCGCTGATATGCACGCGCTTTTCCTGCACCGGCAGTATAGCGGCTTCCTGTTCGGTGATAGCCAGCGAATGTTCCAGTTGTTTGGGATAGTGGGTGAGTATCTGGCTCTGGATCCTGTCTTTCAGCGGGGTTACAATGGAGCCGCGGTTGGTATAATCTTCAGGGTTGGCTGTGAACACAAAAAGAATATCCAGGGGCATACGCAGCTTGAAACCCCTGATCTGGATATCGCCTTCTTCAAGAATATTGAAGAGCGATACCTGGATGCGCGCCTGCAGGTCGGGCAATTCGTTGATCACGAAAATACCCCGGTTGCTGCGCGGGATGATGCCGTAATGCAACACCCCTTCATCGGCAAAACTGAGCTTGAGATTGGCCGCTTTAATAGGGTCGATATCACCGATCAGGTCGGCGACACTCACATCGGGGGTGGCGAGCTTTTCGCCGTAACGTTCGCTGCGGTGCATCCAGGTAACGGGTGTATTATCGCCTTCGCGGCTGATCAGGTCGCGGGCAAAGCGCGAAACCGGATGAAAGGGATCGTCGTTGATTTCCGAGCCCGCTACCACCGGAATGTATTCATCCAGCAACGATACCATCTGCCGGGCCATACGGGTTTTGGCTTGCCCGCGCAGGCCAAGAAAAAGAATATGGTGCCGGCTGAGCAAAGCCCTTTCGGTATCGGGAATAACCGACTCTTCGTAACCGATAATGCCTTCAAAACGCGGTGTGCCGCTTTGCATTGAAGCAATGAGGTTGTCGCGCACTTCTTCTTTTACCGGTTTCGACACATAACCGGCTTTCTTCAGTTCTCCCAGGGTGTTGATCTTTGTATAATCCATGCATCTTGTTTAATACAGTGTTTTTCTTTTGCCGCTTTCAAAATCTTTGAAAATAAAGGCGCCGAGGTGATCGAGCGAAGCGAAATAAGCTTTGCCCTGGTTGGTTTCGGTGAATTCATTCACAAAGCGCTGCAGGTAGGGGTCGGAAGCGATCATAAAAGTGGTGATCGGTATTTTCAGCTTCTTGCATTGCGCGGCCAGGTTGAGGCAGCGGGTGGTTATTTTCCGGTCGAGCCCGAAGCTGTTTTTGTAATAACGCTTGCCCACTTTCAAACAGGTGGGTTTACCGTCGGTGATCATAAAGATCTGCTTGTTGGGATTGCGGCGGCGGCGGAGTATATCCATCGCCAGTTCCAGCCCGGCTACCGTATTTGTGTGATAGGGACCCACCTGCAGATAAGGCAGGTCTTTGATCTCCACCGGCCAGGCATCGTTACCGAACACCACAATATCGAGGGTATCTTTCGGATACCGGGTGGTGATCAGCTCGCTCAGGGCCATC
>JASGFZ010000149.1:0-7481 GCA_047605345.1 Flavihumibacter sp. | reverse complement strand
CAGCCATCGTGGGCGAAAGCGGCAGCGGAAAATCATCCCTGCTTTCGTTGCTGCAAAATCTTTATCCGCTAAAAGAGGGTAGCATAACCATCGGGGGGATCGACCTCAACCATTTCAGCACTGCCAGTCTGCGGAAGGTCATCGGGGTAGTGCCGCAACAGATCGATCTGTTTGCAGGTACCATCATTGAAAACATCGCTGTGGGTGATCTCCGGCCCGATCTGCAGCGACTGTTAACGGTGTCACAAATTACCGGCCTGCACGAAGTGGTGGAAAAGCTTCCGGGTCATTATGAAACGGTGCTGAGTGAGAATGGGGTCAATCTTTCCGGCGGACAAAGACAGCGGTTGGCCATTGCACGCGCCCTGTACCGGAACCCGGAAATACTGATATTGGATGAAGCGACCAGCAACCTTGATCCCGCCAGCGAACGCAAGGTGCAGGAAGCGATCAACTGGTTCAGGCAGCAGCACAAAACCGTGATCATTATCGCCCACCGGCTGTCGACAATCCGCCACGCCGATGAAATAATTGTACTCAAAGATGGCAAGGTGGCGCAGCAGGGCTCACATGAAACACTGTTACAGTCCGATAATCTCTACAGCCAGTACTGGATGAGCTAAAAAATCTTCCCTCCTGTAAGCCGGATTCTGTACTGCCTGCGCAGTGGCTATCATTTATCTCGGTGCGGCATTACTGCAACACTCTAGCTGCCTACCCTCCGGCGTTGCCTTGCGGCATCGGGCGGGCCGCCCTCAACCACCGGTATACATGGCATTTCAGCATACAAGGTTTACCCGCCAGCTGCATTGCTGCCGCTGACCGTGGGCTCTTACCCCACATTTTCACCTTTTCCCCCGAAGGGGTAGTTATTTTCTGTGGCACTGTCTGTCTGCAGTTGCCTGCAGCCCGGCCGTTAGCCGGTGTATTGCCCTGTGCTGTCCGGACTTTCCTCGAGCGGAAAACCGCGCGCGATAGCCCGGAGGGAAGGGCACAAAGCTACGCTTTTTTTACCCGTCGGGTGGCACCCGACGGGTGCGACCCGACGGGTAAATTTATTGGGCTGCCAGGTATTGCTGCACACCGTCTAAAATAGCCCTGGCCAGCTTCCGGGGGCCTGCGGGGTCGGTTAGCACAGCGCGATCAGCCGCCTGCGCCATGCTGCCACATTCAACCAGCACAGCCGGTATGGCAGAATTGTTCAACACCCAGATACCCTGCTCCTGGCGTTGGCGCAGCTCCTGGCGGGTGGAAATAACAGGGTTCAGTGATTTCGCAATGGCCGAACCGGCTGCCGCAGAACCAGCCAACAGTACCGGATCTTTCAGACGGCTGGATATATAGACCGACGCGTGCTCGTCAACCGCACTCTCCACGTGAATGGAGAGAAAAAGGCTGGCGCCCGCATTATTACCCATATCCGACCGATACCTCAATGAAGTGGTTATATCAATTGTTCCGCCCGGCAATGCATCGCCGTTTCTGGTTAATACAATGTTCAGGTTATAAGCTGCAGCCTCTTCAGCTATTGCTTTGGCAATAGCGAGATTGATATCTTTTTCATAAACACCATCATGATAAGCGCCGCCATCGGGGCCACCATGACCGGCATCGACCACAATGGTAGCGCGGATCGCCTTTTTACGGACGACGACAAACTGCTGTGCGGGCGAACCGTCATCGACAAAAAACCAGCGCGGCAACGGGCAACGCCAGCCAGCGGCGTTTCCATACCCGAGGGCTTGTTGGCTTAACAACATCATAATTCTTCGTTTTAAGGGGGGTTGAGAAAAAGGAATGGCCAGGTTTGCTTTTTTATGTGCCAGGCGTTTTGCCAGCAATTGTTCAGCATACTGCAGCTCGGCACCCGCTTCGCTGGCAAATGCATCGGCTGCAAATTCATGCAACAGGCGAATTTCTTTTCTCACCATATGAATAAAAGGATTAAACCACATGGCTACGCAAATCACTTCCATCAGTGCTATATCCCAGCCATGCTTTTGCCGGATATGGTATTGTTCATGCTGTAATACCTGGCGGGCAAACGCCCCATCCGGGTCCATATCGCGGGGCCAGAAAAGCGTTGATAAAAAAACAGCCGGCGCCGCGGGGCTATCGGTCAGGTATAACCGAAACGCACCATGCTGCACCGGAGTGGCTGCTTTTTTTATCGCAGCAAGTCTTGTAACCGACCTCCAAAGCCGGATTATTCCTATTATACAACCAATCGCATACATAACGAGGACGATAGCCGGCCAGTGCAGACCAACCCTGTTTACCGGTTCGGCAAAAACGCTTTGCTCTCCCAGGCGCCTATCGTTACCGGCAGTAGTCGCACCCGATGAAACAACTGTTCCTTTTCCTATCCAATCGAACCGTACAAAAACGACCAGTACGCTGCTCAAAGCGGTTGCCAGCAGAAAAAACCGATTGAACTGGTGCTGTCGGCGATTTCGCAAAAACAGCCAGTAATACCCCAGCAATAGCCCCGAAACGAGTAGTATCCGGGCCAATACGAACGCTACCATATCATTTCTTTTTGGCTGATTTAATGGTTTTGAGCAGCGCTTCCATTTCTTCAACAGACAGTTTATCGTCTTCCAGGAACTGCGATACCAGGCTTGCAGCCGATCCGTTGAAGTATCCTTTCAATACCTGCTGTACCGACTTCCGTCCGTAGGCAGCTTTGGCAATCCTGGCCCGGTAGCAGTTGTTCCTGCCATGCGTGGTGTAAGCCACGAATCCTTTATCTACCAATATTTTCAGAAGGGTTGCCACGGTATTGGAATGCGGTTTCGGTGGTGGCATCCGCTCCACAATATCTTTAAGAAAACCTTCCCCGATCTCCCAAAGCACCTGCATAACTTCTTCTTCCGCTTTCGTCAGTTTTTGCTCCATAACTAAACAATTAGTCGTACAAATGAATAACTAATTCTTTAGTTGAGCAAGAAAAAGAACCGCTTTTTGAAATTTTTGGCTTTTTTCCACCCGTCGGGTGGCACCCGACGGGTGGAAAACCTGTGTGGAATGCCTGTGTGGAATACCCGGCAGCATACCGTGGGTACAACCCCGGCAAGGTCAGCCGGCCAGTTTTTGCAACAGGTGGAAATTTTCTGCGTCGAAGCAAACAAATACTATTTCGCGCAGCGACTGGAAATCTTCAAAAGTAGTAACGCTTTCGAAAGCAACCTGCGCCGCAGCCGCCTTGGGATAACCATAAATACCGGTGCTGATATTAGGGAAGGCAATACTGGTAAGCGCATGGTCTGTCGCCAGGCGAAGGCTGTTTCGATAACAGTTCCCCAGCAGTGCACCCTCCTTTTTATGACCGCCCTGCCAAACCGGCCCGACAGTATGAATAACGAATTTGGCCGGCAGGCGGCCGCCTGTGGTGATCACCGCCTCGCCGGTTTTGCAGCCACCCTGCCGGGCAACAATTTTCCGGCAGTCGTCGAGTATGGCGGTACCACCGGGCCGGTGGATGGCGCCATCCACCCCACCCATCAACGAACTATTGGCCGCATTTACAATGGCATCGGTTGTCATTTTGGTAATATCACCCTGTACCACGCGTATGGTAACTGCCATGCTCATCAGTAGTTAAAATAAATTTCGGTAGCGCCGTAACCATAGCGCGGATCATACTGGTTCACAAAACTGGGTTTGCGGTGCCGCAAAATATCGTGTATCTCGTCGCGCAGGCGACCCGAGCCCACACCATGTATAATGGTCAGCGTGGGCTGGTGATGGGCGAGCGCCAGCTCGTAATATTTTTCAAATTCATCTACCTGCATTTGCAATATCTCGGCATTGCTCATGTGCTTCCAGTTATCGGTCAGCTTTTCGATATGCAGATCCACCACGGTGCGCGCCGGCGGCAAATGCTGCCGCACCTGCGAAGCAGGGTATATTTTGTAACCTGCCGCCGCCAGCCGGCCCAGCTCCACCGGCGCTTCTTCTACCGCAACCGGGTACTCTTTGAACAGGGGATAACTGAAAAAAGGTTCTCCTTTCTGCTGTATCTCGGCGATCCGCTGAAAAACCTGTTTGGGCTTTAGCTTGACCAGGGTTTCATAGTGCGTGGCGCGCTTGCGGTCGGGTTGCAGGAGCTCAAATTCAAAGTGCCACTGCGGACTATCATTCAGATCCGAAAAAGGAATATCGTGCAGGTAAAAATCCTGGTAAGCCATCACCTGGTTCTTCAGCTCAAAACCGGTATTACCGAAATACCGCAACTGGTAGTGGAAACCATATCCTTCCGCATTCTGGTTATGCAGGTGAATTTTCAGCAGGCTCACCACTTCGTCGCCGAAATCATCGGTTTCATATTGTGGAATAAAGGTCAGCCACACCCCGTTCGGCGTTTTCTTCGGCAGGTCTTTCGGCTTCTCTTTCGGCAACTGGTCTACATATACTTTCGGCGGCGCCTGCTTTTCAGGCACCAGCTTCTGTTTGGAAAAGAGCTTGAAATAAGGAAAGTCGAGCTGATCGGTATAAGCGGGAAATTTCACCCCCCGCACTTCCACCATCACCATCTTATCATTCAGTATCTCGGTCACCAGCCCGTCTTCATTGGTCAAACGGACCACCACTTTATCGCCTACTTCGAATTTCATGTTGCAAATGTCGAGATTCGGCGGCGAATATGAACGGCCAAAAAACCTAGCCGCGCGTATTCAGCTTGCTGTGGCGCTGGCCATAGCTGAAATACACCAGCAACCCCAGGGTCATCCAGCCGAAAAACACCAGCCAGCTGCTCGCAGGGATCTCGATCATCAGGTACAGGCAGCAGAGCATCCCCAGCACCGGTATCAGCGAATAATTGCGGAGGAAGCTGAACAGCCCGATCAGCCAGGCCACCAGCAAAAACACCAGGAACAGGATTTCCTGGTAACCCTCATGACCCACATTGGCAAGGGCATTGCTGACCCGGCTGCGCGACAATACCGTGAACAGGATCACCAGCACGGGCACGATCAGTTTACCGTTTATATACGGTAAGTTGAACCTGCCTTCTTTGCTCGCCATCCGCGGCAGCACCAATACGCCCCCGCAAACCAGCACAAACGCGAACAAGGTGCCGATGCTGGTCAAATCGGTCATCAGCAGGTCGTCGACAAACAGCACGGGAATACCCACCACCAAGCCCGAAATCAGCGTGGCATACCAGGGTGTTTTGTATTTCGGATGGATCCTTGAAAACGATTTCGGCAATAATCCGTCGCGGCTCATGCTCATCCAGATACGCGGCTGGCCGATCTGGAAAACCAGCAATACGCTGGTAGCGGCTAGTACGGCGCTGATCGAAATGAAAGTGCCGACCTTTTTCATATTGATCTTGTCGAATACAAAAGCGAGCGGATCGGTTACGCCTTCAAATTCCTTGTAATTCACCAGTCCGGTTATTACCAGCGTGGTGACCACATAAATCAGCGTGCACAATACGAGCGAATAGATCATGGCCCGGGGCATGTCGCGCTGGGGATTCGCACATTCCTCGGCGGTGGTGCTGATGGCGTCAAACCCGATATAGGCAAAGAAAACGGCTGAAACGCCTTTCAATACACCCGTCATACCATTCGGTAGAAAAGGAACCCAGTTACCGGTAAGATCGTCGGCAAATATGATATAGCCGCCCACCAGGGCGATAAATATCAGTACGCAGATTTTGAGCCCCACCATGAAATTAGCCGTCTTCTTGCTTTCGCTGATGCCGATAAATACCAGTGCCGTAATGATACACACAATGATAAATGCCGGAAGATTGATGATAAAGGGAATACCGGCCATTTTCGGGGCGGTATTGAACAACAGCTGATCGGCCGGCTGACCCGCTGCCACTGCCGCATCGTGCAACCGCTTCGCCGTGCTGTAACCGGTCGATAACCAGGCCGGGAGGTCAACATGAAAAACATTGTGCAGGATATTATTGAAATAGCTGCTCCAGCTGATGGCCACCACGATGTTTCCGATACAATATTCCAGTATCAGCGCCCAGCCCAGTATCCAGGCGATCAGCTCTCCAAACGTTACATAAGAATAAGTATAAGCGCTGCCCGACACCGGCACGCGCGAAGCGAATTCGGCATAGCAGAGCGCGGTAAAACCGCAGGTTACGGCGGTGATGATAAAAAGCAGGATCACCCCCGGACCGCCATTGAAAGCCGCCGATCCGATGGTGGAAAAGATACCCGCGCCGATTACGGCGGCGATTCCCATAAAGGTGAGATCGCGTACGCTCAGCACTTTTTTCATTTCCACGATATGTCCGTCGGAGAGCCCCTGCTCATGATCACGGATGATTTTCTCAATAGACTTCTTTCTGAACAGGGAGTTCGCCATGCAGTTGTTTTGTGGTCAATATAAAGAGAAAATCAATATTCGCGTTGCACCAGGAAGGCGGCGAGGTCATAAAGGGGTGTTTTTCGCCGGTTGACCACCGCAATGGCATCGAGGTGCTGCAGGGCTTTGTCGTAATACTCTGCCTTGAGCGCACGGGCCCATTGGTCTACCCCGCAATTCCGGTAAATGGCCAGCGCCTGCGCTACTTTATCGGCCGGCTGGCTGTTCAGCAACTCGTTCAGCCGGGCCGCATCGGCCGGCGAAGCTGTTTCAAGCGCCTTGATGAGCAGGAAGGTTTTCTTATTGGCGAGGATGTCGCCGCCTACCTGCTTGCCGAATTTCTGCGGGTCGCCAAAAGCATCGAGGTAGTCGTCCTGCACCTGGAAGGCGATGCCAAGGTGCTGCCCGAACGCATAGATGTGCTGCTGGTTGCCTTCGCGCGCCCCCAGCACGGCGCCCAATTGCAGGCTGGCCGCCAGCAGCACCGAGGTTTTCAGGGTGATCATATGCAGGTAATCGGGCATCGATACCCGGCTGAGGCGCTCGAAATCCATATCAAGCTGCTGGCCTTCACAAACCGCTTTGGCCGTTTGGTTGAAGATCCTGATCAGCTTGCGTAAATGGGGCGATTGTACCTTGTTGAGGTAGTCATAGGCCACCACCAGCATTACATCGCCCGCGAGCAGGGCCGTCGGCTCGCCGTAACGGGTGTGTACCGTTTCCATACCACGGCGCAGGGGCGCTTTGTCCATAATATCATCGTGGATCAGCGTAAAATTGTGAAAAAGCTCTATCGCCGTGGCCACTTCCCAGCTGTCGGGAACGATCTCATCGAAAAGCTCATTGCCCATCAATACGGCTACAGGACGCACCCGCTTTCCACCGATCGATAAAAAATACTGCGCCGGCTGGTAAAGGCTGGCCGGCTGCGCCGGAAAATGGGCTTTCTCGAAAACGGCGCTGAATGCCTGCAACAACTGCTCAAATGACTGCATAATATCTTGCAAATAACGCTGTAAATGTAGGCCATCGGGCCGACCTGGCATCAGGGCGATGTTTTCCTGAAGCGGATATTACGGGCACGGTTAACCGAAAACAGGAATTCATTAACCGGCTTCCGGCCGTCGCCGATAAAATAA
>JASGFZ010000148.1:0-7546 GCA_047605345.1 Flavihumibacter sp. | reverse complement strand
GCCTGCACCCGCAGGGACCCTTTTTGACTTTTGATTTTTGATTTTTGACTTTGCCACGAGCCTATGGCGTCTTTGCTCCACGGCGGTCTTTGCGTGAAACAAACCGGCACAAACCGTCAGTCTTCCCCCTCCTTATTCAATGTGGCCTCTGCGTGCTCCTGCCGCCTGGCGGGCTTCTCTTTGCGTTTGCGCCTGAAAATATCTCCCAGCCGGTCAAATTCGCGGCGGTACGATAAGCTGGAACCGGTTCGCTGCAGGTTGCTTGATACCAGGTAGCTCCAGCTGTTGCGGTAAAAAAAGGTGAGCCTGAATTTGCCGTCGGGCGTCAGCTTGTATTCGGCCGATACATCGGGCAGGAACTGGAAGGTGGATGTTTGCGTGGCGGTAATGCCGAAGTCGATGGCGCTGCCCACCACAAAAGTGAGCCTTTCATCAAGATAGGATTTGCTGATGTTGAAACCGATATTCGTGCGGTCGGGCAGCAATACCTGCGAGTTTGATACGCCCGATAAATTGGTGCCGCTGTACAGCGACGCACTGAGATCCACTTTCAGGTTCTTGTCTTTAAAAATGTTCTGGAACAGCTTGGTGAACTGGTTGGTCAGCACACTGCTGAGGAAACCCGAGATGCTGCTTACCACAATACCCTCAAAAGCAGCGCTGGCAAAAGCCCCGCTGTTGTTGGTGGTGCTGCCTGCGGCGGTCAGCGGGCCAACCTGGTTGAACAGGATCAGGTAAGAAACCTGTTTGTAGAGCTCGTTCTCATCGCGCTGGATCAGCTCGATCAGCGACTGGGCGCTGAAATTGTTTTTCACCGGACTGTTATCGGGCAGCTCAATCTGGAACCCGATACGGGGCGACGAGAGCTTGTCGGTGATGTTGGCGATTACATTTACCGTTCCGCGGTATTTTTTCACGTTGTCATCCACAATATTGAAACCGCCGCTGCTGAGCAGGTCGCTGAACCGTACATTATCGGCTTCGTACAGGGCGTCGATCTTTAGGTTTGCTTCATAGGGATCACCGTTCCAGGAAACATAGTTGTTCCGGTCGGGCATCAGCCTGAATGTTTTCCGGCCGGCCTGGAAATTGAAGTTGTAATAACCGCTTTCGATCTCGTAGCGGCCGTTCATGGTGAAGTTCTCATTGGTACCCACTTTCATTTTCAGGTTGCCATTGCCACGGGCCTGGATGATATCACCCGTCATCTCATCGATGATCATGTAAACGGTAGCCTTGTTATTGGCGGTGATATCGAGCGATACCGTAAGGTTGGATTCCTGTCCGTAGGGGCGCGCCACTTCCATCTCCTTACCATACTGCTTCCATACAATGAAATCGGCATCGGCGCTCTCACGGCTGTTTTTTGTGGCAATGAAAACCTTTGAGCTGTCGGTTGGCTCGCCGCTGATGTTCATGGCCATATCGTACTGCGGACCATTAAACGTAAGGTCGGCCCGGCCGATTACATTACCATAAAACAGGTCGTTATCGGCTGCGTTGGTGTTCAGCAGCAGCAGCCGGTTCGACTGGATATGGAAATCGAACATCATATCCTTGAAATTGTTGTGGTACAGCTTGCCTTCCAGTATCTGCCCCTTGTTGCCCAGGGTGTCTTGTATCTGCAGCTGCCCGAAGTCGATGAGCCCGTCGGTAAAGCGGACCTTTGCTGTTGGTATTTTGTAATAGACCTTGGTATAGGCCACGCGCAGCCCCCCGTTTTTTAACGTAACATCCCCCAGGTATTTGAGGGTGCTGGGTTCGCCTACAATGCGCAGCTGCCCGGTCGCTTTGCCTTCGATCTTGCTGAAAATGCCCGACAGGTATTGCTGCAGCAATTCGATTTTGGTGTCTTGCAGGTTGGTGGTGATGTCGATGGCGTCTGACAAACTGTCTTTGGTATTGACCAGCCCGGCGATATCGAAATTGTAATCGGGGTTCACGGCATTGGCCCGCAGCTGAACCTTGCCGGTTTTATTGCTGTAGCTGCTGCCGAGCGACACGGCGCCGATGGAATCATTGTCGATCCTGAACTGTTCTGCTTTTGCTTCGGCATCCACCTGCAAATTTCCGAAGGGATCGATCACTTCTACCGTACCGGTCAACAGCCCTTCAAAGCGGTTCGATTTTACAAAGAACGGCGTAAAGTCGCCGATATTGATCTTTTTTAAATCAACCTTGAGGTCGTTGCCCCTGCCGATGGAAGACGGCGCCGAGCTGAGCAGTATTTCCTGGTCGCCGCTGAAGATCCGTACGCCGTCGCTGGTAACCAGCTCGCGGCTGAGGATGAGCTCACCGCCCTTGTCGATGGTCCACTGGTTGTTGTTGATATCGAAGTGAGAAGGATCGAAAAGAATGCGCACCCCGTCTTTGAGGGTTTGCACGCTGCCTGAAATATCGGCGCTGTTCAGGGTCTGGTTGGCGCTGGTGCGGATGTTCACGCGCGAGAGATCGTTGCTGGCCGTTACCGACAACTGTGTGCCCGGAAAATGCAGGCTGTCGTTCACGAAAATGTCACCCACGGTTGAGCTTACCGCCAATGAATCGTACGTGCCGCGTCCCTGGAACTTCACATCGGTGAATGCGAGGTTTTTATAATTGAATTGCGGCACTTCGGCATCGAGCTCAAAAATGTTTTCACGGGTGTTGATACGTCCGTTCAGCGTGGTATAGTTGAAACCCTTGAAACGTTTGTCGAGCAGGTCGAGGTAGTCGTCGATCTTCCGGGTAACGATCGAAAAGCTGAAATTGTTATCGATCTTCATCCGGGAGGCCGCTATATAGCTGGGATAATACCGGTTCAGGAAGGTCTGGAAGGCATCCGGCAGGGAGCTGATATTGAATTCGCCGGCCAGCACGGCGTCAAATTCATTGCTCTGCACATTGATCGTTTTGTTTCCCTTGCCCTGTACCGACGATTCCACATAGAGGGAGTCGAATGATATCTTCTGCCCGTTTTTGAAAACGGCGGCGTCGCTGATGCGGGCGGTACCGATAAAGTTGTCTATCGTATTACCCGAAAAGTTTACGTTGAAATTTCCGTTTACATCCACTTCGTCGCGCGTGAAGTGAAGGGCGCGCAGGTTGGCGACGTTCACCAGCGCTTCGAAATCGAAGAGGGGCACTTTGCCCGAAAAGTCGATCAGGCCGCGCATCGTGGCTTCGAGGTGCTCATCGTTGGCCACCAGGTTCCCGTTGAATTTTTTCTTGGCCAGCCGGCCGTCTACCACGATGTCTTTATAGCGGTAATCGTTGTAATCGATAAAAGGGATGCTGCCCTTCAGCGTGGCATCGAGGTGGTTGTTCATGGTGAAACCCTTTCCCACCACGTCGCCTTCAAAAGCAACATAGCCGAGCTGGCTGCTTTTCACCAGCGTGCCCAGCTCGAAATTGTCGGTACTGAGCCGGCCTTTATAAGTAGGCATGCCCACTTCGGGGATCTTCATGTTTACGTCGGTGGCCAGTGTGCCCAGGGCCGTTTCCAGCGTGCCGTAAGTAACAAAATCGCGGATGAAGCCGGTAAAGCTTCCTTTGAATTTGAGGAATTCCAGCTTCGGCAGGTTGAGCTCGGTAAGGTCGGCAATGCCCGGCAGAAAGCGCACGGCATCGGCATAGGTGGTGCGGAAATCATTTGCCGTAAAATCGATAAGGTCTTCTCGATATCGGGCAAACCTTGATCGGAAATCGCCGTTCAGGAAAGTGTTTTTGCCCGCAGTTACTTTCTGCATTGTCGCCTTTCAGGTCGGCATGGTGCCGCGCGCCCTGCCGGTGATATTGATCTCTTTCCCAGTGGCCAGCTCGGGCGCAAATAGGCGATATCGCTGCTGTGTATCACTGCATCGGTGAACTGGCCGTCGAGCACCACTTTTCATGAAATCGCTCATGTCGTCGAAGGTATCGTAGCGCATGGCAAAGGCATTTCGCAGGTGGCTGCGATTGGTGCGAATGTCGAGCTGGCGAATTCCATCGCTTCGGGGTGGAAACGCAAATTCGCCTTGAGCTTTTTGATATTGAAGCCCGACCGTTCGAGCGTGGAAAGATCGATGGCTGCCTGTATGGTGTCGTTCACCAGGGCCACGTCGCTGAAGCGTGCATTGATCCGTCCCCATAAGAAATGGGCGCCGTCGAAATAATAAAAGGGCTGGCGGTCGGTCTTTACATCGTTTTTAAAGCTGCCGTTGTTGATGACGAGGTTGTTGATGGACAGCTGCCATTTGCCGGGGTTCCAGCGCAGGTGTTCGGGATCATTCGGGGGAATGCTGTCGTTGCTGGCAAAGACCCTCGGCGGCCGGTAGCCGGTATAGTTATAAATTGAAAAAACAGGCTGGTACAATACCAGGCTGCTGATGTGGATATTTCGCTGGTGCAGGTCGAAGGCTTCCGTTTCCAGCGCCAGCGAAGCGAGGGTGAGCCCCATGTTTTCGCCCCGCCATTCGTCTTCCTGCAAAATGCGGATGTTTTTGACATCGACCTTGTTCACCGAAAGCTCGATCGGGTTGTTCGATTTGCCGGTGGAGGGCCCCGAAAAATAATCCACCAGGAACTGGTAATTCCACACCGAATCGCGCCGGTGCAGGTGCACCAGGGTGTTTTCCAGCCCCACGTATTTCAGCTCTGCCTTGTCTTTGAAAAAGAACCAGTCGGTAATATTCACTTTCAGGCTGCCGGCATACAGCAGGGTATCTTTCTGCAGGTCGCGCACCAGGGTGCCTTTCAGCTCAAGGGTATTGAAGAAAGCGAGGTCAATATGCGATACCTTTACCTCTGTTTTGAGCGCCTTCGACAGCCGGTTGGCCGCCTGGCGGGCGATATAGTTCTGAACGGGGGTGGTTTGCAGTAAAAAATAGACCAGCACTACCAAAAGCAGCAGCGACAGCAGCAGGTAACCGATTATGGAGAGTAGTTTTTTCAGGATTTCCTACTTTGGTGGCACGGAATCAATGGTCATTAAACGAAATTAATATATGCGACTGATATACAGCTTATTGGGGATTTTACTTTTTAACAGTGGATTTAGCCAAAATCCTGCCGGAAATACCCGGGAAAAATACGTTTTGGTGATCCATGGCGGCGCCGGCACCATTTTAAAAAGCCAGATGAGCCCCGAACGCGAGCAGGCCTACCGCGAAGCTTTAACACTTGCCCTGCAAAAAGGATATGCCGTGTTACAGTCGGGTGGCAAAGCAATGGATGCGGTCACCGCCGCCATCCTGGTAATGGAAGACAGCCCGCTTTTCAATGCCGGTAAAGGAGCTGTATTTACCAATGAAGGCAAGAATGAAATGGATGCAGCCGTGATGGATGGCTCGGGCCTGCAGGCAGGTTCGGTGGCGGGCGTAACCGTTATCCGCAACCCCATTCTGGCCGCCCGGGCGGTGATGGAAAAAAGCAACCACGTGATGTTGGCCGGAAAGGGCGCAGAGAAATTCGCCGGCGACCAGGGATTGCAGATCGTTGATCCTTCCTATTTCTATACCGAAGAGCGCTGGAAAGGGCTGCAGCGGGTGAAGAAAGAGGATTCGCTGAAAACAGAGCTGGACCACGGAAGCAAAAAAACGACCCAGGCTTTCCTGTTCGAGAACAAGGATTCGAAATTCGGCACGGTGGGGGCGGTGGCGCTCGATAAAACGGGCAACCTCGCAGCCGGTACCAGCACCGGCGGAATGACCAACAAAAAATACGGCCGTATCGGCGATGCGCCCATCATCGGGGCAGGTACCTATGCCAACAACAAAACCTGCGCCATCAGCTGCACCGGGTGGGGTGAATATTTTATCAGGCTGGTGGTGGCCAAAACCATCAGCGATATGATGCAGTATGGCAAGTTTTCGCTGATCGACGCCGCCAATGAGGTTGTGATGAAGCAGGTGCCGGCGCTGGGTGGCGACGGCGGACTGATTGCCGTAGACAAAGACGGTAACTACGCGATGCCTTTCAATACCGAAGGTATGTACCGCGGCGTGGTGCATGCCGATGGCAAAATCGAGGTACAGATCTATAAATAACCCCTAAAAAATAATGTATGCCTAACCGGCTTATGTCGGCGCTGCTGTTGCTGCTGTGCGCCTCGCTGAATGCCCAGCAACAGGGCTATTACCGCTATCCTGCTATTTATGGAAATACCATTGTGTTCACCGCCGAAGGCGACCTGTGGACCTATGACATCCCCTCCGGCAACAGTTCGCGGCTCACCACGCATGCAGGTATGGAGTCGGCGGCAAAGTTTTCGCCCGACGGCCGCCAGCTGGTTTTTATCGGCCAGTACGAAGGGCCTTCGGAGCTGTACACCATGCCCGCCGCCGGCGGCGTTCCCAAACGGATCACTTACGATGGAAGCGCCATTTTTCCTTCGGGATACCTGCCCGACGGCCGGATATTATACCGGAGCGCGCGTTATGCACAAAGACCCACGCCGCAACTTTTTACGATTGATCCCGCAAACGGGCGGCGCGAACCCATTCCGCTCTGGCAGGCTTCCTACGGCGTGTACGACGGCGAAGGCAATCTTTATTTTACACGCTTCCCCAACCAGGGCAGCAAAACAAAAAGATATGTAGGCGGATTCATCGAACAGGTCTGGAAATTCGATGGAAAGAACGAAGCCATCAACCTGACGGCAGATTACAAAGGCACCAGCACCAGCCCGATGTTTTACAATGGCCGCGTGTATTTCCTGAGCGATCGCGACGGCACCATGAACCTGTGGAGCATGAATACTTCGGGCAAAGACCTGAAACAGCACACACAGTCAAAAGGCTGGGACCTGCAAACGCCCAATTTGCAAAACGGCCGTGTGGTGTACCAGAAGGGCGCCGATATCTGGCTGTATGATATAGCCGCCAACCAGGAAAAACTGCTGCCCATCACGCTGCGTTCCGATTTCGACCAGCGCAAGCCGCGCTGGGTTAAGAATCCTTCGGGAAGCATTACCTATGCGGATCTGTCGCCCAACGGCAATTACGCTGCGCTGATCAGCCGCGGCCGCGTATTCATTTCGCCGGCAAAAAGCGACCGCTGGATAGAGCCGCGCAAACAGGATGGGATCCGTCATCGGGAGCTGCATTTCATCGACGATAAGAACATCGCCGTGCTGAGCGATAAAAGCGGCGAGTTCGAGATCTGGAAGATGTCGGCCGACGGCAGCGACAGCGGCCGGCAGATCACCCACGATACAAAGACCCTGATCACCGGTTTCACGGTATCGCCCGATGCCCAATGGGTGGCTTTTACCGACAAGAATGCGGTGCTGCGGGTGGCCGATATGCGGGACGGTAAAATTGTGTACAGCTTCGACAGCACCTATGGCGGCCTAGGTGAAATCAACTGGTCGCCCGACAGTAAATATTTCACCTTCACCAATGGGATCAGTAACCAGAATAACCAATTGTGGCTGTTTGATATCAGCCGGAAAAAAACACGCGCCATCACCACATCGCGGCTCGACAGCTATGGTGCGGCGTGGACCAAAGACGGGAAGTGGTTGTATTTTTTGTCAGACCGGAACCTTAAAACGCGCGTGAACAGTCCCTGGGGATCGCGTGCCCCC
>JASGFZ010000147.1:0-7564 GCA_047605345.1 Flavihumibacter sp. | reverse complement strand
TGATGAAAGAAAACAAGGTCACTTATTTCCCCACACTGGCCGCCACCGAATCGACCAGGCAGTACCGCGGCTGGCGAAAAGGAACCGATCCGCAACCGGCAGCGGTTACGAGAAAGAAAGCATCTTTTCTCAAAGCATACAAAGCCGGTGTGAAGATTGGAATGGGCGGCGACATAGGTGTATTTGCGCACGGTGAGAATGTGCTGGAAATGGAGCTGATGCAGGAATACGGTATGCCGGCATTGGATGTACTGCGGGCGGCAACCGCCGTAAATGCAGATGCGCTTCACCTCGAAGGCATAACCGGCCGCCTGCAAAAAGGGCTGCAGGCCGATATACTGGTGGTTACCGGCGACCCGTCAAAACAGGTCGGCAATTGCCGCAACGTGCGACTGGTGATGAAGGCAGGCCGCGTAGTGCGGGAATGATTTGTATGGGCGCTGCCTATCGCCTGCGTTTTTTCTTTTGCTGCCGGTAGGTTTTCTCCCAGGCTTCGCGTGTGGTTATAAACAGGCTGTTGTTTACACAATTCCATACCGATACATGGTTTTGCGCCACCACGATATAGTTATCCCAGCGTGCGAATTTCTGGTAAAGCAGCAGCGTGGCAATATCGGTAGCGGTAATATATTCTCCTGTTGCCGGCTGGTGCGAATGGATGCCTGCCTGGGGATCGTTAATACCCGTCGGGTCAAATTCAACCGGCAGCAGGGTAGTATGTATTTTTTTTGTTGACAGCCATTCATTCGCGGCATTGAACTGCAGCAAATAATCATTGCCGAAAATGATCATGCCGTTGGATGTGGGCCCTGTGAGCACATACACTTTTTTGTCGTTCCCGTTGATCAGCGGAACAATATTCAGCCTGGTGTTGTCATAGCGTTCAAAGGGCCCGCCTTTCTGCAAAGTGGCATAAGCGGCTGTTCGCAGGAGATAATATTCGCTTTCCTTTGCCGTCATCTCCCTTTCTGTAAGCGTTGTTTGGGTCTTCTGGGGATTGAAAGAGCTGTCGAGCTGAACGGTTCCGATCACCCGCGGATGATCTCCCTTGTTGATAAAAGTGCATATAAAGGCATCGCCTTCTTTATAAGAAAAATAGCCGCCGATATTGCCGGGCGTTTTGTATTTGTCGATAAAAATATCGGAAGCATGCCACGAAGTGATCTCCGACTGGTAAATACGCATTCCTTCTGCCTTCAGGCTGTCGGCGATGGCTGTGAAGTCCTGCGCTGCCGCCCCTGTGTACAACAAGGCTGAAAGAGCAGCAAAGCCAATTTGCTTAGAGTATGTTTTTAGTCTGCCCATTTCCTGTAAACGGTTGCCGCCTTGTGTTAATTGCGGTTGCCGTTCAAAATTAGCAGGCAAACCCGTTATTCTGTGCGGATCGATTTAATGGGGTTGGTGGCGGCTGCGCGGAGCGATTGCGTGCTAACCGTAACAAGGGCAATCAGCAGCACAATAACGGCTGTAAGTGCAAATACCTGCCAGGAAATGGTTATCCGGTAATCGTAGTTCTGCAGCCAGTTGCTCATGATCCAGTAGCCGATGGGGAATGCGATGACACAGGAAATGCCTGTCAGCAGCATAAAATCTTTCGACAACAACGATACGATGGAACCCGAAGAAGCACCCAGCACTTTCCGGATGCCGATCTCTTTGATGCGCTGCTCGGCCGTAAAGGCCGATAACCCGAATAAGCCAAGGCAGGATATAAAAACCGCCAGCGAGCCAAACAAGGTGGCCAGTGAGCCGGTGAAGCGAATGGTGCTGAAATTTTTTTCAAAGTCGGCGTCAAGAAAATGATAGTCGAATGCCGTGGAGGCATCGGCGTTGACGAAGGCTGTTTTCACCGCGGCGAGGGCCTTTTGGAGATCGGCGCCGGGCTTCAGGCGAACAAAAACCAGGTTTGCTGCCTGCGAGCTGTTGTATAATAGCAGTGGCGCCGGCTCTTTTTCGGTGATATCATTGTACACAAAGTTTTTGGTGATGCCGATGATCACCGCAGCATCTTCTTTGTCGTTGCCGCTCCATAGCCTGCCGCCTGCATGGCCTTCTTTTCCCATCAGCCGCGCGAATGCTTCGTTGATGATAACGCCTCCGCTATCGGCTTTGGGGTCGGGCGAAAAGCCGCGGCCTTCCAGCAGGTGTATATCAAATGTGCGCAGGTAATCGGCGTCGCCGCCGAGGTAAGTTACCAGTACATCCCCGTTTTCTTCCTTGCCTTCCCAATGCAGGCCGCCTCCGTTGGCCCACATATTGAAGGGCGTATGTGAACCCAATGAAACCGCGCTTACCTGCCCCGTTTGCATCAGCGACTGCGTCAACGAAGGATAACCCTTGATCATTTCGGGAGTAGTTGCAATATAGAGCAAGTTGTTCTTATTGAAACCGAGGTCGCGGTTCCGGCCATATTGTATCTGCTGGTAGATCAGCAATACGGCAATGATCATAACCGAAGAAACAACAAACTGGGTTATCACCAGGCCCTTTCTTACCCAGCCCGAACCGCCCGCGGTTTTGGTTACCTGTTTTTTCAGCGCACGGATGGGATTGAAAGAAGATAAATACAATGCCGGGTAGCTGCCTGCGGTTAACCCGCAGATCAATGCGATCAGGAGTAGTGCAGCCCACAGCCAGCCGCCGCCGGGGTTAAGCGACAGTGGCAAACCCACTAATGTGTTGAAAGAGGGCAGCACCAGTAGTACGGTTAGCACCGACAGTACAACGGCAACAAAGGAAAGGATCATCGATTCGGACAAAAAACGCGCCACCAGCTCGCTTTTGGCAGCGCCCAATACCTTGCGCAGGCCGATTTCTTTTGCTCTTTTCTCGCTGCGCGCGGTGGAAAGGTTCATGAAATTGATGCAGGCGATCAGCAGGATGATACCGGCGATCAGCGTGAACATCTTTACATACTTATACTGGCCGCGGGAGGTATCTTCCTTTCCGTTCAGGAACCGGTTGTACAAGGTCATTCGTTTCAGCGGGTATAAAAACAGTTCATTGCCTGATTTGCTGTTGTTTTTTTTGATCAGCTGCCCAAGCTGGTGGTTGATGGCTGCGAGGTCGGCTCCCTCCTGTAACTGCACCCAGGTATCGGTGATATTTGTTCCCCAGTTGTCGGATTTTATATTCTGATCGTAGAAGATCCTGAAAGGCAGCATGAACCCGGTGCCGCTGAACTGGGTGTTCTGTGCAAGATCGCGGTAAACGGCTGTTATGCGGTAATCGTGCTTATTGATGGTGATGGTTTTATTCAGCGGATCGTCGGTTCCGAAATACATGCCTGCCAGCTTTTCCGACACCGCCACCGCCGACACATCGTTGGCATCGCTTACCGGTGCGCCTTTCACAACCGTTACATCGAACATGGAAAAGAAATCGGGGTCAACATAAGCGCCATGCTGGTTAATGATTTTGCCGGGTACAGAAACGTCGGCCGACAGATCGGAAAACCTTGTCGCTTTCTTTACTGCCGGAAAGGATTCCAGCAACGCCTCTTTTGCCTTAAAAGGGGTAGCGGAAAAAGTAAATTGATCGGCCCCATAGGTCTGGTTATTCTTTACATTGTAAAGATGGTTCAATGCCGTAATCGAATGGTTGAAGCTGAGATAGTAATTTACCCATAAGAGGATGAGCAGCGAGCAGGTGATACCTACCGATAACCCCGCAATATTCAGCAGGCTGAAGGTTTTGTTTTTGATAAGGTTGCGCCGGGCCGTTTTGAAATAATTGCGAAACATGGGCAAACAGGTTTTGGATAGATAAAAAATAAGCTAAATAAATGCCAGTTCGTAATTTGTTTATATTTAATATATTATGTATTTGGTTTTTTAAAAAACTGTCTGCAACCGATACAGTATCGTACGGCTTCGTTACGATGCAGCACAGTTGTTGTATTTTTTAAACACAAACAGCCATATGACAAAAATTATAGGCCTCATCGCAGGCAGCCTGCGAAAAGCATCGTTTTCCAAAAAGATCGCACACGCCGTGGCGGGCATGGCCCCTGCGGGTTTTACCTTCAGGATCATTGCGCTGGATGACCTGCCTGTATACAACCAGGATTTTGATGATCATAACGAAGTGCCTCCGTCCTATACCGCTTTTCGCGGCGCCATCGGGGCGCTTGATGGTTTCATCTTTATAACACCCGAGCACAACCGGTCTGTACCGGCAGCACTGAAAAATGCATTGGATATTGGTTCGCGGCCTTACGGCAGCAATGTATGGAGCGGAAAGGCCGCTGCCGTGTTCAGCAATTCTCCGGGCAATCTTGGCGGCTTTGGTGCGAATCACCATTTGCGGCAATGCCTTGTATGCCTGGGTGTGCCGACCATGCAACAGCCGGAAGTGTACCTCGCCCAGGTGGCGGCGTGCTTTGATGAGAGCGGCGCCATGAAGGAGGGCAAATCAAAGGAGTTTTTGCAAAAAGCCGTTGATGCCTATATAGCATGGTTCTCCAAAAACAGGGCGTGATAGAATATCGAAACAACCTTGCTGTACCCTTTGCCATACTAAAAAGCTGAACCTGTCGTTAACCTGTTCAACCTATTTTAACTTTATGAACCTTACAAAGAACCTGCTTGTTGCCGTATGCGCTTTCCCTGTGCTGGCACTCTCTTCCTGTGGAAAAAACGACGATAAGCCAAAGGCATCAAAAACAGCGCTGCTCACGGAAAAGTCATGGAAGATTATTTCTTTTATCTCAAAAGACGGAACCGAATCGGTAGACATATTCAAGACAGCAAAACCATGCGAAAAAGACAATGTCTTCCTCTTTAAAACCGATAATACCCTGGTGATGGAAGAGGGCGCCATAAAATGTGCAGCAGACGATCCCGATTCCTATTCAGGCCCCTGGGCTTTTGCCGACAATGAGTCAAAGCTGCGTTTTAGCCTGGGAACCGATGAAGATGACATAACCTACAATATCGATGTACTATCCGATACTGAATTAAAGGTGATCCTGTTGTATCCCGATGCGCCGGATTACTCTGAAATTATTACTTTCAGGCATTAAGCTATCTTCGGTAAATGTTCGATTTCAGGTTACAGGTGTTTTATACGGTTGCAAAAAAATTAAACTTTACCCGCGCGGCTGAAGAGCTGTTCATCTCCCAGCCGGCGGTTACCCGTCATATCCAGGAAATCGAGAGCCATTTCAAAGTGCAGCTGTTCGAACGCCAGGGCTCGCGCATAAAGCTGACCACTGCGGGCAAACAGCTGCAACAATATGCCGGTGAGGTGCTGACGCGCTACCGCCAGCTTGAATTTGACATGGGCCTGCTCACGCGGCAGCACAAAGGTGCTATCCGCATAGGCGCCAGCACAACCGTGGCCCAATATGTATTGCCGCCTGTACTGGCTGCCTTCCACGAAAAATTCAAAGACATCCAGGTAACGCTGGCCATTTTCAATACGGAGCAGGTAGAAAAGGCCTTGCTGCAAAAGGAGATTGACCTGGGTGTTATCGAGGGACAAACAAAAAACCAGCAATTCACCTATACCTCTTTCGTAGAGGATGAGCTGGTGCTGACGGTGAATGCACGGCATCCCCTCGCCAAAAAAGCAGCCATCAAACCGGAAGAATTGCTGAAATGGCCGTTTTTGCTGAGAGAGTCGGGTTCGGGCACACGCGAAGTGTTGGCCAATGCCCTGCGCCGCTGCGGCATAAAAATCAACCAGCTGATACCCGAAATGCAGCTGGGCAATACGGAAAGCATGAAAACCTATCTCCGCCACTCGCAGGCACTTGCTTTTTTGTCGGTACATGCCATCGCAAAAGAGCTCGAAAACAAAGAGCTGTCAGTAGTTGAAGTAAAAGGACTGAAAATCAACCGCACTTTTTATTTTATTGAGCCCCAGGGCCAGGCCGATGCAACGGCCGACCTTTTCCGGAAATTTACCGCACATTATAACTTTAGGTTATAGTCAATCAGGAATGGTGATTTCCTGCTATCGCCATGAAGCAGGAGATTTGTGTTGCAAAAGATAGCTGATTACAAATAAGGTTATGAAACAACATTGGCCCGCGGTGATAATATTGATAATAGTGGCGGTAGTTATTGCCGGTGAATGCATTTCGGGGTATCGTAAAGAGAGGCAGATGATAAGACTATGGCCAATGTGCGTGCGAATGAGCCGGTTGATACGGTGTGGCGGGGGTGGAGCTATTTTCATATTCCCCGGCAGGCAGAAGACAGCGATCTGATCTGGTACGGTTATGAGCTGATCGCCCACACGGCAAACTACCTGGGCCCCAGGGGAAGCGTGATGCAGATCACCAATGGCATGAACTGCCAGAACTGCCATCTCGAAGGCGGTACGGTTCCTTATGGAAACAATTACGGAAAGGTTTTTTCCACCTACCCCAAATACCGGGCGAGGAACCACGGTGTGCAAACCATATATGACCGTATCAACGACTGCCTGGAGCGGAGCCTCAACGGCCGGCAGCTCGACAGCAACTCGCGCGAGATGAAGGCGATGTATGCGTATATGGAATGGCTGGGCAGCGATGTGCCGAAAGGCGCTTCTCCCGGCGGAACCACGCTTATGAAATTGCCTTACCTGGATCGCGCTGCCGATACGGCGGCCGGCAGAACGGTATATTTGCGCAGTTGCCAGAGTTGCCACGGCGCAAACGGTGAAGGACAGTTGAACGGCCAGGCTAACGCGTATGTATATCCGCCGTTATGGGGCCCGCACAGTTATAACGATGGCGCCGGTCTTTTCCGGATCAGTAATTTCGCGAGCTTTGCCAGGAACAATATGCCCTTTGGCGCCGACTATCACCATGTTACCCTGTCTGATGCCGAAGCTTGGGATGTGGCTGCATTTGTGAACAGCCGGGAAAGGCCGCATAAAGACCAGTCGGCCGATTGGAAAGAGATTGCCGATAAACCGATCGATTTTCCCTTCGGTCCTTATTCAGACAATTTTTCGGAAACGCAGCATAAATATGGTCCCTTTGAACCGATCCGTGCAGCCCGTGAACAGGTATCAAAATAGTTTTACATCCAAAAAATACAACATGAAAAAAATGATCTTTTGCGCACTGGCAGCGGGGTTGCTGATGACCGGCGCCACCGCGCAAACCGCCGGTGACCCTTTAACCGCCAATGCTGCTTTTACAGGCGCCAAGGCAGAGAAAAAGAAGTACCAGGCGATCTACCAGCTCGATAACGGTGATCCCAAGATTATCGAAAAAGCCATCCGCAATATCAACAATGCGCTGGCTGATCCGCGTCTCTCGGGCAAACTTACGATAGAGCTGGTCACGTTCAGCGGCGGCACCGAAGCCTGCCTGAAAGGGAATAAGTTTGAAGCCGATCTGAAAAGCCTGGTAGAAAAAGGCGTTATCGTTGCGCAATGCAGCAACAGCCTGCGCGAGCGAAAGATCGAACGCAGCCAGCTGTATGATTTTATTGCCCTGGTTCCCAGCGGAAACGGTGAGCTGATTCTTCGCCAGCAGCAGGGCTGGACCATTATCAAACCCTGATATAATACCTAACCTGGCAAAGCCAGAACCAAAGAGGTTTATTCTGGTGAGAAAGTAATT
>JASGFZ010000146.1:0-7706 GCA_047605345.1 Flavihumibacter sp. | reverse complement strand
GGTGGCCACGGGCACTTTGATGGTGCTGGGCGTGAAATGCAGGTCGGCCTGTTTGAGCTGCAATCCTTCGGGATAGTCTTTGCTCCGGTACACCAGGTCGCGCAGCAATACGGTTCCGGCAGTTTGTATGGCGTCGTACTGGCTTTTATCGACCATCGATTTTTTTCCTTTGAAGCTTATATCGGCATTCAGCTTTCCGTCAACGCTGGTGCCGGGTTCAAAGCTGTAAAACTGCTTTACCCTGTCGAGCTGGAAATTGCCTTTTACCCGTCCGTCAAATGCGGGGTCGGAAGCCGGGTTGGTAAGCAGCAGGCTGAAGTCGATGGGGTCGGCACCAAATTCAAGGTGCCCGTTCCGGATATTCACCACGGTATGATCAGGCACTCCATCGGGGCTGTTGATATCGATTTTGGCGCTGGCGTTTTTAATGGGTTCCGGAAACGCGCCCGAGGCATACAAGGCGTTGATGATCTCAAGCACGCCCTTCGCTTCAAAAGGTCCCGGTTTCTGTTGCATCACCACATTGAGGTTTCCTTTGGCATTGATGTCGGCATTGATCACACCGCCGATGCGGGTGCCCTTATCGAGCTTTACAAACTGCCCGATGGTGCCCAGGTCAAGCCGGCCTTTTGCAGCGGCATCGATATATTGAATCGTTTCCGGGTTCTTATACAGCACACGGAAACTGAAGGGGTCATCACCGAACGATAAATCCGCCTGCGGAATATCAATTACCGTATTGTCCATTTGCCCGTCGCTGTTGCTGGCATGCAGCTTCAGCTGGATGTTCTTTACCGGCTTGGGCAGATCGGGGTATTGGAAGAAGCCGTCGCTGATGGTTGCCTTAACATCATAAGCCGGCAACTGATGCCCGTCGTAAATACCTTTGACCATGCCTTCAAACGCGGCGGTTCCTTTTGTTTTGAGGTCTTTGAAATCGTGCTGGTAAACCGCCGGCACCAGGCTCAATATATTCCTGAAATCATTCGACGGCGTTTTGAAATTGATATCCATTTTATAGGTGCTGTCGTTCACCAGCTGGAAAAAACCGCCGGCGTCCAGCTCCATTTCATTCAGCACCAGTTTGGCATTGCTGAAACTGTACAGGCTTTCAGCCGATTTGATATCGAAGTCGGCATCGAGCGCCGCCCTGGTATTATTGAGATAGGGACGCCCTCCATCGAAAAATTCGGAGCGGCTATTGGTGGATGTTTTCAGCACAAATTATCGGCGCTGAAATTGCCGCTGCCTTCGTGGTTCAGTTGCAGGGCGAGGTGCATATTGCCCTGCTCATCATCGTACCGGATGCTGCCGTCGTTGATGCTGTATTTTTTCAGGTTGATGGTAAAGGGCTCGCCTGCGCCGCCGGCCGGTGTATATCGGCGGGCTTGGTGATATCCCAGTTGACCTTGCCGTTTTTATCAACCATGGCATGGATGCGGGGCTGGTCGAGCGTAACATGCGTGATCTCCATCGGCCCCGGGCCGATCAGGCTGAAGAGGTTTACCGCTACGTCGATGCGGTTGGCGGCGATCAGGGTGTCTTTGGCGAAATCGGCGGGACCGGTGATATACAGCTGGTCGAGGCCTACGCTCACGCGCGGAAAATGACGGAAAAAAGACAGGGACACGTCGGCGAATCCCGCTTTTGCATTCAGGTTTTCATTGAGTTGCTTCCGCGCCAGGTCCTTGATCTTGCCGGCAAAGGCGAAGGGCAGGATGAGGGCCAGCAGAAAGAGTACAACCAGGCTGATTCCGAGGATAGTAAGGATTTTTTTAACCATGTCTTTTTGTTATAAATTTCCGTGCCGCGTTTTTTCTTTACAATTAACGCTAAATTGTCGGCACTGTTGTGAATTTCAGACGCCATGAAAAGATTTCCGGTTTTTGTTTTGTTTTTTCTGCTGCTTACCGCCGCCACGGCCCAGGATATTAAAAAACTTACCATTGCCGAGCTGGAGTCATACATGCTGACAAGCCCGCGGCCGATGGTTATTAATTTCTGGGCACGTTCTGCAAACCCTGCGTGGAAGAACTGCCGGCCATGTTGTCAACCGCTGCTACCTATCCGGGTATCGAGCTGGTGCTGGTGAGTCTCGACCTGCCCGACTATTACCCCGACCGGTTAAAAATATTTGTGGAGAAGAATAAGTTCCTGCCCGCCACGCATGTATGGCTGAATGAAACGGATGCCGATATTTTCTGCCCGCGGATCGACAAGACCTGGTCGGGCGCCATCCCGGTGACACTTTTTATCAATCCTGCCAAAGATTACCGGCAGTTTTTCGGCCGGGCCTTACAGGCGGAAGAGATCCGCAGCTCATACCTTGCGCTTGATGCCACAACCCACTGAACGGCTTTCGGTAACGGAAACCGCCTTGCCGGATAACATTTCATCCATGGCCATTTTCAGGTGCTGGCGGGTGACTTTGGAAGGGTCGGCCGGACTGTCGTCGATCGCGCCGCGGTACACCAGCCTGCCTTTTGCGTCAAACAGGAATACCTCGGGGGTCCGGGAAGCGCCGAAGGCATCGGCCAGCTCATTGTTGCTGTCTACCGAGTAAGGCCATTGGTAACCCTGGGCGCGGGCATAGGCCTGCATGGCTTTATACGATTCATCGCCCGGGCGGCTGCCCTCATTCGAATTCACGACAATAAACCCGATATTTTTCTCCCCCGCATAGGTACCGGTCTGGATGGTCCTTTCCTGGTTTTTCATGACGTAGGGGCAGGTATTGCAGGAAAACATCACCAGCAATCCCTGGGTGGTTTTCACATCGTGGAGGCTGAGTATTTTGCCCGATACATCTTTCATTTTAACGCCGGCTGCCGGAATGGGCGAGCCGATCGGCAGGGGATCGGCGGTTGAACGAAAAGCCATTCCCGCGAAGGCTGCCAGGAACAGGTATAACAGACTTTTCATACAATCATTTTTGGGTGGCTGTATAAAGTTCGTTAAAAATGCCGAGACAGGGAAGCGTTGTTTTACTCGTTCTTTTCCCTTCGATCGGCGATCATCTTTAACGAGTGGATGCTCACATTCAGTTCATAACCAATCAATAAAACGAGTGAACTGATATAAATAAGCAGCATCAGGATCAGCAGCGTGCCGATGGAGCCATAAATTTTGTTGTAGTTGTTGAACCTGTTTACCCAGATGGTGAATACAAACACGGTGATAATGATCAGCGCGGTGGCCAGGATGGTACCGGGCGAAGACAGCTGCCAGCGTTCGTGTACCGACGGTACATATTTGTAGATGATGGCGATGGTATAATACACCAGGGCGAAGATCAGCACCCAGCGCAGGTTGGCTACCAGCCACCGGATAGCCGGCGTATTGATGGCCAGCCGGTCGAGCATCCAGGTAAGGATATTACCCTGCGCCAGGATCAGCACAATGGAGCACAGGATCAGCACAATGATGATGGTGGTGATGCGGATGGCCATCCATCTTTTTTCAAAAAAATTCTGCGAAGCCGAATACATCAGCGATTTGTTAAAGGTGCGCATAATGCCCAGCACGGCATTGGAGGCATAAAAAACCGCCAGCGCGAAACCGAAGCTCAGCAGGCCCGAGCGGGGCGTTTGCAGGAAGTCTTCCAGGAAGTCTTTTACCAGTACATAGGTGTTGTGGTTCGGGGTGAGGTCTTTCGTGAGCACCAGTAATTCAGACGACAACTGCCTGGAAAAAGGCATGTACGGTATAAGCGTGCAAAGAAAAATGGTAGCGGCAGGAATGGCCATCAGCAGGTTATATGAAATGGCCGCCGCCCGGTCGTTCAGCCCCACTTTCTGCACCTGCTGCAGAAAGAACCTGGCCACATCATAGAGCGGAACGCCTTCAAAACCGGGCAGTATGATCTTTTTGCTCCGGCTGATGGCGAAACGAACGGGCAGGCTGTTCACTATGATCCTTTCCAGTTTGGTCATGTCATCGGATGCTGTCGGCGGCTTTTGCTTTCATCAGTGAATCCAGAAAAGCCTGGTATTGTTTGGCCAGTTTCAGGTGCTCCTGGTAATTGGAAGCGAATACATGCGCTCCTGAAAAACCGGGTTTGGCAACAAAGAAAAGATAATTCGTTGAAGGGGCGTGCAATACGGCGTCGATGGTTGTTTTCTGCGGCGTGCAGATGGGGCCGGGGGCAGTCCGCTGACCCGGTAGGTGTTGTAGGGTGATTCCACCTGCAGGTGTTTTTCGTAAATCCGTTTGAGCCCGAAATTGCGCAGGGCGAATTTCACCGTAGGGTCGGCGCCGAGGCGCATGCCGCTGTTGAGGCGGTTGATATATACGCTGGCGATATCGCCCATTTCTTCGCGCCGGTTGGTTTCTTCGTCAATAATGGAAGCCAGTACCGATACCTGTACGGGCGTCAGTTTTTGGGCCGCCGCTGCCTGTTTTCGTTCGCCGGTCCAGAACTGGCTGTACGACCGGGACAATTTTTCCATCACGGTGGCGGGTGTGATGTTCCAGTAGAAGGTATAGGTATCGGGCAATACCGCCGCCATAATGGTGCTGCTGTTGAACCCGAAGCGGCGCAGGCTGTCGTTGTTATTGAGGTAGCCCATGAAGGCCAGGCTGTCGAATTCAAATTTGCGGCCCGCCAGCGAGGCAAAATCTTCTTTGGTGCGCAGCTTGGTGATGACCAGGTTTACCGGCTCCTGGCGGCCATTGCGCAGCATGCGGATAACGGAAAGGAGGCTGCTGCCCTGCTGAATGGCATACCTGCCCGCTTTTACCCGCGCCGGGTAGTCGAGCCGCCTGGCCACAAAGTTGAATACAGCGGGGTATTTGAACAGGCCGGCCTGTTCAATATTGGCCAGCAGCTGTGTATAACCGGAACCGGTGGGGATCTCGAGGTAATAGGTCTTTTTATCAAAGCGGGTGGATGGCCCCAGCAGCAGCCAGGCAAAAACGGCTGCTATCACCAGCAGGAACATCCCAGTAAACAGAACTGCTTTTTTCACGGGATTATTTTCCGTCACAAAATAAGCTTTCACCGGCAAAGTACCGGCAGCCGGTTATTTCTGCGGAGCGGGCGCAGGCTGTTCTGCAGGCTGGATGGGTGTAGTGGCGGCCGGTGCGGTGGTGGCAGGTGTAGCTGCGGGTACGGTGGCAGCCGGCTTGGTGTTCAATTGCTCGATCAGCTTATTGGAGCCACCGCCGGAAGGGCGAATAAAAAACGCCGAAAAAAGACAAAGCAGGGCCACTACCGTGGCAAAGATCCAGGTACCTTTTTCCAGCACGTCGGTGGTTTGCTTAACGCCCATGAACTGGTTGCTCAGCCCGCCCACGTTTCCTGCCAGGCCGCCCCCTTTGGGGTTTTGCACCAAAATGATAAAACCCAGGATCACACTGGCAAGTAACACAAGTATCAGGAAAAGAAGGATCATCTCAGTCTTTTTTTATTTGTTCAATCCGGGACGCAAAATAAACGGATTTGTGCGGATAGGCCAAACTTAATTTGCGGTAGATATCGATGGCTTTTGCAATATTTCCCTGTTTTACCAGCACTTCGGCCATGGTTTCGGTGGTCACTTCCTGGGGCCGGATGGAACCTGCGGCCATGGCGACGATTTGCTCGCCCCCGCGGCTTTCCAGCAGTTTTTCTTCCATCCGCGACTGGGGCAGCTTTTTCATGCTGCGGATCCAGGCGGTAAAGCTTTTCATTTGCCGGCCCAGCTTGTCGTCGGCCGGCAGCTCATTATCCAGCCGGATGCCCTGCGAGGCAAAATAGTCGATGGTGTGATAAGGTTCGAAAACCGGCTGACCCCCGCTTCGGGCTGCAGGTCTTTCAGGCTGGGAATGGGTATGGGTGATTCCTGCAACAAAAGCGCCCTGCGCAGATCGTCGTTGCTTTCTTCTGCGGGTGTGGCGGGTGCATCTTCGGTCCGGACTGTTTCGGCTGTCGTCTGTTCCGCTTCGGGAAGGTTCCATTCGTCGCTGCTGATACTGGCGACTATATAATCGGCGGTCTCTTCTTCCGTCACCATTGCCGTTTCCGCAGGTGGCTGTGTGGCTTCGGCATTCCATTCGTCACTGCTGACGTTGGCCACAATATCATCCGGCGGTTCCCTTTCATCAATCGTCGTTTCGCTGAATGGCGTCGCGGCCTCTGTGGAAGGCTCTGCCGTTGCTGTGGCAGGCGCCGGCTCTTCAACAGGAGGCACCGCTGTTTCCGGCGCCGCTTCCGGTCTCTTTTCAGAGATGGTTACTTTCCCTACCAGCGGAATGTCTTCTTCCTCGGCTTCGGGGTCTTCCCGGCCGTTAACCACGGGGATGGCCGGCAGGGTAGTGGGACTGCCGTACCCGCTGAGCACCGCCTGCAAGAGGAAAGGATTCGGGAAATAAAGACTGCATTTTTCCCATTGGGCCGGCTGGCCGGGGTCATTTTCCTGCTGCATTTTTTTCAGCAGCAGCAACTGAAGCGTAGCCGAATACGGGTACTTCTCCACGGCCGGTTTGATATCAGCAACGCTGACCGATTCCAATGAAGGCTGCCTGAAATAAAATGGGATGGTTTTAGCAAGCATAATTCCGGTTACCAGTTCGAAAAGATACGGTTAAAAATTTCATCTGTAAGGTTGCGGATGATATTATCGTTGAGCTGCGCTTCGGCCTGCTGTATGGAAAGGTTGGCATCGAAGTCGAAATTGCGCGTGATCGACTGCGGGTCTTTGTATGATTTGGTTTCGTCTTTCCGGTTGTGGAACATGATGGCCACCGTGATGTTCAAACGGTTCGATGCGGTGGTCTTGTTGGCGGATATACCGGAAGTGGTTACCGAATAATCGGTGATGGTGGCCGATATCTCATAATCGGCATCATCACCCTGTATCTGGGTAAGGCGCGTTTGGCTGATCACTTTCTGGCGAAGCTTGTCGGTCAGCTGCGGACTCAGCTGCGGGTTTACATAGCGTGCACGGTTGTCGATATAGTTAATGCGCACTGTTTTTATTTCGGGCGGAATCGATACGTCCTTGAAAGAATAACAGCCGCTGAAAAAGGCCAGCAGCACCGGCAGCAGCCATTTAATCGTTGATGTCATATTCTTTCAGTTTTCTGTAAAGGGTTCGTTCACTGATGCCGAGATCGGCCGCTGCATCTTTTCTTTTGCCTTTGTGCTTGCGCAGGGCTTTCAGGATAAGCTCTTTTTCCTTATCCATGATATTGAGCGACTCTTCCACTTCTTCGTGTTCCTGGATATCGTCGTGCGGCATCAGCACGGCAGCCTGCGGCTGGTGATACAGCGCCGGTGCGGTTACGGCGGGCTGCAGCTCAACGGATGCCGGGTAATCGCGCAGCAGGCTTTCCTTTGTATAGGCGGCGGCCGCTGCTGCATCCTGCGGGTTCTGCAGGATGTCTACAAACATCTTCTTCAGTTCGGTAACGTCTTTTTTCATGTCGAAGAAGAGCTTGTACAAAAGCTCGCGTTCGTTGGCGAAATCATTCTGCGTATGTCCGTTGGCGTTAGATACCAGCATCGGCAGCCGGTTGTTCTGCTGCTCGGGCAAAAACGGGCGGAGCGTGGCGGCGGTGAGCTGTTTTTCGGTAGACAGAACAGAGACCTGCTCGGCGATGTTTTTCAGCTCGCGCACGTTTCCCGGCCAGGAATACGCCGTCAGCGCCTGGCGTGCATCTTCGTCGAGCTGCACCGGTGTGGTTTTATAGCGCTCGGCAAAGTCGACCGCAAATTTCCTGAACAG
>JASGFZ010000145.1:0-7719 GCA_047605345.1 Flavihumibacter sp. | reverse complement strand
ATTCGGCGCAGCAGTGAAGATCATCATTCTCAACAACCAGTTTTTGGGCATGGTGCGCCAGTGGCAGCAGCTCTTCCACGACAAACGCTATTCGTTTGTGAATATTACCAGTCCCGATTTTGTAGCGGTAGCGAAAGGTTACCATATCGACGGGCAGAAAGTGGAGCACCGTGAGCAACTGCGCGCCGCGCTGAAGACCATGCTCGACAGCAAGGAATCTTACCTGCTGGAAATCATGGTAGGAAAAGAAAACAATGTATTCCCGATGGTACCGCAGGGCTGCAGTGTGGCGGAAATACGGTTGAAATAAGATTCACGCACCACAGGGCGCCCGCAGGAATAGCGATCATTCTCTGTTCCTCTGCGGGCGCTGTGAGAAACAAAAAACAACAACCTCTGCGGGAAGCTTTTCACGCAGAGACCGCAAAGGAGCAAAGAACGCAAAGCAGGATGCAACAAAAATCAAGCATAGAAGAGATCAGAACACGCTTCGACAACGACGTGGCCAGGTTCTCCAACCTCGATACCGGGCAGGTGTCTACCATTGATGCCACGGTGTCGCTGGAGCTTATCACAGAAGCCGCCAAAAGGATCGTACCCCATGCCAGCTCTTTGCTGGATGTGGGTTGCGGTGCGGGCAACTATACGATCAAGATGTTGCAAAAACTGCCTGGACTGAATTGCACACTCGTTGATCTCAGCCGGCCAATGCTGAACAAGGCGGAAGAACGGGTTGCTGCAGATACCAATAGAACGGTGGTTGCTTTGCAGGGCGACATACGTACGCTGGAGTTGCCGGAAAACAACTTTGATATTATTCTGGCAGGGGCGGTATTGCACCACCTGCGCGATGATGCAGACTGGGAAACAACCTTTACGAAACTGTACAAGCTGCTGAAACCAGGCGGCTGCCTGATGATTTCCGACCTCGTGATACAGGAATCGGAAGCCGTTACCGCTTATACCTGGGAACGCTACGGCGATTACCTGGAAGGCATTAACGGGAAAGCCTACCGGCAGCATGTAATGGACTATATCGCAAAAGAAGATTCGCCGCGGTCGGTCACCTACCAGACAGAGTTGATGAAAAGAAGCGGGTTTCGTTCTACCGAAGTCCTTCACAAAAACATGTGCTTCGCAGCCTTTGGCGGTATAAAATAAAAGAAAACAGAAAATTCTTCGTATGAAACAGGAATTCACCATAACCGTTTACACCGAAAACCAGATCGGCCTGCTTACGCGCATCGCCATCATTTTTTCGCGCCGTAAGATCAATGTGGAAAGTCTCAACACCTCTCCTTCTGAAATTGAGAACATCCACCGCTTCAACATCGTGATCAACGAAACAGAAGAAGTGGTAAGAAAGCTCTGCCGCCAGATCGAAAAGCAGGTGGAAGTGCTGAAAGCGTATTACAGCAGCAATGAAGAGATCATCTGGCAGGAAATGGCCCTGTACAAAGTGCCGACCGACCAGGTGGCGGAAAAAGTAAAAGTGGAAAGGCTGCTGCGCCAGTATGGCGCCCGCGCGGTGGTGATCAGGAACGACTACACCGTTTTTGAAGCAACAGGGCATCGGGAAGAAACCGATAAGCTGATCGAGATCCTGGGCGAATACGGCCTGATCGAGTTTGTAAGAAGCGCCCGTGTGGCCATTATCAAAAACTCAAAAGGCTTCCACGAGAAGCTGCGCCAGTTTGAAAAACGCGACCCGGGCGAAGAAGTGATCGAAAACGAGTACCTGGGCCAGAACCAGAAAGTGTTCACGATGTAACCGCAACTATGAGCATGGAATCAGTATTCGAACAAATAAGGCAATCGAGAAGGGCATTCCTGGCAATGATTCAGCCGCTCAGCACAGCGCAGCTGAACAGGATACCGGCCGGCTATAACAACAATATTATCTGGAACCTGGGGCATATCGTTGCGTCTACCGTCAGTCTTTGTTATAAAAGAACCAATGTGGCGCCCGGCAAACCCATTCCCCTGGCCCGCGCTTACGGTAAGGGCACCAAACCGGAAGCCCCGGCAAGCGAGGCGGAAATTGAACAGATCAAACAGGAGCTGCTGACCAGCATCAACGAGCTGGAAAGCGACTACCAGGCAGGTGTTTTCAAAAACACCACCCCTTTTTCGACTGATACCTACAAAGGAACGCTCAGCACCATCGAAGAGGTAATTGTATGCACCCTTGCGCACGACAATTATCATTTCGGTTATGCATCATCGTTAAAAAAATCCATACAGTAAACAACCTCACGTTCACATTAAAACAGACAAATAAAAATGGCAAAACTAAATTTCGGCGGTGTTGAAGAAAATGTGGTAACCCGCGAAGAATTCCCCCTGGCAAAGGCGCAGGAAATCCTTAAGAACGAAACCGTAGCCGTGATCGGTTATGGTGTACAGGGACCGGGACAGGCATTGAATCAACGCGATAATGGCATCAACGTAATTGTTGGCCAGCGCAAGAATTCAAAGACCTGGGACAAAGCCATTGCAGACGGTTTCGTGCCGGGCAAAACTTTGTTCGAAATCGAAGAGGCCCTCGAGCGCGGCACCATCATCTGCTACCTGCTGAGCGATGCTGCGCAGATTGCTTTGTGGCCTACCGTTAAAAAACACCTCACTCCCGGTAAAGCCCTTTATTTCTCTCACGGCTTCGGCATTACTTTCAACGAGCAAACAGGTATCATTCCTCCGAAAGACGTTGACGTATTCCTCGTAGCCCCCAAAGGCAGCGGCACCTCGCTGCGCCGCATGTTCCTGCAGGGCCGCGGGCTGAACAGCTCTTATGCCATCTTCCAGGACGCTACCGGCAAAGCCCGCGACCGCGTGATTGCGCTGGGTATCGCCGTAGGCAGCGGATACCTGTTCGAAACCGATTTCAAAAAAGAAGTGTACTCCGACCTGACCGGTGAACGCGGTACGCTGATGGGCGCCATCCAGGGTATTTTCGCCGCCCAGTACCAGGTGCTGCGCGACAAAGGCCATACGCCCAGCGAAGCCTTCAACGAAACCGTAGAAGAGCTCACCCAGTCGCTGATGCCGCTGGTAGCAGAAAACGGTATGGACTGGATGTACGCCAACTGTTCCACCACTGCCCAGCGCGGTGCGCTCGACTGGTGGAAGAAGTTCCGCGACGCCACCGCACCGGTTTTCAAAGAGCTGTATGAAAGCGTTGCCACCGGTAAGGAATCGCAGCGTTCGATCGACTCCAACAGCCAGCCCGACTACCGCGAGAAAACTGGAAGCCGAGCTGAAAGAACTGCGTGAAAGCGAGATGTGGCAGGCGGGTAAAACCGTTCGCAGCCTGCGTCCCGAGAACCAGGGATAAGTTATTGTTGTGGTTATAAATGGGTTGCCGGTGTAACTATTTTGTGCAGGCTTCGGGTGCGCACTGTGTGAGGTTTTTGTTTCACGCAGAGACCGCAAAGGAGCAAAGACGCAAAGTAGTTATTACCGGCAATCCTTTTTCTGATGATGGTTAAAACTGTGAGTATGAAAAAGATCGTTTTCTTTTTGTCACTTGTGTTGGTTTCATGGCAGCTGACAGCCCAGGAAAAAAGCCTGAAAGAGCTGGTTGCCAAAGGAAATAAAGCCTATGTGGAATTTGTAGACGTTAAACACAATATCCCCGAAGCAAAAGAGGCTATCAATAAAGCGCTGCTGGGGCCTGAGTGGAACTACTGGGAGCTGGTCGATGCCAAAGACAAGGCCGATTTCATCCTGAAGGTATCCGTTGAAAAGAAAGGCATGAACATCATGAGCATGACCTCCGACGGCGCAAGGATCCGCGTTACCACGCAGGTATTGTCGCCGAACGAAAAGCCGCTCTGGAAGTCCAAAGAATACCAGGGCAACGCTTCCATGTTTACGGGCTTTGCGGCCCTCGAAGATGCCATGCGAAAAATGGTGCGCCGCGCCCTGGGTGAAGAATTAATGAAAAACGTCCAGTAAACAATGACAGAAACCATCCACCAACCCGTCCCTCCCGCCTACCGCTCCATAGACCAGGAAACAAAAGCGAGCGGCTTTACCATGGCCTCCGACCAGCTGACCTGTTCGCTGCTGCGCACCCTGGCCGCCGCCAAACCCGGGGCAACATTCCTGGAAATGGGCACCGGCACCGGCTTATCCACCGCCTGGATACTGGACGGTATGGATGAAAACTCAACGCTGATTTCCTTCGACTTCGACGAAGCTTTTCTGGCCATTGCCCGAAAACACCTTGGCCATGATCATCGCCTTCAGCTGGTACACAGCGACGGCGAAGCCTGGCTTCAGCAAAACGCCACTGAAAAATTCGACTTCATCTTCGCCGACACCTGGCATGGCAAATACCTGCTGCTGAACGAAACCCTGGCCCTGCTCAACCCCGGCGGTTTCTATATCGTTGACGATATGCTGCCCCAGCCCAACTGGCCCGAAGGCCATGCACAAAAAGCCGAACAATTCATCCGCCACCTCGAAAGCCATCCCCACCTTACCCTCACCAAACAAAACTGGTCCACCGGCATCATCATCGCCGTAAAAAAACAATAACCACCCTTTGCGTCTTCGCCCCTTTGCGGCCTTAACGTGAAGCCCGCCCCTGTCAACCCTGCCATCCTATCACGAACCCATTTTGCCTTTTGACTTTTAACTTTTGACTTTCTATTATGCACTTCCCTTCCGCCGCCCTCCGCCTCTCCGACATCATCACCCGTACGCCGCTCACCCGCAATGCCAATCTTTCGCGCCGGTATAACGCCCATGTGTACCTGAAAAGAGAAGACCTGCAGGTGGTGCGCAGCTATAAGCTGCGGGGCGCCTATAATATGATGAGCAGCCTTTCTGCCGACCAGCTTGCCAAAGGGGTTGTATGCGCGAGCGCCGGCAACCACGCCCAGGGGTTCGCCTTCAGCTGCCGCCAGCTTAAAACAAAGGGCGTTGTGTTTATGCCCATTATCACCCCCAACCAGAAAGTGAACCAGACCCGGATGTTCGGCGAAGAATGGATCGATATCCGGCTGATCGGCGACAGCTTCGACGAATGCGCCGCAGCCGCCAAAAAATTCACCGAAGAAAACGGCCTGACCTTTATCCCGCCCTTTGACGATGAGCGCATCATCGAGGGGCAGGGCACCGTGGGCCTTGAGATCATGGAAGACCTCGGAAAAATCGACTACCTGTTCATTCCCGTTGGCGGCGGCGGGCTTGCCGCGGGGGTAGGCAGCTGCATCAAGGAGTTTTCCCCCAACACGAAAATCATCGGCGTAGAGCCCGAAGGCGCCCCTTCGATGAAAGAGGCCCTTAAAGCCGGCCACCCCGTAACACTGAACGAAATAGACCGCTTTGTAGACGGCGCCGCCGTAAAGCGGGTGGGCGATATCACGTTCAACCTCTGCCGGCAGGTGCTCGACGATATGCTGCTGGTACCAGAAGGCAAAGCCTGTACAGCGATCCTGCAGCTCTACAATGAAGACGCTATTGTGGTGGAACCCGCCGGCGTGCTCGCCGTGGCGGCGCTTGACCAGTATGCCGATAAGATCAAAGGAAAAAACGTGGTGTGCATCGTCAGCGGCAGCAACAACGACATCGACCGCATGCAGGAGATCAGGGAAAGATCCCTCCAGTACGAAAGACTCAAACATTATTTCCTGATCCGCTTTGCCCAGCGCCCCGGCGCCCTGAAAGAATTTGTCAACTTCGTACTGGGTCCCACCGACGATATTACCCGCTTCGAATACATGCAAAAGCACAATAAAGAAAGCGGCCCCGCCCTGGTGGGCATCGAACTACAGCAACGGGCCGATTATGACCGGTTGATTGCCAATATGCACCGCTATAATATCCGGTTTACCGAGCTCAATAAGGACGATATTCTTTTCGGCTACCTGGTGTAATGTCATTTTTTTGTAGTATATTCATCGCCCTGCTTGCGTATATATTAAAATCCCTATAAAATATCGGGTATTTTATTGAATAATTTCTAAATCTGCTTATCAACGATGACAAGCAAAACGGGTCTCTATGACCCTTCCTTTGAGCGCGATGCCTGCGGCATTGGCTTTGTAGCCAACATAAAAAGCAATAAGTCGCACCAGATCATTTCCGACGCGCTCACCGTGCTGGAAAATATGGAGCACCGCGGCGCCTGTGGCTGCGAAAACAACACCGGCGACGGAGCGGGTATCATGATCCAGACGCCGCACGAATTTTACTTCGACGAATGCGTGAAACTGGGTATCCACCTGCCGGCCTTCGGGCGGTATGGCGTGGGGATGATCTTTTTTCCCCAGGAAATACGCCTCCGGGAAGAATGCCGCGATATCTTCAACCGGTCGGCCGAAAAACTGGGCCTCGAAATACTCGGCTACCGGAAAGTGCCGGTCAATACCGAGGGCATCGGCCCCACCGCGCTGAGCGTGGAACCCGAAATGGAACAGGTTTTCATCGCCTGCCCCGATCATATCAACAACGCCGATGATTTTGAACGCAAGCTGTTCCTGCTGCGCAATTATGCCAGCCACACCATTAATAATACGGTCAAAAAAGATGCGATCGGTTTCTATATCGCCTCGCTTTCGCATAAAACCGTGGTATATAAGGGGCAGCTCACCAGCAACCAGGTACGCGGTTATTTCCCCGACCTGAGCGACAAACGCATGGTCAGCGCCTTCGGCCTGGTGCATTCCCGCTTCGCCACCAATACCTTCCCTTCGTGGAAGCTCGCCCAGCCCTTCCGGTACATCGCCCACAACGGCGAGATCAATACCGTGCAGGGCAACCTCAACTGGCTGCGCACCAGCGAGAAAAATTTCACTACGCCCTATTTTACCAAAGAGGAAATGGATATGCTGCTGCCCATCGTTACCGACGGACAGAGCGACTCCGCCTGCCTCGACAATATGATCGAGCTGCTGTACCTCACCGGCCGCTCGCTGCCCCATGTGATGATGATGCTGATCCCCGAAGCATGGGATGGCAACGAACACATGGACCCGGTAAAAAAAGCCTTCTATGAGTTCCATGCCTCCCTGATGGAACCCTGGGACGGTCCGGCGTCGATCTCTTTCACCGATGGAAAAATCATCGGCGCCACACTCGATCGCAACGGCCTTCGCCCCTCACGTTATTGCGTTACCAACGACGACCGCGTGATCATGGCGTCAGAATCGGGCGCGTTGCCCGTTGACCCCGCCACCATCATTGAAAAAGGCCGCCTGCAACCCGGCCGGATGTTCGTGGTAGACATGGAGCAGGGCCGCATTATCAGCGACGAAGAGCTCAAGCAAACCATCTGCTCGCAAAAGCCGTACGCAGAATGGGTCAATAAATACAAGATCCGCCTCGAAGAGCTGCCCGAACCCCGTGTATCGTTCACGCACCTCGAGCACGACCAGGTATTCAAATACCAGAAAGCCTTCGGCTATTCGACCGAAGACCTGGAAAACATCATTGCCGCCATGGCCCTCGACGGCAAAGAGCCGATCGGCTCCATGGGCACCGATACACCGCTGGCCGTATTGAGCGACCAGCCGCAGCACCTCAGCAATTATTTCAAGCAGCTGTTTGCGCAGGTAACCAACCCGCCCATCGACCCCATCCGCGAAAGAATGGTGATGTCGCTCGCTTCATTCGTGGGCGGTAACGGCAACCTGCTGTTCGAAGACCCGCTGTCGGTGCACAGCGTGGCGCTCAAGCACCCCATCCTCACCAACCATGAGCTCGAAAAGC
>JASGFZ010000144.1:0-7805 GCA_047605345.1 Flavihumibacter sp. | reverse complement strand
CTCCGGGCGCTCTATGTGCTTGCCTGGATCCTGTCGAAATGGTACAGGGGCAGCAGTTCCATGTTTTTCCAGAACAAACCCGACGAAGCCGGCTTTATAAAAAACCAATAAAAACCGCTGACCATAAAACCACCGGCATCGATACTGGTGCCTATAAACAGGATCCAGGCAAGCACATAGAGCGCCCGGAGTATTTGTTGAGAACTGATCTTGATTTCCATTACCGAATCATTTTAACCAAAAGTAGTAAATATTTACTGATAAACAATAAATATTTATTGAATTATGCATTTCTTAACGGAACGGTCGCCGCTGTTGTGGAATAAGAGCAAAACGGCACCCCACTATACATCAATCACCAGCCAATGAAAAGCCTGCTGCTAAAAACAGGGATGAGCATCTGCCTCGGCAGGAATGGGGAGCTGATGGAATACAGCACCGGCTTTCAAAACTACATCGACAGCTTTATCAATATCCTGCCGCAATGTTATTTTATACTCGGCCCCGACCAGTCGGCCGTACTGAAAAAAACGGGCTTAACAGCCATGTTGACCACCGCCGACAACAGGTACCGGGAAAATGCGCAAAGGATCGCCCGGTCGGGAATTGCCCCAAACCTGCAAAAGTTGCTGGCGACATTCCATGAGTTGGTAAAGGCCATGGAAATCGTCAGCATTCCGTTTACACAACTGACCGGTGGCGATCTTTCTACAATGGACGATTGTTATAGAAATATATTCGACAGCGCAAACAGTTTGGCCCTCATCCAGTCTCCCTTTCTGCCGGAAGTTTACAACAAGCTGATGGAATACGATATTTTCCGGAAAGGAAACGGTAACAACGATTTCTGGAAACACCTGCACCAGGTTGACAAAAAGATCAGGAGCGCTTCGTTTTTCAGGCCTTACCTTTTGAAAGCACTTTTCAACATCAACAAAAACGCACCCGATAAGCTGCCGGCCATTGCCGACGCATTAAAAACGAATGCGGGCGCTGATCCTTTTGTCGACACATTATCAGCGATAGCCGGTTTACTCAACCTGTCCAAAAAAGATTATGCAGCGGCGAAAGCCGGGCTAAACGGGTATACCAACGGGAAATATGATTTTTTCCTGGCAGAAGAAAATCCGCTTCCCGCCGGCGGAAGAAATATCGCGCCGTTGCGCCAGGTGAACCTGGTCGATTTCGAGCGGCACAAAATTCCTTTGAACAAGGTCATCACCGGCGGAAGCAAAAAACTGACGGTTCTTGATTTTTGGGCAAGCTGGTGCGTACCCTGCATAGCAGACTATCCCTACCTGAAAAAAACGGAGGATCTTTTAAAAGACAGCTCTATCCAGTTCATAAGCATCAGTATCGATACCGAAGAAGATACCGGCAAATGGATCGCCCGAACAAAAGAACTGAATATCTATAAAAAAAGGAACCAGTACCGCCTGGAAAATGCGAAAAATTCGGCTGTCAACGCTTACTTTAACCTGGTGCGCATTCCGAGGTATATAGTTATCGACCGGAAGGGTGCGATACTGGAAGAAAATTTCAGCCGCCCCACAGATGCCGCTTTTGCCAGGAAGCTGCAGGCTTACCTCAGAAACATCAACGACGGTAAATAGGCGGTGGCGTATGCGGGCTGCCGGTGGCAATAAACGCAGAAGAACACCGTTACTGAAAGGGAAATAACAACCCTGCTCAACAAAACCCGTTCCATGATCTTTTACGGCTGGAGAAGTACCGAAATAGCTGCAGACACCACGTTTGAAAAATGCGAAAGCTGCGGCACCCAAAACGGTGTGAACATTCATATCCTGTCCAGGTATGCCCATATCTTCTGGATACCGGTTTTCCCCTTTGCAAAAACGGCCGTCAGCCAGTGTGCGCATTGCAAACAGGTGCTTTCCCAAAAAGAAATGCCGCAGCCGCTTACGATCGCTGCTCAAAACCTGAAAGCAGCAGCCAAAACGCCGTGGTGGACTTTTTCGGGTTTAGGCGTTATCGCCCTTCTCATTACGATGGGTATGTACAAAAGCGGGGAAAATCAGAAAAAGAATGCTTTGTACATTCAGCAGCCCCGGGCTGGTGATATATACGAAGTAAAAACAAAAGACAATCAGTACACGCTTTACCGCATCGACCAGGTATTGGGTGATTCCGTTTTCTTTGAATACAACAGCTACTATGTGAACAAGTCCAGCGCCCTGTATAAGCTGAAAGAAAAGGAATTTTCAGATGAGATTGTCGGCTATTCGCAAGAGGAATTAAAAACCATGCTCAGCCACGGAGAGATTATTGATATCGACAGGTGATGTCACCTCTTCCCTATAAAAACCCCAGCTCCAGCTTTGCTTCCTCGGTCATCATGCTTCTGTCCCAGGGCGGATCAAAAGTGAGGTGAACATGCACGTCGCTGACACCGGCTATCGCCTCCACCTTGCGTTGTACCTCGGCAATGATTTCCCCCGCCACGGGGCAGGCAGGTGCGGTCAGCGTCATCACGATCTTCACGGAATGGTTGTCACCGACCTGTACTTCATAAACAAGCCCCAGCTCCCAGATATTCACGGGAATCTCCGGGTCGTAAACCGTCTTCAGCACCTCTTCAATCTTATCGCGCAATGTTGTTTCCATGACATGAATTATTGTTTTTCTTTCGCCTGGTAAGCCAGGGCATAGGCCTTGATCTGCCGGAGCATCGACAACAGGCCATTGGAACGGGTGAGCGACAAATGACTGCGTAACCCGATGGCATCGATAAAATAAATATCGGCTTCGGCAATATCGGCAGGCGTTTGGCCCGACAAAACATCCACCACCATACTTACCAGCCCGCGGGTGATCACCGCATCGCTGTCGGCCGTAAAATAAAGCTTACCGTCTTTCATCTCGGCCTGCAGCCACACGCGCGACTGGCAGCCCCTGATCAGCCGGTCGTCGGTTTTAAGGGCCGGGTCGATAAGGGGCAGGTCTTTCCCCATCTGGATGATGTGTTCGTATTTATCGGTCCATTCGTCAAAAAGGCTGAAAGTGTCGATGAGCTCGTCCTGCTTTTCTTTAATGGTCATAACAACCACAAATGTCCGGAATTACTGCAATAGGCGGGCCGCTTTTTCAATGCCCTTCACCAGCTGATCCACTTCGGCGCGGGTATTGTAGAAAGCAAAAGAGGCGCGCACCGTGCCGGGAATACCGAACCGATCCATCAGGGGCTGCGTGCAGTGGTGTCCTGTTCTCACGGCAATGCCCTGCTGGTCCAGCAATTCACCCATATCATAGGGATGAATATCGTTCACGAGAAAGGAAATGGCGCCGGCGCGATGCGCCGCATCGCCGATAAAACGAAGCCCGGGGATGGCCGACAACCGGTCATAAGCATACGCGATCAGCGTTTCTTCCACCTGCTGAATGACCTCAATGCCAATGCTGTTGATATAGTCAACAGCAGCCCCCAGCGCAATGGCGCCTGAAATATCAGGTGTACCGGCTTCAAACTTAAACGGCAATTCGTTGAAGGTGGTTTTGGCAAAGGTGACGGTTTTGATCATATCGCCGCCGCCTTCAAAGGGTGGCATGTCGTTCAACCACTTTTCTTTTCCGTACAAAATGCCGATGCCGGTGGGGCCATACATTTTATGACCCGAAAAAGCCATGAAATCAATGTCCAGTTCCTGTACATCGAGCGGCATGTGCTGCACGGCCTGGGCGCCATCCACCAATACGGGGATGCCCCGCGCATGAGCTTTTTCAACAATAAGAGGAATGGGATTTACCGTACCCAGGCTGTTAGATACATACGTAATGGCCACGATCTTCACCCGGGGTGTGAGCAGGCGGTCGAAAGCCTCCATGTCGAGCTCTCCCCTGTCGTTGATGGGAACCACTTTCAAGGCGGCGCCCTTCTCCTCGCAGATCAGCTGCCAGGGAACAATATTGGAATGGTGTTCCATGGCAGAGATCAGCACTTCGTCGCCTGCCTGCAGCAACTTACGGCCAAAGCTGTTGCTCACCAGGTTAATGGCACTGGTAGTGCCCTTGGTGAAGATCAGCTCATGCTCATGTTTCGCATGGATATAGGCAGCCATTTTTTTGCGCGACAGCTCATAGGCTTCGGTAGCCTGCTGGCTCAGGTAATGCACACCGCGGTGCACATTGCTGTTGTATTGTGTATAGTAGTTGTCAAGGGCTTCGATCACCTGGCGCGGCTTCTGCGTGGTAGCCGCGTTGTCGAAATACACCAGCGGTTTTCCGTGTACCTGCGTTTGCAGGATCGGAAAATCAAGCCGGATCTTTTCAATATCCAGCGTCGCTGTGTGTGCCAGGTGTTCAGGTGCGGTCATAGAGGGATTCCATTTTTTGGGTGATCAGCGCTTCCACGCAGTCGCGCACCGCGGTAATCGGTATCTGTTGGGTAACGTCAAAGGCAAACGCCTTTACCAGCATGTTACGGGCCGAAGCCTCACCGATACCCCGTGCTTTCAGGTAGAACAGGGAGCTTTCGTCAAAGCTGCCCAGCGTAGAGCCGTGGCTGCATTTCACATCATCGGCAAATATTTCGAGCTGTGGTTTCGAATCGACCACGGCTTTATCGCTCAGCAGCATATTGTTATTCTGCTGGAAGGCATTGGTTTTTTGCGCATCGAGCTGCACCATGATCTTTCCGTTGAATACGGCGCGCGCGGTATCGGCCAGCACACCCTTATACAATTCATTGCTGAAACAATGCGGTTTGGCATGGTTCACCAGGGTATGGTTATCGACCAATTGGCTGCCGCCGGCGAGGTACAAACCATAGAGATGCGATTCCGTATTCGATGCCTGCAGGTCGAGGTGCAGGTTGTTGCGCACGAAACTGGCGCCCGGCAGCGTATAGGTATGGTTGTTATACAGGCTGTCGGCCTGCTGGCTCACCTGCGTGAAGTTCACCAGGTGAAAATTGGCCGGCGCCACCTGGATATCATAATGATCCACGCGGGCGTTCTCAGCTACAAAACATTCGGTAACGCCGTTCGCAAACACGGCCTCCTGTCCTTCCACCACATAACGTTCTACCAGTTCTATCCTGCTGCTGCGGTGTGCCACCACCAGCAGGCGCGGTTGCGCAAAAAACGGCCAGGCGGCATTATAAGCGTGGGTAATCAGCAGCGGTTTGCCGATGGTTGCGTTCTTTTCCACTTCAATCAGCAGGCCGTCGGTGAACAGGGCGGTATTCAGGGCGGCGAAGCTGCTTTGCGACAGCTGGATGCTGCGGCCGAGGTATTGCTGCAGCAGGCTGCTGCCGGCTGCATCGCGCAGGGCGCTGATCCTTATGCCAGGTATTTCAGGCAGCTCGCGGGGAACGCCATTGTTCAGCACCACTTCGTAGGCATCCAGGGCCGACAGGTCGATCCGGCTGCCGCCTTCAGCAGGCGCATCGGCGGCGGGCTGCAACTGGTAAGCTTCTTTCAGAAAGGGCGACACATTGGTAAAACGCCACTCTTCGTTTTTGGCAGTGGGAAAGCCGTTGGCCCTGAAGCTGTCAAAAGCGGCTGTGCGTAACCGTGAGAACCAGGGTTCGGCGGCGGCTGTTTCCTTTTCTGCATACAGCGCCGACAACTGATCGTATAATGAAGTTGTGATAATCATGTTAGCTATTAGAATATGCCGGTTCCTTGATCCAATCGTAACCTCTTTCTTCCAGCTCGAGGGCGAGCTCTTTGGTGCCTGACTTAACGATCCGGCCATTGTACAATACGTGTACAAAGTCAGGTACAATGTACTCGAGCAAACGCTGGTAGTGGGTGATCACGATAAAGGCATTCTTGTCGGAACGCAGCTTGTTGACACCATTCGAAACAATGCGCAGCGCATCGATATCGAGGCCTGAATCGGTTTCGTCGAGAATGGCGAGCTTGGGCTCCAGCATGGCCAATTGGAATATCTCGTTTCTTTTCTTTTCACCACCCGAGAAGCCTTCGTTGAGCGACCGGTTCACCAGCTTGGCGTCGAACTCCATCAATTGCTGCTTCTCCTTGGTCATCCGCAGAAATTCTTTGGCGTCGATGGGCGGCTGCTGGCGGTAGGCACGGATCTCGTTCAGCGCGGTGCGCAGGAAGTTGATATTCGATACGCCGGGAATTTCAACGGGATATTGAAAAGCCAGGAACAATCCTTCGCGGGCGCGGTCTTCCACCGGCATATCAAGCAGGTTTTTACCGTCGAAACACACTTCACCGCCGGTCACTTCGTAGGTTTCACGGCCGGCCAGCACCGATGCGAGCGAACTTTTTCCCGAACCGTTCGGGCCCATAATGGCGTGTACTTCGCCCGCGTTCACCTGTAGGTTGATGCCTTTCAGTATCTGCTTGCCGTCAATGCCCGCCTGTAGATTTTTAATACTTAACATAGTCGTTTGTCAAAATTTCATTTGTATAGGGCGATGGTCTTATCCGACGCTGCCCTCCAGCGAGATAGATAATAGTTTTTGCGCTTCCACGGCAAATTCCATGGGAAGCTGGTTTAATACTTCGCGGGCATATCCGTTTACAATCAGCGCCACTGCTTTTTCTGTTTCGATGCCGCGCTGGTTGAGGTAGAACAACTGGTCTTCACCGATTTTCGAAGTAGTGGCCTCGTGTTCGATCATGGCCGTACTGTTCTTCGATTCGATGTACGGGAAAGTATGCGCGCCGCAGCGATCGCCGATCAGCAGTGAATCGCATTGCGTGAAATTGCGCGCGTTTTCGGCCCTGCTGCCCACCTGTACAAGCCCGCGGTAGGTATTCTGCCCCTCGCCCGCCGATATTCCCTTCGAAATGATCCGGCTCTTGGTGTTCTTGCCGATATGGAACATCTTGGTGCCGGTATCGGCCACCTGCTTGTTGCGGGTAACAGCCACCGAGTAGAATTCACCGCTGCTGTTGTCGCCCTGCAAAATCACGCTGGGGTATTTCCAGGTGATGGCCGAGCCGGTTTCCACCTGCGTCCACGATATTTTAGCGTTCGCACCTTTACATACGCCGCGTTTGGTAACAAAATTATAGATACCGCCCTTCCCGTCTTTATCGCCGGGATACCAGTTCTGCACCGTGCTGTATTTGATCTCGGCATTCTCGAGCGCAATGAGCTCTACCACGGCGGCATGGAGCTGGTTTTCGTCGCGCTTCGGTGCTGTACAGCCTTCGAGGTAGCTGACATAGCTGCCTTCGTCGGCGATGATCAGGGTGCGTTCAAACTGGCCGGTGTTCTGGGTATTGATGCGGAAATAGGTCGACAGCTCCATGGGACACCGTACCCCTTTCGGGATGTACACGAAAGAACCGTCGGAAAAGGCGGCGGCATTCAAGGCGGCATACAGGTTATCGGAATACGGTACCACCGAACCCAGGTACTTCTGTACCAGTTCCGGGTGTTCTTTTACCGCCTCACTGATGGAGCAGAAAATAATGCCCTGCTCTTTCAGGGTTTCCTTAAAAGTGGTGGCTACCGATACGCTGTCGAATACCGCGTCGACCGCTACTCCGGCCAATAGCTTTTGTTCAGACAGCGGGATACCCAGCTTCTCGAAGGTTTCCAGCAGGGCCGGATCTACCTCGTCAAGGCTTTTGTATTTGGCGCCCGATTTGGGTGCCGCATAATAAGAAATGGCCTGGAAGTCGACCTTCGGCAACTCGAAATTCTGCCAGTGGGGCTCGGGTTGTTTCAGGAACGACTGGTAAGCTTTCAGCCGCCATTCTTTCAGCCATCCGGGCTCTTCCTTTTTGGCTGAAATGAAATGAATGGTCTCTTCACTCAGTCCCTTCGGCGCCACTTCCATTTCGATATCGGTCACGAAA
>JASGFZ010000143.1:0-7805 GCA_047605345.1 Flavihumibacter sp. | reverse complement strand
GGGCGGAAGCCATATCCAGCATGGCGGCGGCATTGACGGTGGCTGCCCGCAATACCGCTGCGGGCGACATGCCCGCCGCCACCATTTTCTCCATCTCGAGGTGCTCGGCAAATCCCTGCGTTCGAACAGGCAGCGCGCCCGAGTCGGTGCCCAATACAATCGTGATCCCTGCCTGCGCTATCAGCAACAGGTTTTTCCGAGCCGTTTCCACCGCCTGCAGGTTACGCCGGTAAACCGGGCTGTTTCGTACAGCGGCGCTATAGGCCGTATCCGTGAGCATGGCATACACGCCGGGTTCAAGCGCATGGATAAAAAAAGGATCATTGATCCAGGGCGCGCCGGCGCCATAGGCAGTCGCAAAAATATCGAGCGTAAGCGTGGGTATATAAACAACGCCCTTTGCTTTCATCAACGCCAGGAAAGCTGCGTTAACCAGGCTGTCGCGGATGCTGTGCCCCAGCACATCCACACCCGCTTCTACCAGGCCCCGTGCATCAGACAAGGTAAATATATGCGCCACTACTTTCATTTTTCGTTTGTGCGCCTCCGTTATAATCGCCGTATATATTTCGGCGACATTTTAGGGGCCGACGGACCGGCATTATCGACCCAGATCTTAACGAAGCGGGTATTCAGCTGCTGCAGGCTGTCTAATGCGGCCGGAACGGCTGAAACATTTTCCGGGCGGAAGAGATGCTGCATAGGGAAGCCGCTTCCGGGCGCTCCGCCGGTAACCGAAAAACCATAACCGGCCGACAGCATCTGTGCGCCGGGCAAATACCCGTTGCGCAGGCTGTCGTACCACCCGTTCTGAAAAAGCAATGGCTGATCGGTACCCATCGACAGCACATGCAAAATGCCATAGCGTTTGTATTGTTCAAGCTGGCGGATGATATTCTCCCGGGTGTAGTTTTCCGGCTGTATGCTGTTGCCTTTTAGCGTTCCTATATGCACATGGTTGCTGAACAGGCCCGGCAGGATATATTTTCCCTTCGCGTCTATTTGTTGGGCCGCTCCCTGCAACGACCTGCCAACAGCAGCAATCTTTCCGTTTCGAATAAGAATATCGGCCTGCTTCACAGCGCCCCGATCCACATCAATAACAAATGCATTTTTGATAAGCAGCGGCGCCTGCGCTGCCGCCCAAAACCGGCCGGACAATAAGCCGGCAACCAGGAAAATTCGCAGCCAACAATACATACCCTGAATTTATATTTCAAATATCCGACTGTGGAACCAAATACACAGATCCCGCCCCGTTTTTGACTGGAGCCGATTCGGTATGTTTGCCTAAATTCAAAGAATATACCGGCCGGATGATTCTGATAGTAGACGACAAGAAGGAAAACATTTTTAGCCTGAAAACATTACTGGAAATGCATCATTTCCAGGTAGACAGCGCCGGTTCGGGTGAAGAAGCGCTTAGAAAAATACTCAAAACCGACTATTTTCTTATCATCCTGGATGTACAGATGCCGGGTATGGACGGCTTTGAAGTGGCGGAAGCCATTTCGGGATTCGGCAAGGCCAAAGACATCCCGATCATTTTTTTATCGGCTGTAAATACGGACAAAAAATTCATCACCCGAGGGTATGAATCGGGCGGCATCGATTATGTAGCCAAACCTTTCGATCCCGATCTGCTGCTGCTCAAAGTCAAAACCTTCTACAAGCTCTACTCGCAAAAAAAAGAGCTGGACGATATACAGGTCTCTTTAAAAGAGGAGATCGATTATCGCAAAAAGGCCGAAGACCGCTTGCAGGAATCGTATGAAGAGCTGCGCAGCATCCTGGAATCCATTCCGCAAATCGCGTTCACCGCTTCCCTGTCGGGGCAGCTGGAATATGTAAACCATCGCTGGCTCGAATTTGCCACCGACCGTCACCAGTTTCCCGAAACCCACCCTGCCGACCCATCGCCGGCAACCCTGCTGAAACAGGCCATCGACAGTGCTGAAAAACTCAACACCGAGCTTCGCATCAGGGAGATAAAATCGGGCGGGTTCCGCTTTCACCAGCTAACGATCACGCCTGTACGAAAAGAGCAGCAGATCATGAAATGGGTGGGTGTGTTCACCGACATACACACGCAGCGCCTCACCAACCAGCTGCTGGAAACCATGGTAGTGGAACGAACCACCGAGCTGCAAACGGCCAACAGCGAGCTGGCGGCGCGGAACAACGAACTGGAGCAGTTCGCTTTTGTTACCTCGCATGACCTCAACGAACCCCTTCGGAAAATAAAAGTATTTGTTGACCTGCTCCGTTCCCGGTTCCTGTCGAACAACGAAGAAGCCGCCTCCTATGTGGACAAGATCACCCGCTCTTCGATGCGGATGACCGAACTGATCGAAGACCTTACCCAATATTCCAAACTCGATATTACCGAAGCGGCTGTCAGTATTGACCTCAACCAGGTGCTGGACGAAATCCGTGCAGACCTGGAGCTGGTGGTGAATGAAACGCAGGCGCAGATCCACATCGACCCCCTGCCGGTAATAAGGGGCATGCCCGGCCAGATACGTCTGGTATTTCAAAACCTGATCAGCAACTCGTTGAAATTTGTACAGCCCGGTATTCCGCCGCAGATACAGATCAGCGCCAACAGGGTGGCCGGCCCGGATACGGAAGAAGAAACAGCCAGCGGCGGGTTTGCCAGGATCACCGTAACCGACAACGGGATCGGCTTCGATGAGAAATACCTTTCCCGGATTTTTTCCGTTTTCCAGCGCCTGCATACGAAAGACAAATACGAAGGAAGCGGCATCGGGCTGTCGATCGTGAAAAAAATCATCGAAAAACACAAGGGCTATATAACGGCCAGGAGCCAGGAAGGAAAAGGATCCACTTTTATTGTATTGCTGCCCCTGTATTCAGAAAATAAACCGGTACAATGAGCGCCAAATTCGATTTGCTGGATTTATCAAAAACCTCTTCGTTCAAGAGAAACCTGCTGGCCGGGTTTGCCTTTTCCTTTTTGCTGCTGATCATCAGCACCGTGGCTTCGTACGTAAGCATACAAACCCTGATTGAGCGGGCAGGCTGGGTAGATCATACCAATGAAACCATCGGAAAAATAGAAGGCATTCTCAGCAAGCTCAAAGATGCTGAAACCGCGCAACGCGGCTTTCTCTTAACAGGGCGCGACGAATTCCTGGTGCCTTTCAACGGCACTTCCGAAGCCATTCGCCTTGAGCTGGAAAGCCTCGGTTCATCTGCTGCCGATAAGCCCGTGCAACGCGAACGGATCGATGAGCTCGACAAAAAAATAAAGCTCCGGTTCATACAGCTGCAGAACCTGATCTCCAAAAAAAGGACCGGCGCGCAGGTAACGATGGATGACATGGAAACAGGGCGCATAAGCATGGACGATATTCGCACCTTCACGAATACGATGGTGCAAACGGAACGCCGCCTGCTTGATGAAAGGACCCGCGACATGGCGAATGTGGCCAGCTATACGCCCGTGATCATTATCATCAACGCCGCCCTGTCGATGGCGATCATACTCGTTTCGTTTATGCGCATAACCCGTGACCACGACAGCCGGGTAAAGATGCAGGAAGTGCTTGAAGAAAAAGACCGCGACATAAACCGCCGCATTGAGCTGATCCGCGAAGTGGCCCGCAAGATAGCCGACGGGGATTATTCCATCCGCACGTCTGATAACGATACCGACGGGCTGGGCTCGCTGTCTGCGGCGCTGAACAGGATGGCCGCTTCGTTGGAAAGATCTTTCAGCCAGCTGGCCGATAAAGAGTGGCAGCAGAGCGGTATCGCCGGGCTGGCCGAAGTGATGTCGGGCGAAAAAGACCTGGCGCAATTATCGAAAGATGCCATCGCCTTTATCGCCAAATACACCAACAGCCAAATGGGCGCCCTTTACCTGAACACCGCGGGCAGGCATTTCAAAATGGAGGCCGGGTATGCGATCCATGAAAAAAAAGAAGCCGTTTATATAGAACCCGGCGAGGGGCTGGCGGGCCAGGCCATTCATTCCAGACAACGCATACTGCTGAAAAATATTCCTGCCGAAAGCATCCGCATGAATTACAGCGCCGGACAGTTGCAGCCCGTTGAGCTGATAGCCGTTCCCGTGGTTTTCGAGAACCAGGTAACGGGACTGATCGAGCTGGGCAGCCTGCAGTCTTATACCGCCGGCAATATCGCCTGGCTGGATGCCATTGCCGAACAGGTGGGCATTTCAATCAATACAGCCGTCAACCGGCGCAGGCTCCAGGAATTGTTGCATGAAACACAATCGCAGGCCGAAGAGCTGCAGGCGCAACAAGCCGAGCTGGAGAACATCAATACCGAGCTGGAAATAAAAACAGAAAAGCTGCAGGCTTCGGAAGGAGAGCTGCGCCTGCAGCAGGAAGAGCTGATGCAGGCCAACCAGGAGCTGGAAGAAAGAAGCGCTGCGCTGGAAGAAAAAAACCTGCTGATTAACGAAAGAAATACCGAAATACAACAGAAAGCCGAAGAGCTGGAACTGAGCACCCGGTACAAATCGGAGTTCCTCGCCAATATGTCGCACGAGCTGCGCACACCGTTGAATTCCATCCTGCTGCTTTCGCGCCTGCTGGCTGAAAACAACAACCATAACCTCAGCAGCGACCAGGTTGAGTATGCCCGCGTGATTCAGGGCAGCGGCCAGGGCCTGCTGGAGCTGATCAACGACATTCTCGACCTTTCCAAAATTGAAGCGGGAAAAATGGACATTGAGTTCAGTGACATAAATATCGTCGAACTGTTACAGGAAAACCAGCAGCTGTTCCAGCACCTCGCTGCCGACAAAGGACTGGCGTTCATAGTCAAAACAGCAAAAGACATTCCTTCGCACCTGCAAACAGACCGCCTCCGTCTCGATCAGGTCATCCGCAATCTTCTATCCAATGCGATAAAGTTTACGGAAAAAGGAGCGGTTACGCTGGAGCTCACCGTTCCGGCAACAGGTTTTATCTGCTTTGCAGTGACTGATACCGGCATCGGCATCGCGGCCGACAAACAGCAAATGATCTTTGAAGCCTTCAGGCAGGCCGACGGCTCTACCAGAAGAAAATACGGCGGCACCGGCCTGGGGTTGTCGATCACCCGCGAGCTTGTGAAATTACTCGGCGGCCAGATCGGGCTGGAAAGCGAACCCGGCAAGGGAAGCCGTTTTTCGGTGACCTTACCGCTAACCAGGGCAACTTCAGGCGGATGGCCCGAAGCTGGAACACCCTTCACTGAACCGCCGGCGGCGCAGGCTGCTTTTCCGGCCGATAAACAGTCTGAATCGTTTGTCAGCAAACAAATCCCCGAAAACATTTCAGACGACCGAGCAACCATTACAGCCGGTGATAAATGCATTGTTATCGTGGAAGACGATATCAATTTTGCAAAAGCCCTTATAGCGCTTATCCGTAAACGCGGTTATAAGGCGATTGCCGTTGTTCGGGGCGACGAAGCGGTGAAGCTGGTAAACCAATTCCAGCCGGCCGGGGTATTGCTGGACATTGAGCTTCCCGTGAAAAACGGCTGGCAGGTAATGGAAGAGCTGAAGTCCAATCCGGCCACCAGGCACATACCGGTGCATATCATGTCCAGCTATGAAGTGAGAAATAAAAGCATGCAGCAGGGCGCTGTTGATTTCCTCAACAAACCACTGGCTGTTGACCAGCTGAATGAAGTGTTCCGGAAAATAGAATACATCGTTGAGAACAGGCCGCGCAAGGTCATGATCGTGGAAGAGGATTCTAAACATGCAAAGGCGCTGGCGTATTTCCTGGAAACATTTGATATCAATACAGCAATAAAAACCGACCTGCCGTCGGGTATAGACGCCCTGCGCGCCGAACAGGTCAACTGCGTAATCATGGATATGGGTATTCCCGGCAAACATGCATACGACACCCTGGAGCAGGTGAAACTGACCCCGGGACTGGAAAGCATACCCATTATTATTTTCACCGGCCGCAGCCTGTCGAAGGCCGAAGAGCTGCGCATCAGGCAATATGCCGATTCCATTGTGGTGAAAACAGCGCATTCTTACCCGCATGTACTCGATGAAGTGTCGCTCTTCCTGCACCTGATGACCGAACAGAACAAAGAAAGCGGCCGGCCGGTTATGCGCAGGCTCGGCGCATTAAGAGAGGTGCTGTCGGGCAAAACGGTACTGATCGCCGACGACGACGTCAGGAATATTTTCTCGCTTACCAAAACACTGGAAAACCTCGGCATGGAGGTACTGACGGCGGTAGACGGCCGCGAAGCGCTGCAGGTACTCGGCAAACAGCCGGTGGATATTGTACTGATGGATATGATGATGCCCGAAATGGATGGTTACGAAAGCACCCGGCAAATCAGGCACAACCCGGCATTCAGGCAACTGCCGGTTATTGCCGTAACCGCCAAAGCAATGACGGGCGACCGGGAAAAATGTATTGCTGCAGGCGCTTCCGACTACATCACCAAACCGGTGGACATCGACCAGCTGCTGAGCCTCTTACGGGTATGGTTATACGAAAACAAAGGTACCTGACCGATGGCATCGGAAAGCAGTTTTCACGACGAAGAGATCGGGCTGTTGCTGACAGATATCATAGACAGGTATGGCTATGATTTCACCGGCTACACGCTGGCTTCACTGAAACGGCGTATTTCCCGGTTTCTCATCCTCAAAAAACTCTCCGGCTTCGCCGCGCTTCGGCATGCCATCCGGCATTCAGAAAACCTCTTCAACGAATTTGTGGAAGAGGTCACGGTGACGGTGACCGATATGTTCCGCGATCCTCCTTTTTACCGGTGCCTGGCGGAAGAAATTTTTCCCGCCCTGCGAACCAGGCCTTTTATCCGCATCTGGCATGCCGGCTGTTCCACCGGTGAAGAAGTGTATTCGGTAGCCATCCTGCTGCACGAAGCGGGGCTTTTGCCGAAAAGCCTTTTATATGCCACCGATATCAATCCCGGCGTACTGGAAACCCTGCGGAAAGGAATCTATCCGCTTGGCAACTTCCGCCAGTATTCGGAAAATTATATACAGTCGGGCGGCAGAAAAGATTTCTCGTCTTATTATACCGCCCGCTATGGTTTCGGCAAGTTTGACGAGCGGCTGCAGCAGCGAATGATCATCTCCACCCATAACCTTGTTTCAGACAGCAGCTTTAACGAATTCCAGCTGATCATCTGCCGGAACGTGCTGATCTATTTCGACAAAGACCTGCAAAACCGGGTGCTGAAATTATTTAACGACAGCCTTGAACCATCGGGGTGCCTGGCGCTGGGCGCCAATGAAGGTCTGCGCTTCAGCGAGGTGGCAACCTCTTTTACACCCGTTTGCCCCCGTGAAAAAATTTGGAAAAAGACCGAAAAAACCGCACCATTTATCCATCAATTATAAGATATGACTTATCGTTTCCTGGCCATCCTGCTGCTTTTTTCGTTGTACAGCCGCGCCGCTATCGTTGATACACTGGATACCTTCAGCACGGTTATGAATAAAAACATCAAAGCGGTGGTGATACGCCCATCGAAAACAACAACGGCTCCGCTGCCGGTGCTTTACCTGCTGCATGGCTACAGCGGTAATTATGCCGACTGGGTGGGGAAGGTAAAAGACCTGGGCAAAGCAGCCGATCTGTATGAAATGCTGATCGTATGCCCCGACGGCGGCTTTGGCAGCTGGTACTGGGACAGCCCCGCAGATCCCGCCTTTCAGTATGAAACCTATATCACCCATGAGCTCATCCCCTTTATCGATAAAAAATTCAAAACGATAACCGATAAAAAAGGGCGGGCCATAACGGGGCTCAGCATGGGCGGGC
>JASGFZ010000142.1:0-7863 GCA_047605345.1 Flavihumibacter sp. | reverse complement strand
CTGAAGGAACCGGCGCCATCAACACCTGGAATGGCCGGTGGCATACACTTTTTTCGGATCAATGGAATAGTTTGCCAGCAGGTGATCGATCAGCCGGCTGATGAATTGCACATCGTCTATTTTATTGTTGACCGCACTGCCGCAGCAGTTGCCGGCATTCCAGGTGTTGATGGCGCCGGTTCCTTCAGGATAGACTACCACAAATCCCGCCGAATTTGCTTTTTCGGTCAGTTTTGACGACGACTCAAATTGGGTGGCACTGCCGCCGCCGCCATGCATGGCAATGACCAGCGAAAACCCGCCGGAGGTATAGTAACCGGTCGGCAGGTTCAATACATAACTGCGTTTCATCCCGTTCACCAGGAGGGTGTCGGTGAACCGGAACAACTTTCCTTCTCCGGGTGTAGTTTCTTTACGGCAGGCAGTGCTCAGCAGCAAAGCAGCCAACGCGACCAGGCAGGTATTTTTCATGCGGATATTTTTAGCATAGACCGGATTTAGTATAAACGGTTTAATGCACGAAAAATTTTATCCGCTGTCCTACTGCAACACCGTGCTGGAAAACACATGGTATTCACCAGGCGCCAGGGTGGCCGAATACAGGCTCTGCGCTGTGGTAAAGGGCTGGTTGTTACTGGCCGCATCGTACCAGGTACCGGCCGAACCGAAGTCGACACTGGTGGCCTGGCTTACCACATCAAAATTGCCGATCACCACCACGGTGGTGCCGCCCTGCTGCAGCCGGATGTATTTCACGGCCCCGCTGAAATCGTACGCGTAATTACCCGTATTGAATACGGCATTGTTCTTTTTCAGGGCAATGTATTTCGCAAAAGCATTTTTCAGCGCCAGCCGGTCGGGCTGGGTATTGTACTGCCACAACAGCGGTTTCTCGCCCGTGCGGCCATTGTCTTCGATCGATACATCATACCCCAGCTCCCCGAACTGCCAGATCATTTTCGGTCCGGGAACGGCAAAAAGAAAAGCCGCACACATTTCCTGCCGTTTCAGGGCGGTGGCGAGGTTCTTAACGCTGTAATTACCCGATACATTTCCGTAGGCAAGGTTTTTGAACATCATCCGCTCTTCGTCGTGGCTTTCCATATAGCTGACCAGGCCATCGGCAGCGGTGAAGCCATGGGTTTTGTAATCGGCTCTTGAGAAATTTGAATTGGTAAGCCAGCCCATGCTCGCTTCGTTGAAATTATAATTCAGGTTATTCCACAGCATCATGCCGGCGGCCGACAGTTCCTGCTCTTCCTGGTCGGCGGCAAAATGTTCCAGGATCACATAAAAATTATCGGGGTCAACCGACCTGATAAAGCTGTTATAGGTTTTCCAGATCGCTATGCGGCTGGCGTCATAGGCGCTCCAGGCATTTACGCTGGCCGCATCGCTTCCGGTACCGGTATTGTTTTGGGTAAATCCTTTCGACAGGTCAAACCGGAAGCCGTCTACCCTGTATTCTTCCATCCAGAACTGCAATACATCTTTTACAAAGCTTTGGGTAGCAGCCGACTCATGGTTGAAATCATAGCCCACATTGTACGGATGCCGCGCGTCGGTATTGAACCAGGGGTTATTGGCAGCCGGCTTTTGGGTGGCAGCGTCAAAATACAACTGCACCATGGGCGACTGGCCGAAGGAGTGGTTCAGCACCATATCGAGAATGACCGCCATGCCATTACCATGGCAAACATCGATGAAATGCTGCAGGTCGGTTTTGCTGCCGTAGTACTTATCGGGTGCGAAATAAAAACAGGGGTTATATCCCCAGCTCAAATTGCCTTCGAATTCGGTGACGGGCATCAGCTCCACCGCGTTCACGCCCAGGTTTTTCAGGTAGCCGATGGTATCGGCGAGGGTTTTGTAATTATTGCTTCCCATAAAATCGCGCAGCAACAACTCATATACCACCAGGTTGTTTTTTACAGGGCGCGTGAACTGGTTGTGCTGCCAGCTGTATTTCACCGGGCTGGCAGTGAACGTGCTGACGATGCCGGCGGCGGCTGCGGGATAGGTTCCCGGGGCCGAGAAATTGGCGGCGGGAATGTATGGGTCATTGGCAGGGTCCAGGATTTTTTCTGTATAGGGATCAGCCACTTTGAGGCTGCCGTCTACCCAGTACTGGTAAGCATACTGCTTTGACGGATCGATGCCGTCGATGGAAGTCCACCAGGTAGTACCATCGGGTGTCCGTTTCATGAAGGAGGCGGCATTGGGCGTCCAGTTATTGAAATCACCCACCACGTTCACAAAAGATTTGCCCGGTGCACAGAGGGCAAAAGTGGCCGTGGTGCCGTTATTGGAAAAGCTGACGCCCTGTTTGGCGCCCGCCGGCAGGGCGGCAATTTCGACCGTGCCGCTAGCCAGTACCGTAAACGATACCGTGCCGCCGCCTGCGCTGGCAGTGATGGTTTGCTGTCCCGGTTGGGTGATCACCAGCTTGCCGGTAACAGCATTTTTATTGGTGACCGATGTAACGGCATTCCCGTTAAGCGAAAGGGTGATATTACCGGCCGCAGAGGCGATAGCCGTTACCGTTAGTTCCTGGCCGACCATCACCGTTTCGGTGGCGGGTTTGGGCAGCCAGGTCGGCTGCATTTCAGGAGCGGAGAACCGCAGGTTCAGCGAACCATTGTTATACAGGGGGAGATAAATATCCGATCCGTCGGTATTACGCGTTACCAGGGTACCGCCGGCGTTGCGGAAAAGCATGGCCAGCTTCAGGATGTTCTCCCCTGCGGGCACTCCCAAAAAGCTGCGGGGTGTAAGCGTAAAGCTATATGTCCCGTTGTTCTGGCGGGTCATTTTAACGGCCGGATCGGCCGTTGTGAACGAAGCGCTCTTCACGTATTTCCAATCGCTGCTGCCTGTGCTTTTATCGGTAATGGCGCCCAGGTGCAGGTACACATCACCGTTAAAACCCGTCAGCCCCCTGTTCCCTTTGGAAGGGTCAAATACCAGGGTGAAGCTTTCATCCGACCCGGGAAAAGTCTTGTCGGCGGTTACCAGTCCGGTGAAACTGACGGTTACCGGCGGGTCTGTGTCCGGTTCATTATCGGGGGAAATATCCTTTTTACAGTCCGCAAACAGTACCATGAGCACCAGCGGCAGCAGGAATCGTTTCATAATGTGTACTAAGAACACAAATATAGCCGGCGGGGCGGAAAAAATAAAACTTTAACAAAACGTGTATTGAGTACACACCCTGATTATCTTTGTGTTGTTTTTAGGCCAATGTGTAGTAAACACACATAGCCGAAATTTAACATTGTTTGTCTATGAAACGAAAAAGAACCCTCTCATGGGGCATCGTGCTGCTCATGATGCTCTGCGCGTTTACCTCCTATGCGCAAACCCGGATTATCACGGGTACCATCACTGATGAAAAGACAGCTCAACCGATTGCCGGCGCTACCGTGTCTGTCAAAGGTACCGGCAATGCATCGGTCACCGACAGTGCCGGTAAATACCGGCTCAGTGTTCCCGAATCGGCCCAGTTCCTGGAGATCAGTTCGGTGGGTTATACAAACCGCCAGGTAGCGGTGACCGGCATCCAGGTGGATGCAGCGCTGGCCGTCAATGCCGGTTCACTGGAAGGCGTAGTGGTGATCGGTTACGGAAGCGCCCGCAAGAAAGACCTCACCGGCGCGGTAGCTTCAGTGAGTGCCGCCGAATTCCAGAAAGGCAGCATCACCACGCCCGAGCAACTGATTTCGGGTAAGGTAGCCGGTGTAGCCATCACTTCCAATGGTGGCCGCCCGGGCGAAGGCAGCACGATCCGCATCCGCGGCGGCTCTTCCCTGCTTGCCAGCAACGACCCGCTGATCGTGATCGACGGTGTTCCGCTCGACAACAGCGGCATCAGCGGCGCCGCCAACCCGCTCAGCTTTATCAACCCCAATGATATCGAGAGCTATACCATTTTGAAAGATGCCTCGTCGGCCGCCATCTACGGTTCACGCGCCAACAACGGCGTTATCATCATCACTACCAAGAAAGGAAAAACCGGTGCGCTGAAAGTGAATTTCCTCAGCACCAATTCTCTTTCGCACCTGAGCAAGGAACTGGACGTGCTCAATGCCGCCCAGGTAAGGCAGGTCGTAAATGAATACGGCACCGATAAGCAGCAGGCACAGCTCGGTACTGCCAATACCAACTGGCAGGATGTGATCTACCAAACGGCTTTCGCGTCAGACAATAACCTGTCGATCAGCGGCGGCATCAAGAAGCTCCCTTTCCGTTTGAGCCTTGGCTACCTGACACAGTCGGGCATTTTACGCACCGACAAAATGGACCGCCAGAGTGTGGGACTGTCCCTCAGCCCCTCCTTCTTCGACCGCCACCTTAAAGTTGACATCAATTTCAAGGGCTCGGCACAACAGACCCGGTTCGCCAATTCGGGCGCCATCGGATCGGCCATCACGTTCGACCCTACGCAGCCGGTGTATTCGGATAACAAAACATACGGCGGCTATTACCAGTGGCTTGAAGCAGACGGATCGCTGGTGCTGAACCGCAACAACAACCCGCTGGCGCAGCTGGAACAAACCTTCGACAAGCAAAAGCCCATGCGCGGCATTGGTAATATACAGTTGGATTATAAATTCCATTTCCTGCCTGCCCTGCGCGCCAATGTGAACCTGGGTTATGATGGCGCCAGCAGCACCGGCACCCGTTTTGTGCCGGCCGAGGCAGCCACCGATTTTCTCAACGGCGGCTCTTTCACGCAGGCAAAACAAACCCGGCGCAATACCGTATTTGATGCCTACCTGAACTATGCCAGCAATATCGGCAAGCACCGCGTAGACGCTACCGTAGGTTATTCCTATAACAATTTCCGTACGAAAACCTATAATTTCCGCGCGCTGAACGCGAACAAAGACACCATTGCCGGCACCACGGCGCCGGCTACCGCTTACGACATTCCGGAGAACACCATCATGTCGTATTTCGGCCGGTTGCTCTACAATTACAACAGCCGCTATTTTATTACGGCCAGCTTGCGCCGCGACGGTTCCTCCCGCTTCTCTTCAGCCAACCGCTGGGGCTGGTTCCCTTCGGTGGGTGTGGCCTGGAGCATCAAAAACGACGTGTTCAAACACACCGAGCTGTTCTCTGAGCTGAAGCTGCGTGCCGGTTATGGTTTAACCGGCCAGCAGGATGGCATCGGCAACTACGATTACATACAACGGTATGGGATCGGCAACCTGAGCACCATGTACCAGCTGGGAAATACCTTCTACCAACCCTATACGCCCTATGGCTTTAACGCCAACCTGAAATGGGAAAAGCTCAGCTCGTATAACGTAGCCCTTGATTTCGGGTTCCTTAACGGCCGCATCAATGGTAGCCTCGATTTCTATTTACGCGATTCGAAAGACCTCCTGAATTCCGTACCACAGCCTACCGGCACCAACTTCAGCGCCTATGTGCTGGCAAACGTGGGCAGCCTGCGCAACAAGGGGGTTGAATTTACATTGAACACCACACCGGTGCAAACCTCAGCCGTATCGCTCGATCTGAATTTCAATGCCACCTATAACCAGAACAGGATCACCAACCTCACCGTTATTCCCGACGACCCGAATTATGCAGGTTTACCCACCGGCAGCGGCGATAACGGCGTAAACGGCTTCCTGCAATTACACCAGGTGGGTTATTCGCGCAACACCTTCTACCTGTACCAACAGGCCTACGACGCCAACGGCCAGCCGATTGAAGGTTTGTTTGTTGACAGGAACCGCGACGGGCAAATCACTGCGGCCGACAAATACCTCAACCACAGTGCTGCGGGCGACTGGATGTTCGGTTTCAGCTCCAACCTGTCCGTCAAAAAATGGAATGCAGGCTTTACCATGCGTTCTTCGCTGAACAACTATGTTTACAACAACATACACAGCACCCGCGCGGCCCGCAATCAGGTGCTGGGCAACTATATTATCAATAACGCTTCTTCGTATTATCTCGAAACCCGGTTCAAAGGCGGCGTGGATATACAGCCGCTGAGCGATCTTTATGTTGAGAATGCTTCCTTCCTGCGGATGGACAACCTCTTCGTGGGATACAATTTCGGCAAAGTGATCCGCAAAAAAGTGAGCATGCGCGCTACCGCATCGGTACAGAATGTGTTTGTTGTTACCCGGTATACGGGGCTGGATCCGGAAGTGGGCAACGGCATCGACAACAGTATCTATCCGCGCCCCCGCATTTTTGCGCTTTCTTTAAACTTCGATTTCTAATTGAAAAAATGATTGCTATGTTCAATACAAAACGCCTGTTGCTGGCAGTGTCCCTGCTGCTGATCTTACAGGCCTGCAGCAAGAAACTGGATCTTTTTCCTACGAACGACACTACCTCTGAAACGGTTTACGCCAAGCCCGAAGGCTATAAAAAGATGCTGGCCAAGGCCTATGTAAGCATGGCCGTTACCGGTACCAATGGCCGCGATATTCCATCGGAGATCGTGAGCGATGAAGGTAATACCGGTTTTCTGCGCCAGCTCTGGTATATGCAATGCCTCACCACCGACGAGGCCGGCTGGAACTGGAGTGGCAATACCGACCCCGTTGGCATTCACCAGATGTCATGGTCGCCCTCCACACTGGCAGTTGCCGGTCTTTACTACCGTTGTTATTATACCATCACCGTTTGCAACAGTCTTATCGCCGAAAGTGCGGAAGACAAAGTGAGCAGCCGCGGCTTCAGCGGCACCGATGCGGCCGACATCAAACAATACCGTGCCGAAGCACGCTTCCTGCGCGCCTACAACTACTGGGTTCTGCTGGATAATTTCGGGAATGTGCCGTTCACCGACGAAACCTATGTGGTAGGGTCAGGTATATTGCCGAAACAGATCACCCGTCAGGAACTGTTCAATTATATCGAAAGCGAGCTGACCGCGATCGATGCCGACCTGGCCGAGCCCCGCGCCAATGAAAACGGACGCGCCGACAAAGCGGCCGCCTATGCATTACTGTCGCGACTCTACCTGAATGCGCAGGTGTATACCGGTACAGCCAAATACACCGAAACCATTACCTATGCGAAAAAGATCGTCGATGCCGGTTACAGCCTGCACAATGATTATACCCAGCTGATGCTGGCCGACAACGACCAGCTTACCAATGAGTTTATCTGGACCATCCGCTTCGACGGCACCAATACGCAGTCATACAGCGGTACCGCCTTCCTGGTGCACGCGCCGGTAGGTGTGCCCGGTGATATATCAGGTTCCAACGGCACCTGGGATTGCGCCAAGATCACCGAACAGTTTGTCAATAAGTTCGACGCCAACGCCGATGTACGCGGGCAATTCTGGACCACTAACCAAACCAAGGCGATGGACGTGCTGCTGGGCGATGCCCGCTCGGGTTACTCAACCATCAAATTCAGGAATGTTACGAAATCGGGCGCGATCGGTCCGAATACTGATGCCGGCAAAACCTTTGTCGACATCGACTTCCCCGTATTCCGTTTGGCTGAAATCTACCTCAACTATGCCGAAGCGGTGGTAAGAGGCGGAACCGGCGGCGATGCCGCAACCGCCCTCGGCTACCTGCAGCTGCTGGCCAAAAGAGCAAGGCCCAATGATAACAACTATGCATCTTACCCTGCCATGACGCTCTCTTACCTGATAGATGAGAGAGGCCGTGAACTGTTCTGGGAATGCCAGCGCAGAACCGACCTGATCCGGTTCGACCTGTTCAACACCAGCACGTATTTGTGGGACTGGAAAGGTGGTATCAGAACCGGCACCGCGGTAGATGCCAAGTACAAGCTCTTCCCCATTCCGACCACCGATCTTTCTTCCAACCCCAACCTGGTCCAAAACCCCGGTTATTAAAAAAGTTAAGACAT
>JASGFZ010000141.1:0-7970 GCA_047605345.1 Flavihumibacter sp. | reverse complement strand
CACCGACATTTCCGTCTCGATTTCGAAACCGCCCGAAAAGGTGGTGCAGAAAGCGTATGTGGTGTACGAGCCGCAGAAAAATCCGCTGATTCAGAAGATCATCCGCGAAACACCGCACCGCAGCCTGATCGTATTCTGTTCACGTAAACAAACGGTGAAGCAGCTAACGCAGATCCTTAAACGCGCGAAGTTCAATGTGGCCGAGATCCATTCCGACCTGGAGCAGAGTGAAAGGGAAGACCTTTTGCAGGGTTTCAGAAGCGGGCGTATTCCGGTGATCGTGGCTACCGATGTATTGTCGCGCGGTATTGATATCGATACCATCGATGTGGTGATCAATTACGATGTGCCGAACGATGGTGAAGACTATGTACACCGCATTGGCCGTACTGCCCGCGCCGAACGCGATGGCAAGGCATTTACCCTGGTGAGCGACCGGGAAATAGGGCGTTTTTCACGGATAGAGCAATTGATCGGGCGGGAAGTTGAAAAGGCCGAAGTGCCTGCAGAGCTTGGCGAAACGCCGGCTTATCTTCCCCGTCAGAAAGGAGGGGGCCGCTTCCATGGGCATCACCATCCCGGCAACGCGCATCGCGGAAAAGGAAATAAGCAGGGCAGGGGCCAGGGTGGCCAGCGGCGTGATGCACCCTCAAATGGCGGCGGGCGTCCACAGGAGCAGCGCCAGCAGGGTAAGAGATCAAACGGCGATCGTGCACCGCACAACGGCGCCCGGGTGCAAAAAGAAGCCGACAAGCCGGCGGGCGGGGAAACAACCGCAGCACAGGCCGCCGCCGGTGGAACACCTCCAGTAGCCTGATTATGTTTCGCTTCCGCGTTTTCATAACTGTTGTAACGCTGTTTGTAATAGCGCAGGCAGCCTGTAGCCCGAATCCATACCGGGCCACCAATAAGGCGCATAAGAAACAGGTAAAAGCGATTGCCAAAGCCCTGCGTACTTATCCGCCCGCCAATACGCTGGAAACAGCGCCTTATTGGGTGGGTACCACCAATTTCGGGATTCGCAAACCCAATTATGTAGTGATCCATCATACGGCGCAAAACAGCTGCGAACAGACCCTCCGCACATTTACCCTTCCCAGTACACAGGTAAGTGCGCATTATGTGATCTGTAAAGACGGCACTGTTCATCAAATGCTGAATGACTACCTGCGTGCGCATCATGCAGGGCTTGCACGTTGGGGCAGCAATACCGATCTCAACTCTTCGAGCATCGGTATTGAGCTTGATAACAATGGATTCGAAGCGTTTCCCCCGCTCCAGATGCACAGCCTGCTTATACTGCTCGATACGCTCAAGCACCGTTACAATATTCCGGCAGCTAATTTTATCGGCCATGGCGATATAGCGCCTACCCGCAAGAACGACCCCAACTGGCGTTTTAACTGGAAACAGCTCGCCGACAGCGGTTATGGTAAATGGTATGCAGACACTGCCGGCCTTACCCCCGTTTATAATGATACGCTTGCACTGAAGCTGATCGGCTACGATGTGCGTGATACAATGGCCGCTATAAACGCATTCAAAAGACACTGGTTGCAAGACAGCACACCCGGTATGAACGATGCGGCCCGCAAGGTGCTGTACGGTGTATTGCTGGCACAATAATTCATATTTCATGTAAAAGGGCCGGATTCCAGATTTGCAATTTTTTGCAAATCTGGAATCCACTCCATTTTTGCATATTTTTGCAAAAATGGAATTGATGGTACAAAGAGATATCTTTCCAGAGGCAAAATACATGCTGACCCAGTTCAGGTCGGTTTGTGTAACCGGCCCCCGCCAAAGCGGCAAAACCACCCTTAGCAGAATGCTGTTCAAAGGAAAGCCTTATGTGAGCTTCGAAAACCCGTCTGTTCAGAAACATGCTGAAGACGATGTTGCTTCCTTTATGAAAAAATACAGCAAAGGGGCGATACTTGATGAGGTACAACGGGTGCCGGTTGTTTTCAGGCAGTTGCAGGGGATGCTCGATAAAAAAAAACAAAGAGGGCAATACATACTCACCGGCTCCAATAATTTCCTTTTACAGGAACAGATAAGCCAGTCGCTGGCAGGCCGGGCAGGATATATTGAGCTGCTTCCTTTTTCATATGCAGAAATAGCGAAATCAGGTATGGCTGCATTTGATGAGCCGGCGCCCTATATGTTTACCGGCGGTTATCCCGAAATATGGGACGAGTCGCTTTCGCCCAAAAACTGGTTGTCGTCTTACCTGCAAACCTATGTGCAAAGGGATGTTCGTTTGCTGAAGAATATTTCAGACCTGGCGCTGTTTAGCCGCTTTGTGAATATTTGTGCAAACTATGCCGGGCAAATCGTAAACCGTGATGAAATGGCCAGGCAGGTGGGTGTAGATACCAAAACGATTCTTTCCTGGCTGGGTTTATTGGAGAACAGCTACATCATTTACCTGCTGCAACCCTGGCATAACAACCTTAACAAGCGCATTTTGAAAAGTCCCAAGTTGTACTTCATCGATACCGGCTTATTATGCCACCTGCTGCATGTAAACAGCGCTACGGCTTTGCGAAAGAGCGAGAAATACGGAGCCGTTTTTGAAAACTGGATCATAAGTGAAATAAAAAAGAACAGGGCCAACCAGGGAATAAAAAACGGTTTGTATTATTTCAGAGACAGTGCGGGAAATGAAGTAGACCTGGTTACCGAAAAAGACGGTCGTGTATTTGCTATTGAAGTTAAGTCAACCAAAAAGCCCGACAGAAACGATATGCGCGGATTGTTGTACTGGAAAAAACAACTGCCGGCTGCAGAGCTCCTTTTATACCATGGTGGTGGCAAAACCGATATGACCGATGAAGGCATTACAGTAGCGCCCTGGAACAGTGTTATGTCGTTCTGAGCATTTAACGGTTATTCAGCCGGCGACTGAGCTCAACCAGGTGGATTTCTTCTGCCACTTCGCGCCGGGGTGGTCCGCCGCCTTTCCTGGTCCATATCACGAGGCGGATAAAGCCTTCCGAAATTTCTATGCCCGTTATATTGCCATCCTCAAAACAGCAGCAGCCCGCATTGAAATAGCTGGGCTTCATATTGCGGAAGCTCAGGTTTACATGGTCGTATTCGCGACGGCGGCGGGGGATTTCGGCCAGTATCTTTTCTTCAGCCTCTTTGTCGTTATTGGCCCGCGCTTCCTCAAGGTCAAGGTATAATCTTTCGAGGTGCGTGAGGGAATTGAATACCGGCTGGTGGGTGTGGCCGGTAATCAGCACCAGGCTATCCTGCTTTGCACTCCATTCATACATAAACTCATTGTGCAGTGTTTTGCGGTTGTTGTTGCACGAAGGAGAGTTGGTGCTGATTTCCAGAAAAGCCTGGGCCGGCCCCCAGATATAACTCACGAACCATTTGCTGAATGCATTGCCATCACTTTGCGCATCGCCCTGGTGGCCATGTGTGCAGAAAAAATCAATTTCGCTGTCGGGGAGCTGTGCCCGCAAAATAGCGCCCGTATTGGCTTTCAGAGGATTGTCATATATTGTTTTCAGCACTGTGGGCGCCAGTGGGTCATTACCCCAATAAAGATCGTGGTTGCCGAAGAGCTTTGTAAAGGCGCGGCGTTCAACAAAACTTCTTTCTGCCGCAAAAGTTCTTTTATTGTATTTGACCACATTGAGTAAGGTGTTTTCCCACAGCTCTTCGCTGTCGCCCATGTTTATATAATAATAGTTGCGTTCGTCGTAATAACTAAGTGCGGCCAGGTAATTTTCTTCGCAAACCGCAAAATCGTCGGCGCCGTCGCGGGTACCCTTGTGCAGGTCGGTGAAGATGATCACCGGGTGTTCATCGGGCCGGAATGCATACAATGGTCCTTTTTTCCCCGGATCCTGCGCGATGGAATGATACAGTTCGGTAAGCGCTTTGTTAACGTTTTCCTGCTTTGGCGCCGAACCGAAACGATCTGCCAGCCAGGCGACCGGTTTTCTCAAAAAGAACTGGCATATTTTGCGGATAACATTCAGTATGGACAAGAGAACAGCACGCATGGGTGTAGGTTGAAAGCGAAGCATGAAAATAGGGTTTCTGCCGCCCCAAAAGGGAAAATATTTTGGAAATGCTAAATAAATTAGTATTTTTATACTAAATCCATTGGCGGTTAAAATGCTGTTTATGCAGGCAGAAATGTTCCAGGGTAAGGTTGTACATGATGAACGCGCGGCGGCGGTTTACCGTCTTGTGATCTTGCCTGACGGCGGATTGGCCACTGCGCTGGCTGCAGAATCGGCTTATGCAACCAGCCGGTATGGATCGCAGGCGAAATGGGAGGAAAGGCCTGTGCTGGAATTGTTGCGTTTCCGGGCGCGGGCCGACATGGAAGATACCCTGCTGCGCTGGATGCGGCGCATCTGCGGGCAGTGGGCTGTTTTCAAGCTGGTTTTCAATAATTATGGCAGTCATCCCCTGGTTCCATTGTACCTGCGGTTGGCAGACGGAAGCACATTGCAATCGCTGGCGGCCTCTTTTCACCTGCTCGACGGCTGGTTGAAATCGAATGGAATGGAAGCAGTGCGGCTTTCTTCCATGTGGCGGCTGCCGCTGGTAAGCCGGCTGGATGAGGAAGAAGCGCTGCCTTTTTTACTTGATTTCTCTTCCCGCGCACTGCATGCCGTGGTGAAGGTAGAAGAGCTGGTGCTGGAAAAGAGCGGCGGACAGGTCGTGAGCAGGCTTTCTTTGGCGCCCCGTCCATTACAAATACCTGATTAAAAACAACAGCATATGGCAAGTACCATTGAAACGTTAGCGAAAGGAGGTATGGGTGCATTGTCGGCCATGCCGGGATACCAGCTTCATGAGTACCAGCTGGTGATTGCTTTACCCGAAGTGTTGAGGGAGAAGCTGCGGCGGGCAAGGCAGCAGTTTCATGAACAATACCAATTAGCAGGCGGCAATACAGTGGTGATGCTGCCGCTGGTGAAATTCAAACAGCGGCAGTTGCTGGAAGAGCGAATGCGCAACAGCCTGTTGAAGCTGGTATCGGGCTGGAAGCCACTGCAGCTGCACTATAAAGATTATAGCAGTTTGCCCACACATTCTGTTTTTATTCCGATGATCAGCCGGCAGCATTGGCAGCCGCTGTTACGCGATCTGAAAGGCATGCAACAGATACTGCGGCCCGATAAAGAACAGCAACCCTTTTTCTTCAACGATCCGGTGTTTATACTGGCTTCGCGACTGCCGCCGGGTATTTATGACAAAGCCTGGCAACAGTATGGGCACCGGCAATTTACAGCACAGTTTAAGGCAGATGCATGTCTCCTGTTGAAACGCAGCGCAGGTGAATCGCATTGGCAGATCCAGCAGCGAATGGAGTGGCGCAACCTGCCCATGGGTGTACAGCAGGCCAGCCTGTTTGCGTGAGGCGTGTAGCGATGAACAAAATCAATGGCCGCGGCGCCCAGTTCAACACCGCCAACCGTTTCGAACAGCACCAGCAGGAATGGGAGATGCCGGAAGGAGAGCGGAAAACACAATACCTGGAGCAGGAGGCAAAAAGCCTGGTGAATAAGGTCGAAAGCCCCGACGTGAATATGTTTTACAGCATGAACCCTTACCAGGGGTGTGAACATGGTTGTATTTATTGCTATGCACGCAATTCGCACGAGTACTGGGGGTATAGTGCCGGCCTGGATTTTGAGAGCCGTATCGTTGTCAAGAAAAACGCCCCTGAATTATTAAGGCGTTTCCTGTTACGCAGGGCCTGGGAGTGCAAACCCATTTCCATCAGCGGAAATACAGATTGTTACCAGCCGGCTGAAAGGAAATACGCCCTCATCCGCAGACTGCTCGAAGTATGTCAGTCGTTCCGGCAACCGGTAGGCATTATTACCAAGAACGCCCTGGTGCTTCGCGACCGGGAGATCCTGGCTTCCATGGGAGAAAAAAGCTGGCATCGGTGATAGTGACCATTACCAGCCTGACTGAGTCAACACGCCGGGTAATGGAACCGCGTACCACTACTGCCCAGCAACGGTTACGCACCATCCGGGAACTGCGGGAGGCGGGAGTTAACGCCGGGGTAATGATCGGCCCCGTGATACCGGGACTCACGGATCATGAATTGCCTGCCATACTGGAAGCGGCAGCCGGCGCCGGCGCCACCTTTTCGGCCTATACATTTGTTCGACTGAACGGTGCTGTCAAATTATTGTTCCACGACTGGTTGTATAAATGTTTTCCCGACCGTGCCGATAAGGTTTGGCATAGTATAGAACAGGGGCATGGCGGTAAAGTAAACGACAGCCGTTTCGGTGAGCGGATGCGGGGTGAAGGCCCCATGGCAGCGATAATCAGGCAACAATTTAAAAAGCTGAGTGCGTTGTATGGGTTGAACGGGCTCCGTTGGGAGCATGACACCAGTCTTTTTGCCGCGCCTTCGCAACAGATGAAATTGTTTTAGGGCTATCTTTAGCAAAAGCCCTTCATGAGCGGACTGCAGCGCACTTTTAGCCGACGAACAGCCATCGCTGTAGTTATAGGCAATATTATCGGATCAGGCATTTTTATGAAGCCTTCGGTGATGATGCAGCAGCTCGGTTCGCCGTGGCTGTTATTGGGCGTATGGGCGGTAGCGGGGTTGGTGACCCTGGTCGGTGCGCTCAGTAATTCGGAGGTAGCTGCCATGTATCCCGAGACCGGCGGACAGTATGTGTTCTTTCAGAAAATGTATGGTGACCGTTTTGCCTTTTTGTATGGATGGGCCGCCTTCGCTGTTTTTAATTCGGCATCGGCCGCTTCCATTGCCTATATTTTTTCGCAGTATGCTGGCTATTTCTGGGTACTGCCCCGTTTGGATCAGGCCGCAGAACTGTCGGTAAAACTGCATATCCCCCTGGTGGGCGATATTTTTCCACTGGCTAATATCGGGGTGAAAGCGCTTACTGTGCTGATTATTCTTTTTCTGACCGTGGTGAATTACCGCAGTGTACATACCGGCGGTTTGCTGCAGCGGTTGCTGACCGACGCAAAAAATGCGGCCATCTTTTTATTGATTGCAGGCATCCTTTTCAGTGGGCGGGGCGAATGGTCGCATTATGCTGAAGCGATTCCCCGTCGCAGCGACCTGGGCCTGATCGGTGCGCTGGTAGCGGCTATGTCGGGCGCTTTCTGGGGGTACGACGGCTGGAACAATGTGACGTTTATTGCCGGTGAAATCAAAGACCCCCAGCGTAATCTGCCGGCAAGTTTGATTACCGGCCTGCTGGTCTGTTTCGTATTGTATGTACTGTCGAATGTAGCTTATATCTACGCCTTATCGCCCGGGGCGATGGCGTCGTCGAAAGTGGTAGCGGCCGATGCGGCCAGTGCGGTGTGGGGAGCAGCGGGCGGGGCCATCATTGCCGGGCTGGTGATGTTGTGCACTTTTGGCGCAGCCAATTCCAATTCGTTGACGGCCGCCAGGGTAACGTATGCAATGGGGCAGGACAACCGGGCATTTGCCTGGGCAGGTAAAACCCACGCCAGCTTTCATACGCCCGGCAATGCGCTTTGGCTGAATGCCGCCTGGTCGTCGGTATTGGTGGTATCCGGGTCGTTCGATATGCTTACCGACATGCTGATTTTTGTAAGCTGGTTTTTTTATGGCATGAGTGCGCTGGGTGTATTCGTGTTGCGGAAAAAGTATCCTGACCACCCGCGGCCGTATAAAGTGCCGGGTTATCCTTTGTTGCCGGCGATCTTTGTTCTGTTTACGCTGTTTTTTCTGGTTATGACCTTATACCAGGATATTACTTCATACAATGCAGGGAAAGTGCCGGTGATCAATTCGTTATTGGGGATATTGATTACGGTAGCCGGTTTGTTCTTTGCGCCTTTCCAGATCAAGCGTTCAAAATAGCGCTTGCAGGAAAACCTGTTGATTGGGTAGCAGCGAATAATAAATGAAATGCCGCAGAAAATAAATGCAGCTTAGTCCGCGTTTGCCGGCATTGTAC
>JASGFZ010000140.1:0-8000 GCA_047605345.1 Flavihumibacter sp. | reverse complement strand
CCGCGCCGGCAATATCGACAGGAAGATCATCAGCATGATAGAATTTGAACGTTACGGAGGCAGCTGATCCTGATTTGCAAAAACCTTGATGATTTGCCCTATATTCACCGGCAAATTTTCTGGCATGAAAACCATCAATGTTGCTGTAGTGGGTACGGGGTTTATCGGGCCCGCCCATATCGAGGCCCTGCGCCGCCTGCCCAATATCAACGTAGCTGCCCTCTGTGAAGCCACGGCCGAGCTGGCCCGTGAAAAAGCCGACCTGCTGGGCATTGAAAGAGCGTACATCTTTGAAGAGCTGCTGAAACAGGAAGATATCAGCTGTATTCATATCTGCACGCCGAACTTCCTGCATTACCCGCAGTCGAAGGCCGCGCTGCTGGCCGGTAAACACGTGGTTTGTGAAAAACCGCTGGCTACCAAAATCGAAGAAGCCGAAGAGCTGGTGAAAATCGCCCGAGAAAAAGGGCTGGTCAATGCCGTGCATTTCAATCTTCGCTATTATCCGCTGGTAAGGCAAATGAAAACCATGCGCGAAAAAGGCGATCTCGGCGCCATCTATTCTGTAATGGGTTCTTACCTGCAGGACTGGCTTTACCTGCAAAACGATTACAACTGGCGCCTGGAACCCGACAAGAGCGGAGATTCAAGGGCCATTGCCGATATCGGTTCTCACCTGCTGGATATTATCGAGTATGTAACCGGGCTGCGGATCACCGAAGTAATGGCCGATTTTTCAACCGTTCACAAAACCCGGCTGAAACCGAAAAAAAGAGTGGAGACTTATTCGAACACCACCTTGTCGGCCGCCGATTATGACGAAATTCCCATCAATACCGAAGACCATGCAAACGTGCTGCTGCGTTTCGATAATGGCAATAAGGGTGTGGTAACGGTTAGCCAGGTATCGGCCGGTCGTAAGAACCGCCTGAATGTGGAGATAGCGGGATCCAAAGCCAACCTTGAATGGAATTCGGAACGGCCCAATGAAATCTGGCTCGGCAAACGCGAGGCGGCCAACCAGGTATTGATGAAAGATCCTTCGTTGGTGTACGGCGAAGCGGCCGGCCTGGTCAGTTTTCCCGGTGGTCACAATGAAGGTTTCCCCGATACCTCGAAGCAATTGTTCAAAGAAGTATATGCCGCGGTGGCGGCAGGCAAACAACCCGCGCATCCGACCTTTCCCACTTTTGCCGATGGGCTCAGGGAATTGCTGATTTGCGAAAGAATTGTAGAGAGCAATAAAAAACAGGCCTGGGTGAAAATATAAACACTGGTTTAACAAAATACAGCGGGGATGTGTAGCAGTAAATACACATCCCCGTTTTTTATTTAGGGCCGGCTGTTAACAGCGTCCTAAATGAATTTGCCACGCAACGCCGGCAGGAAATGAACGGTCAACAACACGCGCTCTGTCTGGAAAAACAGTATCAGAAATTTAAATTAAGGAATATGAAAAAGATGTTAAAAGGATCAGCGTTGTTGTTGAGTATGGCGGTATTGTTCAGCGCTTGTTTGAAAAACAATGATTCGCAGGTAAACGTTCCGGCGGGTGGTTTGATGGCGTTCAATCTTTCACCCGATGCCGGCGGCATCGGCATTAAGCTCGACGGCAATAACCTGGTGAGAACCCCGGTGTTCTATACAAATTTTACCGGTGGTTACCTGCCGGTATATGTTGGCAACCGCACGGCATGGGCCTTCGATTATTATTCGGGCGTTATGCTGACCAGGCAAACCGGGTTCAATGTGGTCGACAGCCAGTATTATTCTCTTTTCGTAGTGAGCTCCGACAGTAATTTTAAAACGGTGATAGTGAACGACCACCTAGACAGTCTTGGCTATGAAGAGGGATACGCTTTCGTGCGCTATATCAATGCCATTGCAGACAGTACCCTTCAGCCCGAAGTGAAGCTGGGAACCGGCGATATGAACCCGGTTGCTGAAAGGCCTGCTTTTGCAGCCGTATCGGCATTCCGCAAGCTGAGTGCCGGAACAGCTATGGTATCGGTAAAAGGCGCCGGCGGGGTGGATGTATCCCGGCCCATAACGCTTGAAGCCAATAAGGTTTATACCGTTTTACTGCTTGGTAAGCCCGGCGCCAGCGGCGACAAATCGGTGCAGATCAAATATATTGTGAATGGCACTGTCGATAAGACCGCCGGCACCGCGCAGGGTAGTTAATCGGCGATAAGAAACCCCGATTCTTTGCCTTCGAAATATTGGTGGGTGGCTATGTATTTTTTTACATGGCCCCTGCTTTCTGCCGGCAGGTATTGTTGCAGCGCCCAGAAATCGCGGCTGCCCGATTTGCGAATGGCTTTGTACACGGGGCCGGGTCCGCAGTTGTATGCCGCCAGCGCCAGCAGCCAGTTGTCAAACTGATTATAGAGATCGCGCAGGTAGAGGGCCGCCGCCTTGGTGCTCAGGTGAACATTCAGCCGCTGGTCGATGCTGTCGCTTACCGTTAAACCAAGCTCGCGCGCGGTTTCGGGCATAAGCTGCCAGGTGCCCGCAGCGCCCACTTTCGATAAGGCGTTTGCATTCATTTCCGATTCCACCACAGCGAGGTATTTCAATTCAGTGGGCAGCTTGTAACGACGCAGCACTTTGTCCATGGCACGGAAGGCGGCCTTGTTTTTCTTCCTGATGGCCGACAGGGTTTCTGCATTGCTTTGCAGGTAGCTTGTAATAAAGGCCGCCGCCGGTTGCTGGCGGATAACAGTTGTTTCTGCTGCTGCAGGCGCCGGCGGCATTACCGTATGAACGGTTCCCGCCGAAACAGACAGACTGATAAAAACACAGCAGCACACAGCGATGCGAAGTAATTTAGACCCGAACATTGTAAACAGGTTTTAAATGGTACAATGCCGACCCAGGTGTTGGATTCGATCAACAAATATTTTGCAAAGGATAGTGGGAGCGGATAACGAGTGCCGGGGGACGGATAATCGGGTTTTTCAATGTTCCGGCGCTTGCTAGGGAATGTGGAACAAAACTAATTTCCCCTTCCCACGGCTCCTAGGGGCTTTTACGCGGGAAATTACGAGGACGCTTCTTCGCCTTATCTAAAGAGTTGTGCTTCAGCTTTATCGCCTTTTGTGCAGATTGCCGGCAATGGCCGAATTTAATACAGAAGCACCCCGCAGGGTGCGGGTAAACCGGTATGTGACGCCCCTGCGCGAGGGCGGATCACTGCCCGCCATTGCAGAAGCCGACGATGGTTTTTTATATGTGCTCAAGTTCAGGGGCGCCGGGCAGGGACCCAAAGCCCTGGTGGCCGAACTGATTTGCGGCGAGCTGGCGCGGCTGGCGGGCTTTAAGATACCTGAAATCGTGCTGGCGCAGCTCGATGAAGCGTTCGGCCGCACCGAACCCGATGAAGAAATACAGGATCTCCTGAAAGCCAGTACAGGCCTCAACCTCGGCCTTCACTACCTGAGCGGATCAATTACCTATGATCCGGTAAGCAATAAAACAGACGCGCAAACCGCCAGCCGGCTGGTCTGGTTTGATGCGTGGATAATGAACGTGGACCGTACGTTTAAGAACACGAACCTCCTTTACTGGAACCGGGAACTCTGGCTGATCGACCATGGCGCCGCCCTGTACTTTCACCATAACTGGACTAACTGGAACGACTATACGCAGCGTCCGTTTAACCCTATTAAAGATCACGTGCTGCTGCCGCTGGCGACAGAGCTTGAAGCGGCCGATAACTACATGAAACAGGCATTCTCACGTGAACGGATAACCGAAATAGTAAGCCTGGTGCCTGCGGCCTGGCTGCAGGATGGATATGAAGGGCAAACCGAAGCCGAGGTTCGCCGTGTATATATTGATTTTCTCGCCGGCCGGCTGGCGCATTCTTCCATTTTTGTAAAAGAAGCAGCACATGCCCGCAGCCAGCTTGTTTGAATATGCCGTAATACGGTTCGTGCCGCGGGTGGAACGCGAGGAATTCGTGAACATCGGCGTGATCGTTTTTTGCAAACGTCCTGCTTTTCTGAAAGCCCGCATACAAACGGATATGCGCAAGCTGCTTGCGCTGGATCCTGACCTGGATGTGGAAACTCTCCAGACACAGTTGCGTTCATTCGAGAAGGTTTGTATCGGTACACGAGAAAGCGGACCCATCGGCGCCATGGATCATGCCAGCCGTTTCCGCTGGCTTACCGCCACGCGCAGCACGATTGTACAAACTTCCAAAGTGCATGCGGGCTTCAGCGGCAATCTTGACAAGACTGTTGAAGACCTGTTTCAGAAGCTGGTGCTTTGAGCCGTTTCATATTTGCATTTCTTTAGCAACAGCCGGTTAATCCTGACATCCGTTGGTGCGTCCAAGAAGTAAAATAGCCCATTATGAAAAAGCTAATTACTACACTGACAGTTTTAGGTCTGCTGGTTGCCTTCCTGCCTGCCCAATCGCAGGTTCGGGTAGGGGTTCAGGTGAATATCGGCTCACAGCCGACGTGGGGGCCTGCCGGCTACGACTACGCGGAGTATTATTACATGCCTGACATAGACGTGTATTACAATGTGCCCCGCCGGCAATTCGTTTACTTTGACCGTGGCCGCTGGTGCTTTGCCTCCAGCCTGCCCAGCGCTTACCGCCACTTTGATCTTTACAGCGGGTACAAGGTAGTGGTCAACGAGCCCAATCCTTACCTGCGCGGCAACTACTTTCGCGATCACTATCGCTCATACCGCGGCTGGCAGGGTCGCCAGGTGGTGATCAGGGATGCGCCCCGCCCCCGTCCCGCAGTAGTTTATCACGATCGCCGGAATGACCGCTACGATCGCAGGGACAGTCGCCGCGACGACCGCTACGGCAGGAATGACCGGCACGACCGCAGACCCGGCCGCCATTGATCAGGCAAGGAATAAAACAGTATAAAAGAGGCAGCAGGGTATCGCCCGACCAGCCGATGTGCAGGCCTGCACATCGGTTTTATACCGGTACACGAATAAGAAGCAAAAAGACGCCAATTAATACCGCTGCCGGTATCTGGCATCATTTTAGTCGGATTGACTGCAGCTAACCCGGTTGACCGCATTGGGAAATCCAGGTTGAATATGGTCCTCATTTGTTTTACAGAACGCTGAAGGAGTTTCAGATTGTCCCATAAAAAAAGCCTCCGTTACGGAGGCTTTTATCATGTGTTGGCAGTTTCAGATCGGCCGGATTTCAGCAAAAAATGCAGCATAACCAGTCCGAAGCCCAGACTGTAATGTGCAACCAGTTGAAATCCATTCGGATGACCGAGGGTCCAGGTCAGCAGAATTTGTACGAGACCCCATACAAGCAATACATGCTTGATGGCAGCCAGGAGAAGGGTGCGGAACGTTTGCATAGGGGATTATTTAACTTTCATAATAACTCTCTTAAGGCTTTTTTATTGTTTACCCGGGATACAGGAATGTCCAGGCGCTTTCATAACCACTTATATCCTGTGCATAATGTATAAATGATTGATAAAAAGTCCATTGTGAAATGGTGGCACTGTCTCCCACCACCACCAGCTTCCGTTTTGCGCGGGTCATGGCCACGTTCATCCGCCGCGTATCGGCCAAAAAACCGATCTCTCCCTCCGGGTTGCTGCGCACCAGGCTGATATAAACGATATCCCTTTCCTGCCCCTGGAAACTGTCGATCGTATTGGCGGTAACATTTTTGAACAGGGCATTGTCCTTTCGCTCCGTCAGCTTTTCCCGTAGCAGCTCTACCTGCTGCCGGTAGGGCGAAATGATGGCGGTTGACGGGAGATCGGCTTCCGGGTACACCGCGGCCAGGCGTTCGAGGTAGGGTTCCAGGTGTGTAAACAGCAGGTCGGCTTCTTCGGGGTTATAGGAGCTGCTGCCTTCTTTTTTTTCTTCAAAACCGCAGCCCGCCGTATCGATGAACAGCAGGGGCTGGTCGTTTTTCAGCAGCAGTTTCCCGGCGATACCGGCGGCCGCCTCCAGCCGCCCCTGGTAAAAATGGCGGGACGAAAACTGCATGATGCTGGTGTGCATCCGGTATTGCGTTTGAAGCAGGTGCAGCTGCCCGGGGTACAGGGCCGCCAGCTTCTCCTGCAGGGTGATTGCCAGCCCGTTTTTGGCCGCTTCGGCCGATTTAACAGTGGGTGCCAGCTGGAAATGATCACCTGCCAGCACCAGCTTGTTGCCTTTGAGGATGGGTATCCAGCTGGCCGGCTCCAGCGCCTGCGCCGCCTCATCGATCACCACCATTTCATAGCGGCGCTGTTCAATGCTGTAATGGTTTGACCCTACCAGGGTGGCGGTGATCACCTGCGCCTTGTCGAGAATATCGTTTGCGATGTACTGCTCGGTGCGCTGCACTTCTTTCATCAGCTTGGCGGCTTCGTTGAACAGGGCCTTCCGCTGCTCGCGTTCGGCCCGCCCGAACTGGCGTTTGTACTTCTGCGCCAGGTTGCGGTATTCAGCCGCCTGCTTGCGGTATTGCCTGATCTGCTTCATTTGCGGATGCGCCATCATCTTACGGTCAAGTGTAAACGATAATTGTCTTTCGCCCACTTTGGCGGGGTTTCCCACCCGAACGGTTTGCAGTCCCGCCGCCTGCAGCCTTTCAGTAAGCAGGTCCACCGCCGCATTGCCGGGCGCGGTTACCAGTATCTGCCCCTTTGCCGCTGCGCGGCGGATGGCTTCCACCAGGGTGGTGGTTTTACCCGTGCCCGGCGGACCGTGCACAATGCATATATCTTCGGTTTCGAGTATGGCCTGCACCGCGGCAGCCTGCGAAGTGTTGAGGGTTTGTATGTTGGCCGGTGGTGAAGGATATTGTTTCGCCGGTGCTTCCAGCCCCGTGAGTATGCGCAGCAGCCGGCCCTCTGCGCGTTTATCGGCTCTCCGTTCAGCCTCCTGCAGTGCGTTTTCCATTTCATCATAGCTGTTCTCGTCAAACAGCAGGTCAACACCCAGCTTTCCGTCGCGGGTCCATTCGGGCAGTTCGTCAACGGTGAGGGATAACCGAAGCTGGTTGCCGTTCAGCCAGCTGATATAGCCGTCGAGCCGGTTGGTATCGGGCTGGTGATTCGAGAACAGCGCAGCCGGCATGCCGCTGCGGAACTGGTGTGCCAGGTCCTGGTGGGTGGTTCTTTCCAGCTCTATGCTCAGGTAATCACCGCGGCCGGGTTCAATGCCCCTGATGGCTACGGGATACCAGGCAGTGCCGTTTGTTCTTCTTTCTGTAACCGATCCGTATTTGGCCTGTTCCAGCCAGCTCAACCTGTCGTCCTTCCTTTCCTGGCGGATCAGCGCCAGCAGGTTTTTGAAATAATCCATCCGGTAAAAATAAGACCTGCCGCGGGCATGGCGCAATGACTAATTTTGGCGCATGGATTTTCTCTCTCTGCATGCACTCAGCTTTGAATACGGCAACCGTAAGGTGGTGGATAATGTGTCATTTGATTCGCCGCGGTTTCGCCGCCTGGCGATTGCCGGCGAAACCGGTTCGGGCAAAACCAGCCTGCTGAAGCTGATCGGCGGGCTGCTGCAGCCTGCAGCCGGTTCGGTGTATTTTGAAAACAAACGGGTGCCGGGCGCTGAAGAAAAGCTGATTCCCGGCCACCCCAACATCGCTTACCTGTCGCAGCATTTCGAACTGCATAACAATTACCGGGTGTACGATTTGCTCGATTATGCCAACCGCCTGGAAGGTTCGCTGCCGCAACACGTGCTGTCTGTCTGTCGGGTGGACCATCTGCTGCAGCGGAAAACAGACCAGCTTTCGGGCGGTGAACGGCAGCGCGTGGCGCTGGCAAGACAGCTGTTGCGGGGGCCGCGTTTACTGCTGCTGGATGAACCCTTTTCCAACCTCGACGGTTTGCACCGCGACCAGTTGTGGGAGGTGCTGGACGACATGGAACAGCAGCTGGGCTGCAGCTGCTTACTGGTATCGCATGATCCGGCCGACAGCCTGGCCTGGGCCGAAGATATCATTGTACTGCAGGAGGGGCGGCCCGTACAACGGGGAGGCG
>JASGFZ010000139.1:0-8011 GCA_047605345.1 Flavihumibacter sp. | reverse complement strand
CGACAGACCTGCGCAAGGCCCTGGCTGGAAAAACAGCTTCGGTGAGCGCCGCCATGGGCAATATCTCCGACGGATTGAAAGGCAATGCAGGCAACAAAGACCTGGAAACCTTGTTCCAGCTCATTTACCTGCAGGTAACGGCGCCGCGGAAAGACACTGCCCTGTTCCAATCGTTTGTGACACGCAACAAAACGCAGGTTGCGGGCATATCATCCAATCCGCAGGCTGCTTTTGTGGATACACTTTACCAGGTGCTGTACAACAACAACCCGCTGGCGCCGATCGCCGTACCGAAGCCGGCTTATTTTGACCAGATCAATATCGACCGGGCGCTGGCCATTTACAAGGAAAGGCTCGGTGACGCCAGCAACATGCATTATGTATTTGTGGGCAGCTTCAAAACCGACAGCATTATACCCCTGATCGAAACCTACCTGGCCAGCCAGCCTTCATCGGGAAAAACATTTGAGCGGATCGACAATAAAGTGCGGCCGGTGCCGGGCTTAAAACAGTTTCAGGTCAACAAAGGCAAAGAAGCCAAAAGCCTGATCCTCAATTTTTATACCGGTGAAGTTCCTTACAGTGAAGATCTTTCGCTGAAGGCGCAGGCCGTGGCTGAAGTGCTGAACATCAGGATCATTGAAGAGCTGCGCGAGAAGATCCAGGGCATTTATGGCGGCGGCATTTACGGTGAGCTGGAGAAATACCCCTATGCCAACTACAGCTTTGTGCTGCAGCTGCCCTGCGGCCCCGAAAAAGCAGATACTTTATTGAAGGCGGCCAAAGCCGAGATCGCGCTGATCAGCAGCAAAGGCCCCGCGCAGAAATACCTCGACAAGGTTAAGAAACAATGGCTGGAGCAATACAAGGTAAGCGTTAAGGAAAACAATTTCTGGCTTGACCAGCTGCAGTCGATCCGCAGCGAAGGCGCCGATCCCAAATACCTGCTCCACTACGAAGCCCTGGTTCAAAAGCTGACCGTAGCCGACCTGAAACTGACTGCCCAGAAACTCTTCAATGGCAGGAACGTGTTTAGTGCGGTGCTGATGCCTGAGGGAGCCATTGAGAAGAAAGGGTTTTGATTTTTGACTTTTGCCTTCCTACGCATTCCTGTTGATGCAGTTCAAATCATTGAACGCTTCTTCCAGGCGCTGTACAAAAGTCTCCTGTCCTTTACGCAACCAGGCGCGGGGATCGTAGTATTTTTTATTGGGCTTGTCTTTGCCTTCGGGGTTGCCGAGCTGGCCCTGCAGGTAGGCTTCGTTCTTTTTGTAGTAACCCAGCACACCTTCCCAGAAAGCCCATTGCATATCGGTATCGATGTTCATTTTGATAACACCGTAACCAAGTGTTTCGTGGATCTGGTTTTTCGGAGAGCCGCTGCCGCCGTGAAATACGAAGTAAACGGGCTTGTCGCCGGTTTTGAAATGCTCCTGTACATATTGCTGGCTGTTGCGCAGAATTTCAGGGCGCAGCTCCACGTTCCCGGGACTGTACACACCATGTACGTTACCGAAAGCGGCAGCTACGGTAAAGAGTTTGCCCACCTTGAGCAGCTCTTCATAAGCATAGGCTACGTGCTGCGGCTGGGTATAAAGTTTGTCGTTTTCCACGCCACTGTTGTCAACACCGTCTTCCTCACCGCCGGTAACACCCAGCTCAATTTCAATGCTCATGCCGAGGGGAGCCATCCGCTTGAAATATTCCACCGAAGTGCTGATGTTTTCTTCAATCGGCTCTTCCGACAGGTCCAGCATATGTGAGCTGAAAAGCGGAGCGCCTTTCTCTTTTTTGTATTGTTCGCCGGCGTCGATCAGCGCGCTGATCCAGGGCAGCCATTTGTGTGCGGCATGGTCGGTATGCAATACCACCGGCACACCATAGTATTGGGCCACATTGTGCACGTGCAGGGCGCCCGAAATGGCGCCCGATATATTTGCCTGGAGCTTGTCGTTGGGCATTCCTTTACCTGCCATGAACTGGGCGCCGCCGTTGGAAAACTGGATGATGACGGGCGAATTCACCTTGGCGGCTGTTTCCAGCACGGCATTGATGGAATCGGTGCCGATGGTGTTAACTGCAGGCAGGGCGAAGTTATTGGACTTGGCATCATTGTACAAGGCTTCCAGTTCATCTCCGAAAAGGACGCCGGCGCTGTATTTTTTCATGTTCGTTATAGGTTGAAATGCTAAAGAGTCGCTAATATACGCCATCCCCGGCAATTGACCGGAACAGCCCCCACCCGTCGGGAATACCCGTCCGCTTTTCCCGTCGGGTATACCCGACGGGAAAAGCGGACGGGTATTCCCGACGGGTGGAAAGCAGGGTAAAAATTTAATCGCGGTTTCTTTGGCCGAAGCGGGGTACCAGCAGCAGGTTCTTGCGCAGGCAGACCTTGAGATGCTCTTTTACCAGTTGCCCCATATTCTGCGCTTTCAGCAGGTTGGGGTTGCCGTGGTGGAAATCACTGAGCTCCCGCTTTAACTGGCTGACCTTTTCGAGGGTCGATACCTGGTCTTTCACCATGATGTCGAGCAGGTCTTTGATCCGGTAGCGGGCCGATACCAGGCGGAAGGTCATCATGGTGCGTTCTTCGCTCTGGTACTGCCTGATCGACTCTTCGTTCAGGTAACGCAGGGCGTTTTCGACCAGGCGGTTGTTTTCCTTGAAAAACTGCGGAAGATAGAGGTTGCGCCTGCCTTCATAGCTCTGCTGGTCAAAATCGATGGCCCTGATGCGGTACTGGTAATCTTCAATGTCGGGTGTAATATCCACTACGAAATTATAGCTGCGCATATCACCCAGCAGCCGCACAAAGCACCGTTCATTGAATTTGACAAATTCCTTGGCCAGCCTGATCTTATTGGTTTCGGCGCGGTCGAGGTGCTGCTCGATGTAGATATCGCCGGGAATACCCGGAATATGCTCTTCCACCAGTGTATGGTTATGCGTAAAATACGTAATGCGGTTGGGCGACAGCATGTCTTCCAGCTCAAGCCCGTACACCCTTGATGCATCCGCCACTTTGATATAGTAATGGTCGTAGTTGTCGTTGAACTTGTTAACGATCCTGATGCGGAAGGGCCGCGAATTGCCGAAAGGGCAATAATCCACCCTTGCCACATCAAGGTGGCTGCTGAAGCTCAGATCGCCTTCTGTTTTAAGGATGGCATATATCTGGATCAAACCCTCACGCAGGTATTCCCATTCGCGGCTGTCGTAGGTAACCGATTCCCAGTGCGTGGGCTCACCGTCTTTGTTTTTGACGGGAAAAGAATAGGTGAAATGCAAAAGATCGCGGTAGGCAACCGGTAACCTTACTTCGCGGCCATGCTGCTTCAGAAAGGAGCGCAACCGGTCGTTAACCGGAAACATCGGCTTCTTGCGGGATGGCTTGCCGCTGACGGCTGATTCGGGAGGCAGTGAAAATTCCAATACTGTAAAATTGACCCAATATCGGAAAATCGGCGGAGAAATGATGAAAGACCACTTCGGCCTCCTGCCTTACAGAATACCGTAAAACAGGAGGGGCCCGGATTCGTTAAGTGGTTTTAAGGACATGGTCGGTCATCAAGAGACATTGGACTTTTGAAACCAAACAACATAAAGACGATTTGGACGATGGTTACTGGACTTGGACTGGTTTGCTGTTGGTTTCAATGCTACTACGGCTTTTCTAAGGATATTGGGTCTTTGGTTTTTTGGATCAGGATTTCGGGGCTTTCTGAGGATATTGGTTTTTGACAGAAGTTAACTGATACTGGATTTTAATAGAGACTTCTTCTAAGGAATTGGATTTATCGAATTTTACCTGCTTATTTGGTCTGTCAACTTCAATACAAATATAAGTGGTCTGAAATTGGTATGAAATAGCGCTTTTGCCTGATTTTAACAGTTCGGATTTTACCGGAAAAATCGTATGTTTCCGAGTGAAAATATTCGTAAAAATACGATAACCGCCTTCGGGACAACTTGCTTGTAAAACAGCTGTAATGCAGTATGGATAAGGGCTTTGTTGAATGGCAGGCCTTATTTTCCCAGCGCCTGGAGCACATCGTATTTGGTAAGGATCTGGTAATTTCCCACTTCGTCGCGGCTTATTACTGCGCCATTTTCGCGGTTGATCAGCATGCTTAATTTCTCAACCGGAGTAAAAAAATCCACAACCGGAAAGGGAGGTTCCAGCACCGATTGCACTTCGGCATTTTTGATATCAGCGTCTTTAAAAATTTTTTGAAAAAGTCCGCTTTCGCTGATGGAACCCACCAGTAAGTTCTTATCAAAAACAGGTATCTGTTCGATATCGTATTTCCGCATCAGCTCCACCGCTTCGGCCACGGTTTGCGCCGGCGACAGGCTGATCAGCTTTTTCACCGGCCCGCGCGCAGCGACAATATCTTTAAAGGTTTTTACGTCGAGAAATCCGCGTTCCATCATCCATTGGTCGTTGTACACTTTCGCCACATAGCGGCTGCCGTGATCGTGCAAAATGCATACAACCAGGTCGTCTTTTTTCAGGCGGCTGCCAAGCTGTAGTAACCCCTGGATACAACTGCCGGCGCTGTAGCCGCAGAACAGGCCCTCTTCACGTGCCAGCTTGCGGGCCATCACCGCGCCGTCTTTATCGGTTACCTGCTCAAAATGATCGATCACCGACATGTCATAATTCTGCGGCACAAAATCTTCACCGAAGCCTTCGGATACATAAGGATGCACTTCCTGCATATCGATCTGGCCGGTGCGGAAATATTTTGTGAGCAGCGAACCGAAAACATCTACGGCCCATACCTGTATCGCGGGATTTTTTTCTTTCAGGTACTGCGCCGTTCCGGTAACCGTACCCCCCGTGCCGGCAGTGCACACGAGGTGCGTGATTTGTCCGTCGGTTTGCTGCCAGATCTCCGGACCGGTGGTTTCATAATGCGCCAGCCGGTTGGCCGGGTTGTCGTATTGGTTGCAGTGAAAAGAATTGGGGATCTCACGTGCCAGCCGGCGCGCAACCGAATAGTACGACCGCGGATCGTCGGGCTCCACATTTGTGGGGCAAACGATCACTTCTGCGCCCACGGCTTTCAGTATGTCAATTTTTTCCTTACTCTGCTTATCGGTAGTGGTGAAGATGCATTTATAGCCCTTTACCACGGCCGCCAGCGCCAGGCCCATACCGGTATTGCCGCTGGTACATTCGATAATGGTGCCGCCGGGTTTCAGCTTTCCTTCCTGCTCGGCCACTTCCACCATTTTCAACGCCATCCTGTCTTTGATGGAATTGCCGGGATTGAAATAATCCACCTTTGCCAATACGGTGGCCGGTAATGCCTTCGTAATTTTATGGAGGCGAACCAGCGGCGTATTGCCGATGGTTTCGAGTATGTTGTTTTTGATGTCCATACCAAATCGTTAACTACAAAAATAGGGTTTTAAAAAGGGGCGGTTATGAATGTGTATTTTATCCCCGGGCTGGGCGCCGATAAACGGGTATTCAGGCATATTGCGCTGGATAAAGGGCTGAACATGATCTGCCTCGACTGGATTGACCCCGAACCGCATGAAAGCCTGCCCCACTATGCGCTGCGGCTGGCGGCTGAGATAGATACATCCCGGCTATGGGCGCTCGTTGGCCTGTCGTTCGGCGGCATGCTGGCGGCAGAGATCAGTGCGCAGCTACATCCCCAAAAAACGGTGCTGATATCGAGCATTCCGTCGCCACAGCAATTGCCGCCTTATTTCAAAGCGGTGGCGCCCCTGCATTTACAAAATATACTGCCGGTGGGTTTGTTCAAACAGGCTTCTGTAGCCAAGCGGGTTTTTACCACTGAAACAGCAGAAGACAAAGCGTTGTTGCGGCAGATCATCGACGATAGCGACCCGGCTTTTATCAGGTGGGCCCTGGGAGCGATTCTCGGATGGAAGAGCAGCCGGCAGCCGGCGCCGGTTGTTCATATTCATGGCGACAGCGATTTCCTGCTGCCGGCGCGTTATGTGAAACCCACCCATCTGATCAAAAACGCAGGCCACCTGCTGGTGATGAACCATGCCGGTGAGGTGAATAAGATACTGCACGAAGTTTTTGCCGCCTGATGAGCGACGCCTACATTTGCGGTCCGCAATTTTTTCATAACTATGGAACCACAATACCTGCCCGTTATCGCCGGCAAATGCGCCGTGAGCCTGAAACAAGTCAACAATGTGTATGGCCTCCAGGCCGAAGGCGCCACCATTCCTTTTATGGCACGCTACCGGAAGGAAGCGACCGGTAACCTCGACGAGGTGGCCATCAACGATATTGTTGAACAGATCCGGTATTTCGAAGACCTGGAAAAGCGTAAAGAGACCGTCCGGAAAACCATTGATGGATTGGGTAAAATGAATGATGCCTTGAAACAGCGCATCGACGCCTGTATGGATGCCACCGAGCTGGAAGATATTTACCTGCCTTATAAACCCAAGCGCAAAACCCGCGCAAGCCAGGCGATCGAGAAAGGCCTGGAGCCGCTGGCGCAATGGTTGTTTTCGCAGCCGGCCGGCGACCCTGCCGGCGAAGCGGCGGCTTTTGTCGGCGAGCAGGTAGCCAATACCGATGAAGCGCTGCAGGGTGCCCGGGATATCATTGCCGAATGGGTGGCGGAAAATGAACAGGCGCGCGCTTTGGTCAGGAAACAATTCCAGGAAGGCGGCGTAGTGGCCGCCCGCGTGCTGACTACCAAAAAAGAAGAGGCCGAGGCACAGAAATACCGCGACTATTTTGCGTTCAGTGAGCCTTTGTCGGCCTGCCCCTCGCATCGGCTGCTGGCAATCAGGCGCGGCGAAAAAGAGGGCTTTCTCTTAATGGATATCAATATCGATAAAGACAGCTCCATCAACGCCCTGGAAAAGCTGTTTATAAAAGTTGATAACGCGGCTGCTACGGAAGTGAAAACCGCTGTTGCCGACGGGTTCGACCGCCTGTTGAAGCCGGCTATCGAAACCGAATTCCGGATGCTGAGCAAGCAGCAGGCCGATGAAGAGGCCATCCGTATTTTCGCCGAGAACCTGCGGCAATTATTGCTGGCTTCGCCGCTGGGATCAAAACGGGTGCTGGCCCTTGACCCCGGCTTCCGCACCGGCTGTAAACTGGTTTGCCTCGATGCCCAGGGCAACCTGGTGTACAACACTGCCATTTACCCGCATCCCCCGCAGCAGGAAACGGCCAAAGCCACTGCCAACCTGAAAGAGCTGGTGAATAAATACCAGATCGAGGCGATCGGTATAGGAAACGGCACTGCAGGACGGGAAACCGAATCGCTGGTGCGCAGTATCGATTTTGGCCGCCCCGTAATGGTGTTCCAGGTCAATGAAAGCGGCGCTTCTATTTATTCGGCGTCGGAAGTGGCGCGCGAAGAATTCCCCGACCAGGACATCACCGTACGGGGGGCTGTAAGCATTGGCCGTCGCCTGCTGGACCCGTTGAGTGAGCTGGTGAAGATCGACGCCAAATCGATCGGCGTGGGCCAGTACCAGCACGATGTGAACCAGTCGCGTTTGAAAGAGAGTCTCGATAAGGTGGTGGAGAGCTGTGTGAACCATGTGGGGGTGGATGTGAATACGGCCAGTAAGCATTTGTTGCATTATGTATCGGGACTGAGTGCCACGCTGGCGAAAAATATAGTGGAATACCGGCAGCAGCATGGCCCTTTTACCTCACGTGCGGCATTGAAAAAAGTGCCGATGATGGGGCCGAAATCATTTGAGCAGTGCGCGGGCTTTCTGCGTATCCGCGATGCTGCCGACCCGCTTGATAACAGTGCGGTTCACCCTGAATCTTATCATATCGTGCAGGAGATGGCGGCCAACCTGGGCTGCTCGGTACAGGAGCTTATCCAAAAGCAGGAACTTCGCAAAAAAGTGAAGCCGCAGGATTATATCTCGGAATCCATTGGCACGTTTACCATACAGGATATCCTGCAAGAGCTGGAGAAGCCGGGCCGTGATCCCCGCGCGCCCATCGAGGTTTTCCAGTTTGACGATACCG
>JASGFZ010000138.1:0-8034 GCA_047605345.1 Flavihumibacter sp. | reverse complement strand
AGGGCGGTATATCATAGCGCCCTTAACCGCCGGTTTTTTACTGGTGCAGCAGCAGCTGGCGCACGAACGGGTATTGTACGAAAGATATGCTTCCGCTTTTGCCGGCCGGCCGGTAGCTACGCAGCAAAGCCTGTTCCCGGTAACCATACAGTTGAGTGCGCCGGATGCTGTGTTGCTGGAAGAGATCAGGGGCGATATGAGCCAGCTCGGTTATGCCATTGAGCCCTTCGGCAGTAACAGCTTCGTGTTACAGGGAACGCCGGCCGACCTGGTGCAGGGCAATGAAAAAACTGCGATCGAGCAATTGCTTGACCAGGTGAAACATTTCAGCAGCGATATCAAATTTTCACAGCGCGAAAAACTGTTGCGCACGCTCTCGCAGCAGCATGCTATCAGGTCAGGTACGGCACTTACACAAACGGAGATGCAGCAGCTGGTAGAAGATTTGCTGGAATGCCAGACCCCGAACCTGACGGTAACGGGCAAGCCTACTTTTATCGAGTTCACGCAGGATTATCTTTCGCGTTTGTTCGAGGGCAGGTGAGGGCGAAATCTGCAGGCGCAGGTACGACAAGTGCCGCCAGCCATTTGTCTATTATTCAATATTTCTTTAGAAAGTTGTTCCACCAGTTGGTGCAGTTTGTTTGCCAGTATATTTTTAGGTATGAGCTTGGTTTCGTAGTCCGTAATAATTGTGGGGCTAATGTTTCTTGACATTGCATATTCCACTACCTCGGTATCTTTTCCTTTGCAAAGCAAAATGCCAATGGTCGGATTCTCGTGAGATCGTTTTACATCACGGTCTAAGGCTTCCAGATAGAAATTAAGCTTGCCGAGAAACTCGGGTTCAAATTCCAGAATTTTCAATTCAAACAACACAAGGCATTGCAAATCGCGATGATAAAAAAGTAAATCGGTACGAAAATCTCTGTTTCCGACCTGTATGCGAAATTGTTCGCCCATATAAGTAAATCCTTTTCCGATTTCCAGAATAAATTTTTGCAGATTGAGTGTAATGGCCTTTTCCAGATCTTTTTCGCTGTGCCCGTCAGGGAGGTCCAAAAACTCAAAAATATAGGGGTCTTTGAAAAAGTTTTCGGGTAATTGTGTCCAAACCGTGGACACAATTTGGTTTGCAAGCATTGTTCGCTCAAAAGTGGCAGTTTGAATTTGTCTACGCAACTCCCGCATACTCCATTTCTCAGTAATGCAACCCATTAAATAGAAGACTTTTTCTTCTGCACTTTTGTGGCGAGAGAATTTCCAGATGGTTTGACCAACTGATTTTTGCCAAAATATTGCTGAGGAATCTTTGCTGAAAAGCCTTTTGTTGCGTTAAAAGTGTCGGCAGCGCCGACACTTTTGGTTTTTACAGTCTTTTTAATTGTGTCGGCACTGCCGACATTTTTTCAACCACTTCATTATCAATGTCTTGTATTTGTGCCATCACCGTTGACACAAATTGATTATCCGAATAAACTCATAAAACTGCTTCATTCTGTACAAACCTCTGCGGTTAAAACCTGAAAGATTCGGCACTTTTGATTGAATAAAGTCAGCCAGTTCCTGCACAGTTTTTTCACCCCATTTCCCGGCATTCACTTTCTCCGAAACTACGTTACCCACATTGAAATAGAGCAACACCAATTCGCTGTTGGCTTTACTGTAAACACGGTTTCGTGCTTCTGTAATGAGCGTAAGAATCTGCTCAAATTCCTGAGTGGTATTTTTTATTTTCTTTGACATTGCTACTCAATAAATGTTTCAGACAGTACAATTTCAGGTGAAAAAGCGCCTCTTGGCTGCTCTGCGCGGAAGGTGTTCAAATCGTTCGTCAAAATGCCAAACAAACGAAATGTACCTGCCAAAATTTTGATCTCTTTTATGCCTCCCAGGTGAGGTCGCAACGCAAAATAACCCGAAGAGCGGAAATAACCCGCGACTGTATGGAAGGCTACCGAAGTAAAGCCGGTTCAGATTGTTTTTTCGGCCTAAGCCTTTACCTTCCCGCTTTCAATTCGCCATGTATGAAGAAATTCTGCTCCGTTTTTCTGTTTTTCTCCCTTCTCTCTGTCGCAAAGGCCCAGGATCCCCAGGCAACCGCCTGGGTGGACAGTGTTTTCAAAACCCTGTCGGAACAGGAAAAGATCGCACAACTGATGATCGTGCGGGTGTCTACCCTAAAGAACGGACAGCCCTATTTTTATGATGCCGAAGTACAGGAGGCCATCCGGAAATACAATATCGGCGGCCTCTGCCTCTTCCAGGGCGGACCCCTGCAACAGGCCCAACGGATCAACCAGTTCCAGTCGATCGCCAAAACACCCCTGCTGGTGACCGTAGACGGCGAGTGGGGCCTGGGCATGCGGTTCGACAGCGTCCAGGCACTGCCCAGGCAAATGATGCTGGGCGCCACCAGCGATCCCAACCTCGTGTACGATTATGGAAAGATCGTGGCCGACCAGTGCCGCCGCATAGGCATACAGGTGAACTATGCGCCTGTAGTGGATGTCAACAACAACCCCGATAACCCCGTTATCAACGACCGCTCTTTCGGCGAAGACCGTAACAAGGTTGCGCAGCTCGGCATCCAGTACATGCGGGGCCTGCAGGAAAACGGCGTTATGGCTACCGCCAAACACTTCCCGGGGCACGGCGATGTGGCGGTAGACAGCCACTACGACCTGCCGGTTATCAGAAAAACACGCGCGCAGCTCGATTCGCTGGAACTGTATCCTTTCCGGGAAATCTTCAAGGCCGGGGTAGGCAGTGTTATGATCGCGCATTTGTCGATTCCCGCTATTGACAATACACCCAACCGCGCCACCTCCATTTCACCCAAGGCGGTGAACGGGCTGCTGCGTGAAGACCTGCATTTCAAAGGACTCAGCTTTACCGATGCCCTCGAAATGCAAGGCGTAGCCAAATACTATCCCGGCGGTGAAATTTCGGCGCAGTCGCTCATTGCCGGAAATGACCTGCTTTGCCTGCCGGGCGATATTCCCGGCAGTATCAAAGCCATCAAAAAAGCCATCCGCAAAAAGCAGCTGCGTTGGGATGATATCAACGTGAAAGTGAAAAAGCTGCTCTATGCAAAATACCAGTACGGCCTGGCTACCCGTACCCCTATCGACCTGCGCAACCTTACCGACGACCTGAACAAAGACCTGCCGGCCATGCGCCGCCGCGTGGCGGAAGAAGCCGTTACCCTGCTGCGCAACGACGAAAAACTATTGCCCTATCCGCCATCGGGCGCTTCGAACAGGCGCGTAGCCTATGTTGCCATCGGCAGCAATAAGGATAACCGCTTTGCCGAAAGATTGCGCAGCGATTACAACGCCCATGTGTACTATTTCGATTATACGGTAGACAGCGCCAAAGCCGATGCGCTGCTGGCGCTGATGCGTAACCGTTATGACCTGGTGATTCTGGGCATGCACAATTACGAAAGAAAACCGGCCCGTAATTTCGGTATCAGCAACAGCGCCCTTTACCTGGCTTCGAAGCTGGAAGAGGAGCAGCACCTGGTGACCGTTTATTTCGGTAACCCTTATGCGATCCGTAACAGCTGCAATAATAAAACACTGATCGCTGCTTATGAAGACGACCCCATCACGCAGGAAACAGTAGCCGACTACATCAACGGAAAGTTTAACGCCCGCGGCAGGCTGCCGGTAACCGTATGCGAGCGGTATGCATTCGGCGCCGGACTGGTATCCCTGCGTCTTCTCCAGGAAGTGGAGCCGGCCAGTGTGGGCATGAAGGCCTCCGTACTTGCCGGCATCGATTCCATTTGCCTGGACGCCATCAAGCAAAAAGCCATTCCCGGCTGTGTGGTGCTGGTGGCCCGCGACGGCAAGATCGCTTATGAAAAAGCCTTCGGCAACTATGCCTATACCGACTCCACGCCGGTGCGCCTCGAAACCCTGTACGATATGGCTTCGGTAACCAAGATCATGGCCACCACCCTGAGTGTGATGAAGCTGTACGACGAAGGAAAATTATCGCTCGACAAAACACTGGGTGATTATTTACCCTGGACAAAAGGCTCTGACAAAGCGCCGCTCGTGATCAGGAATATACTGCTGCACGAAGCAGGCCTGGTTGCCTTTATACCTTTTTACAAAAACACGATCGATGCAGACGGCGTCCCTTTCAGCACCATCTATAACAATAAGCAGGACTCGGCTTTCCCGACCCGTGTAGCGCAAAACCTCTTTTTGCGCAAGGGTTATACCGATACCTTGTATAAGATTATCCTGAACAGTCCGCTGGGCCCCGCCGGTAAATACATTTACAGCGACAATGATTTTATTTTCCTCGGTAAGGTAGTGGAAGCCATCACAGGCAAGCCGCTGGATATATATGTGCGGGAAACCTTCTACGAGCCGCTGATGCTGACGCAAACAGGTTTCAAACCCCGTGAACGTTTTCCTGCAAACTATGCAGTGCCCACCGAAAATGAGCCGGTTTTCCGGCGGCAGCTGCTGCAGGGCGATGTGCATGATCCCGGGGCGGCTATGTTTGGCGGCGTTGCCGGGCATGCAGGGCTGTTCAGTAATGTATATGAACTATCGGTGCTGGCGCAAATGCTGCTGAATAAAGGTACCTTTAACGGTATGCGGTTTTATAAGCCGTCGACCGTAGAACTGTTTACCGCTTATGGCAGCGCCATCAGCCGCCGGGGTCTTGGCTTCGATAAACCCGAAAAAGACAATGCCACCCGCGCAGAGCCCTATCCGGCCAAATCGGCGCCTCCGCAAACCTTCGGGCATACCGGTTTCACGGGTACCTGTATCTGGATGGACCCCGTCAACAACCTTACCTATATTTTCCTGAGCAACCGGGTGAACAACAACGGAGATCCCGATAAATTCGGCCGCATGAATGTGCGCCCCAGGGTGATGGAAACCATCTACCGGGCGCTCAAGTAATTTTGACTTTTGACTTTTGAATTTGCATTATTTTCGACCATTCAAACAAGCAAACAATGAGCTATATTACCGAAGTACATGCCCGCCAGATACTCGACAGCCGCGGGAATCCCACAGTTGAAGTCGACGTGATTACCGATGAAGGCGCATTGGGCCGGGCCGCCGTTCCGAGCGGTGCCAGTACCGGCGTGCATGAAGCCGTGGAACTGCGTGATGGCGACAAGAAAAAATATGTAGGCAAAGGCGTACTCAAAGCTGTTAAGAACGTCAACACCCTGATCTCTGAAAAGCTGCTTGGTTTTGAAGTGGCCGACCAGGCCGGTCTCGACCAGGTAATGATCGATCTCGACGGAACACCCAACAAGGCGAAGCTGGGCGCCAATGCCATCCTGGCGGTGAGTATGGCCGCAGCCAAAGCCGCTGCACAGGAAGCCAACCTGCCCCTGTACCGTTATATCGGCGGCACCAATGCCCGCACCCTGCCGGTGCCGATGATGAATATCCTCAACGGTGGCGCCCATGCCGATAACAAGATCGACTTCCAGGAATTCATGATCATGCCCGTGGGCGCACCTGATTTTTCGGAAGCGCTGCGCTGGGGTACCGAAATCTTCCACACCCTGAAAGGCGTGCTGAAGAAAAAAGGATACAGCACCAATGTAGGCGATGAGGGTGGATTTGCCCCGAATATCCAAAGCAACGAAGAGGCGATTGAAACGGTGCTGGAAGCCATCACCGCCGCCGGTTATAAAGCCGGTACCCAGGTGGTGATTGCCATGGATGCCGCCAACAGCGAGCTGTGGGATGCCAAAGCCAAAAAATATGTTTTCCATAAAAGCGACGGCAAAAAGCTGAGCCCCGACCAACTGGTGAAATACTGGGAAAGCTGGGTGAAACAGTACCCGATCAGGTCGATTGAAGATGGTATGGCCGAAGACGATTGGGACGGCTGGAAAGCGCTGACCCAGGCCGTGGGCAGCAAGTGCCAGCTGGTGGGCGACGATCTTTTCGTGACCAATGTAACCCGCCTGAAACAGGGTATCGACAAAGACATCGCCAACGCCCTGCTGGTGAAAGTAAACCAGATTGGTTCGGTAACCGAAACCATCAATGCCGTAACCTTGGCGCAACACAATGGTTATAATACGATTATGAGCCATCGCAGCGGCGAAACCGAAGATGTGACCATCGCCGACCTGGCCGTGGCGCTGAACTGCGGACAAATCAAAACCGGCTCTGCCAGCCGCACCGACCGGATAGCAAAATACAACCAGTTGTTCCGCATCGAAGAAGAGCTGGGCAGCAATGCCATCTTCCCGAAAGGCATTAAATTTGGTAAGTAACAGGGTGCCATGATAGCCGCGTTCATCGAAAAAATACCGTCCTGGCTCAGGAACAAGTATGTGCTCTGCACGCTTGTTTTTGTGGTCTGGATTGTTTTTTTCGATGACCGCGATATCATTACGACCCATTTCCGCTACAAAAAGGAACTCAATACGCTGGAAAACAGCAAACATTATTACGAGCAGCAAATAGCTGAAACCAGCGCCCAGCTGGGTAAACTGACATCAAACCCGGCTTCGCTGGAAAAATATGCGAGGGAGCAGTATAAGATGAAGAAGGATAACGAGGATTTGTATTTGGTGGAAGTCAAAAATCAAAAGTAAAAAGTCAAAAAGGGTACCTGGCGGTGTAACCCGTTGCCTTACACACAAGTGGCTAAACCATCAGCGGCCCTTTTTGACTTTTGATTTTTGACTTTTTTTAAAACCCTTCACAATAAAGTAATCCTCACCCCCGTTTTATAATCGGACACCGCCCGGATTGGACCCCGGGTGAATTACTGGACAATAAATGGTTTGCAACATGTCACTCTTTACTCAGGAAGATCTCCTGCTTTATTTCTACAAAGAAACTTCAGCCGAACAAAACGCCGCTATCGAATCTGCCATGATGACCGATTTTTCCCTCCGGGAAGAATACGAGTTGCTGCTGGATATGATGCAGCCTTTGAACCAGCCGCTTGAAGCCCCACGTACTGAAGTGGTTATCAACGTATTGAACTACGCACGCGAAGCCGCAGAAGCCGCGCATGACCATTAAAGAACGTTATCAGCAGGTAATAGATTATTTTTTACAACACGCCCCCGATGCTGAAACGGAACTGTTTTACGACAGTCCGTACCAGCTTTTGGTGGCGGTTGTACTTTCTGCGCAGTGCACTGACAAGCGGGTGAACATGACCACCCCCGACCTTTTCAAACGCTTCCCCCATCCCAAAGCACTGGCAAAGGCCGAACCGGAAGATATTTTTCCCTACATCAAAAGCATCTCCTACCCGAATAACAAGGCAAAGCACCTGGCGGGGCTGGGCCGTATGATCATGAATGATTTCAACGGCGAGATACCGATGACCGTTGAAGAATTGGTGAAGCTGCCCGGCGTAGGACGTAAAACAGCCAATGTCATCACCTCGGTGATTGATGCACAGCCCAACATGGCAGTTGATACCCATGTGTTCAGGGTGTCGGAACGCATCGGCCTCACCACCCGGGCAAAAACGCCGCTGGCGGCTGAAAAACAGCTCGTAAAGCATATTCCCAAGGCCCTGGTACACAAAGCCCATCATTGGCTGATCCTTCACGGAAGGTACATCTGCACCGCAAGAATACCCCATTGCGAGCGTTGCGGTTTACGCAATGTTTGTCGCTTTTACAACCGGCAGGCGGCAAAAGCTACAAGCGTTTCCACTCATGGTAAGTAGGTAGAAAATCCCGGAAGCGCTTTTTCCGGGAGCCAACTTTCTACCGTCAAAACGAGCCCGTTCATCGAAAGCTTTTTTAACGTTTTATTGATTTTCAGCAGGTTAAGTGGCTGGGAAATCTACGAACGTGGTTTTTCATGGGCTTTCTACTTTGAAAGCCTGCATAAACGATTTTAATTTTCGTTTTAGTTACAGCCCGATCCGACTCTATTAAAACTAAAATGTCTATCTATGAAAACAAAACGCTATGTAGCGGGCGTTGGCAGCTGTTTGCTGTTAGTGTCCATGGCTTATTTTAAGCCCTACGTTAAGTTTTCACCCGACCCAACCGAACAG
>JASGFZ010000137.1:0-8063 GCA_047605345.1 Flavihumibacter sp. | reverse complement strand
CTGTTTGCCGGCACCGGTAATCCCACCAACGATTTCTACGGCGGCCAAAGGCGCGGCGACGGCCTCTACGGCAATTGCGTGCTCGCCATCGACGCTGCTACCGGTAAACTGATCTGGCATTACCAGGTGGTGCGGCACGATGTATGGGACATGGACCTGCCCACACCGCCCGTTTGCGTAACCGTTATGCGTGAAGGGAAAAAAATCGACGCCGTAGCGCAAACCACCAAAACCGGTTTTATATACGTTTTTGAAAGAGAAACAGGCAAACCGCTTTTCCCGATGGAGGAACGACCGGTACCTGTAAATACGCCACTGCCCGAAGAAAAGCTAGCGCCTACACAGCCTTTTCCCTCGTTGCCACGCCCCTTCGCCCGGCAGCTGATCACCGTGAACGACCTCAATCCCTTTGTCGCCGATACCGCAAAGATCAGGCAGCGTTTTCTGAATGCCAGGTACGAGGGCATTTTTACACCTCCCACCAAAGAAGGCACGCTGATCTTACCCGGTTACGATGGCGGGGGTGAATGGGGCGGACCCTCTTTTGATCCCGCCACCCATATGCTGTATGTAAACGGGAATGAAATGGCCTGGATACTCAATATCGTGGAGAACAAACCCGGCACGCTGACCTTCGATACCAGGCTCGAAGCCGGCAAAAGTTTGTACAACCTGCACTGCATGGGCTGCCACGGCCCCGAGCTGCAGGGCGGCGGCGACTATCCCTCCCTGTTAGGTGTAAAGAACAGGATCACGCCGGTGAAGTTCAATGAATTGCTTTCCACCGGCCGGCGCATGATGCCGGGCTTCAACCACTTAACCAACGACGAAAAAGACGCGATCGCATCGTTTATTCTCGACCTGAAAAGCGAGCAATCGAAAAAATACAAAGGCAAGGTGACGGTGAACCCGGCGCAAACCAAATCGAGCTATGGCTTCACCGGTTATAACCGGTTCCTGACCGAAGAAGGATATCCGGCTATCAGTCCGCCGTGGGGCACTTTAAGCGCCATCGACCTGAACACGGGTGAATACAAATGGCAGATCCCCTTTGGTGAATACGAAGAGCTGAAGCAAAAAGGCATCCCTGCTACCGGGCGTGAAAACTATGGCGCGCCGGTGGTAACTGCCGGCGGACTACTGTTCGTTGCCGCCACCACCGATCGCAGGTTCAGGGCCATCAACAAACGAACCGGTGAGATCCTGTTTGAAACGGAACTGCCGGCCTCCGGTATTGCCACGCCTTCGGTTTATTCGGTGAGTGGAAAGCAATTTGTGGTTATCGCCTGCGGCGGGTTCAAGGCCGGCGGGAAGCAGGGCGATGCCTATGTAGCTTTCAGCATACAACCCTGAAGCTTTTCGTCAGGATGCTTTCAGCAATTGCTCCATGGTGGCTTCGAACTCCTGTACATACTCTTTGTACTGATCGGTTGCGGGACCAAAAAAGCCGCCATGCACTTTTTTCACCCGGCCGTCGCGGCCAATAAAAATGGTGCTGGGGAAAGATTTGATCGGTGTCAGCTGCGGCAGCGTTTTTTCGGTACGCAAGGTATCGCCCGAGGTTACGCCGGTAATAAGTATCGGGTAGTCGACCGCAAAGCGCTCTTTGAACTTGTTGAGGGTTTTCACCGAGCGGGCATAGTCGGTGCTGTATTCATAAGCCAGGGCCAGCATTTCGACCCCACGGTCTTTATTGGCCTTGTAGTATTTGCTTAAAAAAGCGGTTTCGTCCATGCAGTTGGGGCACCAGCTGCCCATGATCTGGATCACGACCACTTTGTTTTTAAACCGGTCGTCGTTGATGCTTACCAGCTTGCCGTCGAGTTCGGGGAACCGGAAATCCAGCCGGTCGTCTGTACCGCGCAGTCCAATAGCCACCGATTCGAGCGATACTTTTGCCTGGTCGTTGCGGCGGGCGGTGAAGCTTTGTAAAGACACCGGCCCGGCGAAAAACTTGCCGCCATCGATGGTATTGTTGTCGCTGATATGCGCTTTGAACACATAGGCATGGCTGCCGTCGAATGTACCGAGGTAGAGGCTGTCGCCCGAAACAATGCCCTCCAGAAATCGGTAATCGCCCGAAGCGGTTACAATGCTGCCCGAGAGTTGATTCCCTTTCTGTACAAACGCGCCCACGGCCACGCGGCCCGACGGGCTGTTACCGAAACTCATCTCCCATTTGCCGCTGATCTGGTGCCTGGCCGGCGTTTTGCCGATGAAACGAGGCTCGTTGCCCGGCTTCGCCACAAAAGGCATCACGATCGTTTTGCCACTGGTGCCTTTGATCCAGTTGCCGGCCAGCGACCCGTCTTTCTGCATTTGCAAACGGAAGGACGATTCAAAAAACGGCATTTCAATGAACAAGGAATCGCCGGCCTGTTCTATATTTTTTACCTCCAGCCTTTCGCTGGCATTGTGTATGCGGATCAACGGGTCTTTACCGGGATAACTCACATCGAAGTTGAAAACAATGGGCTCACCGTCGGCGCGCAGCAGGAACCCTTTCCATAAACCCGTTTTCAGGGGTTTGCCGGGTGTTGCCATTGCCATATTGAAAAGCAGCACCGCTGCAGCGACAAAAAAAAACTTAACCATTCTTAACATAGTCCATCAAATTGATAGGCAAGTTACGGATTATTTTTTCCGCAGGTTGTCCAGCATGTCTTTTGTCATGCGCTCCAGGCCGTATTCTTCTTTCCAGCCCCAGTCGTTCCGCGCCACACTGTCGTCGATGCTCTGCGGCCAGCTGTCGGCTATAGCTTGCCGGTAGTCGGGTGCGTATTGCATGTTGAAGCCGGGAATTTCCTGCCGGATGGAGGCAGCGATCTCTTTCGGCGAAAAACTCATGCCGGAAAGGTTGTAAGAGGTGCGCACACTGATCTTCTCTGCCGGCGCTTCCATCAGCTCGATGGTGGCGCGGATGGCGTCGGGCATATACATCATGGGCAGGTAAGTGTCTTCGTTCAGGAAGCAGGTATAACTGCCTTCTTCCAGCGCCTCGTGGTAAATTTCAACGGCATAGTCGGTGGTACCGCCGCCGGGTGCCGATTTATAGCTGATGAGTCCCGGGTAGCGCAGGCTGCGCACATCCACCCCGAAACGCTTGTGATAATAATTGCACCAGAACTCGCCGGCATATTTGGAGATACCGTACACGGTGGTGGGTTCGATGATCGTAAACTGCGGACAGCTTTTTTTCGGTGAGGTGGGGCCGAATACCGCAATAGACGATGGCCAGTACACTTTATGCAGCTTTTCCTCGCGCGCAATATCAAGTACGTTCAGCAGGCTCTGCATATTGAGGTGCCAGGCCAGGTTGGGATTTTTTTCGCCCGTGGCGGATAAGATGGCCGCCAGCAGGTACACCTGGGTAATGCCCTGGCGGATCACCAGCACATGCAGCATTTCCTTGTTCAGCGCATCGATCGATACATAGGGACCGGTGCCATGCAGCAGTTCGTTTTCTTCGCGCAGGTCGGCTGCGAGTACGCTGTTATTGCCGTGGATTTTTCTGAGGGCCAGGGTCAACTCCACGCCTATTTGTCCGCAGGCGCCGATAACAAGGATTTTTTCTTTTGCCAAGGGGGAATGGTTTTTTCAAAGTCAAAAGTAAAAAATCAAAAGTAAAAAATGGCTGTTGGCGGTGTAGTTCGCGGCCATACAACGCAGGTTTCCTATTTTTGACTTTTTACTTTTGACTTCCTTTTATGCAACCTTTCTTAAAAGACCTTTTTGCCGGCCAGCAATACGATGAGAAAAACTTTTTTTTGATCGCGGGGCCCTGTGTGATCGAGAATGAGGCCTTATTGACCGGCGTAGCTGAAAAAGTAAGCGGTGTTTGTTCCCGGTTGGGCATTCCTTATATTTTCAAGTCGTCGTACCGGAAAGCGAACCGTACTTCGGCAGCGTCGTTTACGGGTTTGGGCGATGAACTGGGGCTGGCCCTGTTGAAAAAAACGGGTGAGCGGTTTCACCTGCCCACTACCACCGATATACATGCGCATGATGAGGCGGCGCCGGCGGCGGCCTATGCCGATGTGCTGCAGATACCCGCTTTTTTGTGCCGGCAAACCGACCTGCTGGTGGCGGCGGCGCAAACAGGCAAGGTGATCAATGTCAAGAAAGGGCAGTTCCTGAGCGGCCCCGCGATGAAATTTGCGGTGGAAAAAATCCGCAATGCGGGGAACGATAAAATTATTTTAACCGAACGCGGCACCACTTTCGGGTACCAGGACCTGGTGGTGGATTTCAGGAATATTCCCTGGATGAAAGCGCATGGTGTGCCGGTGGTAATGGATGTTACGCACAGCCTGCAACAGCCCAACCAAACTTCGGGGGTAACGGGGGAATCCGCAGCTGATCGGCACCATTGCGAAAGCAGCGCTGGCGGCCGGCGCCGATGGCCTGTTTATAGAAACCCATCCCGATCCGGCAGTGGCTTTAAGCGATGGTGCGAATATGCTGAAACTGGATCTGTTGCCGGCATTGCTGGAAGAGCTGGTGCGGTTGAGAAAGGCGTTGTAATTATAAACGATGAATCCCTACCGGTACAGTTTTTTTATAACATACTCTTCAACCCACCAGGGCAAATTCTCTGTTCTTATAACTAAAGCATGCTTATCGTCAATTTCCACTACGGGATCAATAGTCCTTTCTTCAGTAGAGTTGTCGAATAAATAAACCCGATAACAAAGCGGAATAATATCCTGCAGTAACTCAAGAGATTCATAATACCGTTTTTTTATCCTGTCCTCTGGCACGGAATGACCACCTAATTTCACACGAAGCGAAACCCTCTCGATATTAATCTGAGGGTCAATCATGCAAATAAAATACAAATAGTTTTTAAAGCCTTGCAAATTGCTACGACGCAAAAAATCGATTTTGGATGAATGGCTGAGAACAGTCTCGAAAGTGAAGGTTTCATTTTTTTCAAGTAGCTGAAACCGTATAAAATCGGCTGAAAGAGCCGCATCATACGGCGAAGGCGATGGGCCTGTGATTAAAAAACCGTCACTGCATTGAACGTTAACAACTTCAGCTCGTTCTTTCGCTTTATGGATCCAACTCGCACCTTCGTTTTGCACAAATTGCTGAAACTGATCTTCACCAGCCGAAATACCAAATGAGTTTAAAAGATCAATTTTTCTTTCCGCATGAAGTTGCCTTTCAATGTCGTCTGCATTTACATATTGACCACTGAAGAACTGTTTGCGCACCTCCTGAAGTATGGTGCTTTTACCGCTGCCATTAGGGCCGGCCATTACGCGTAGGCGCTTGCTTCCTGACAGCATGTAACACAGTAGAAGGTTTAGATTTTATAAAGAATGCCACTTTTTTTTCTGTGGGTGTAACAACAACGCGCTCACCCGATGGCGATATCCTGACCAACTGATTTTCGGCAGTTGCATACAGCCTGGAAAAACCAGCTGCAGTTGCCATTGCCGCTGCATTTTTACCCGCGTCATGGGCAATATCGCGAATAATACGGAAAGAGTCGGCAGCATCTTCCACGTCAGAAAAATCAGCGTTACGGTCAACACCCAATTTGGCAATCCTCCAATACCGGTGTTGCCGGGAACCGCCTGCTATTTTCCTTTTATGCTTACGCTTTATCACTTATTAAAATTACAATTTTTTAGCAAATAACAAAACAACCATCACAGCACCAGCTTCATCATGATATCAGTCTGCGCATCATCCCCCAGGTAAAACATGTGTTTGTCAAATGGCCGGAACCCGTTCTTTTCATAAAAACGGATGGCGCGGAAATTCTTTTCCCAAACACCCAGCCAAACATACTCCAGGTTCCCGGCGCCTGCGGTTTCAATAGCCTTATCATACAGCAACTGCCCTACTTTTTTACCGTGAAACGCTTTTGACACATAGATCCGTTCGATCTCCATACCCCGCTCCTCTTTCAGTTCGGTTTGGGAAGCGCCGGTATTCAGCTTCAGGTAGCCTACCGGCACATCACCCACAACTGCCAGGAAGAAAAATGCATTCTTATCATTGAGCTCGGCCGCCAGCTTCTCCATTGAGAAACTTTCCGCGAGGTATTTCCGCATATTTTCAGCGGTATTGATGGCGGCAAATGTTTCGGTAAACGTTTGTATGCCTATCGCCCGCAGCCGGTCAAGGTCATGGACGGTCGCTGCCATGATTTGTATCTCTTCCATGCGCTACAAAAAGCTGTTTTCTTATTGATTGTATTTAAACGCCTTGTTCGGATGCGGCGGTGGCGGCGGTACCGGCACCGGCTTCTCTTTGATCTGCTGCTGCAGGTATTTGACGGCATACTCCAGCTGCGCATCTTTCCCCTTATATGTTTCAAAGGGAAGATTGTCTACCTCCATATCAGGCACCACGCCTTCGCCCTCGATCAACCACATACCCTCAGGTCCATATACCCCGAACTCGGCGGCGCTGGCAATGCCATTGTCGACCAGCCGGTTGCTGCCGCTCAGCCAGATCTCGCCGCCCCAGGTGCGCATGCCGATCACCTTACCCAGCCCCAGGCGACGGAACCCTTCCGATATGGCTTCTCCGTCAGACGCCGTTTGCTGGTCGCACAGGATCACCATATGCCCCCGGAAAGCATATTGCATGTTCCAATAGGGCTTGCCTGCGCGGCCCTGCCAGTACATCCAGGCTTTCCGCATCAGCTTTTCCAGTATCCAGCTGTCTATATTGCCGCCATTATTGCCCCGCACATCGATGATGAGTCCGCTGCGGTCAAAAACAGGATAGAACTGTTTCACGAAATCATCCATATCGTCCGACCCCATCGCCTTGAGATGTATATAGCCGATGTCATTCATGCTCATACTGTCCACTTTTTCACGGCTGATCAACTCCCATTCATTGTACCGTAACAGGTTGTCGACGTAACCCGCACAGGGTTTTATCACTTCGGCATAAGAAGTGCCTTTTGCGTTGGAGAGGGTCAGCTTCACCGGCCGCCCTGCCTTGTTAAGCAGCAAAGCCTGAACAGAAGCCGCTTCTTTTACCGGCACATTATCGATCATCGTGATCACATCGCCTTCACGGATCTTTGATCCGCGCAACCCCAGCGGTGAGCGAAAATCGGGATAGTCGGCATCGGAATGATAAATATGTATAATCTTTTCACCGTTCGCTACCGGCTCCGTTCTGGCGCCCAGAAAACCCATCGGCAACTGGTCGGGCGGATACCGCTTATCGCCGCCACCCACAAACGTGTGCAGGGCCGACAACTCTCCTACCATCTGGCTGATCAGGTCGTCGAGCTCCCAGCGATCGGTAACCCGTGCCACCAGCGGCTCGTATTGCCTGCGCACCGCCGGCCAGTTGACCTGGTGCATATCGCGGTCGTAAAAATAATCGCGCATCAGCAGCCACGCATCATGAAAAATCTGTTTCCAGTCCTGCGCCGGGTCCAGCACATAGGCCCAATTCTCCAGGGCCAGCTTCGACTTATCATACTCCACCTTCTGCCCGTTTGCATCGGCAATGGCCAGCAGGTTGTTCTGGTAATACAGCAGCATTTTTTTCCGGTCGGCCGATAGCGTTATCCCCTCCACTTTCTTCGCCACTTCCACCGGCTCATACTTTTTCGAAGCCTCTATTTTCAATGCCTGCAAGGTCGCCCCATCGCGGTTGCCATCCTCCCCGCGGTCCAGCCAGTACAGGTAACCATCTGCCACCGAAAGCCCCCCATAATTACCGCTCTTCACCGGCACCTGGTACAACTCATCCGTTACACGATTCCAATCGATCGCCTTCTCAGCAACTACTTTTGACTTTTGGTTTTTGACTTTTGACTTTGTAACAACCGCCTCCGGTTTCTTCTCCATCCACAACGAATCCGTCAGCCACGAATCTTCCAGCACGAAGGGGAACTTCGCCCCGCTATCCACCGCCATGGCGTAGATATTCGTTGTTTCCGTATAATACGGTTCGGGGGCACGCGATCCCCAGGGACTGTTCACGCGCGTTTTAAGGTTCCGGTCTGATAAAAAGTACAGCCACTTCCCATCTTTGGTCCACGCCGCACCATAGCTGTCGAGCCGCGATGTGGTGAT
>JASGFZ010000136.1:0-8092 GCA_047605345.1 Flavihumibacter sp. | reverse complement strand
TGTTGCGCGCGCCGCCGCTGCTGCCAGAACAGGTGCCGCTGCTCATGGAGCGCTCCAGCTGCAGGTGACTTGAATTGATAATCAAATTCGGACGGGCCAACGAGTAGCCGTCGGCTGAATAGCCTCCGGTAAGCGTGAGCTTGATACCCGCATCCGCCAATTGGTTCCTGGCGGTCATTTCATCGATCACCCGCACCAGCTCCGGCCTTTCAATGCCGGGATGAAGGTGCATGGCTTCTGCCGAGCGGTAGAACCGGTCGAGGTGATCATCCAGAAAAACAGGTTTTCCGTTAACCAGCTTGAAGAAATCAAAAATGCCGTAACCGCGCTGGATCGACAGATCCGAAATAAGCAGGCTGGCTGTTTCGGCCGGCAGCCATTCGCCGTTTATCCATACTGATGCCATAGTTTATCGCCTGGGTTGTAAAAGTTTAGCTACAAGGCCGGTCCACCCGGTTTGGTGCGATGCACCTACACCGCGGCCATTGTCGCCGTGAAAATATTCATAAAACAATATATAATCCCTGAAATGCGGCATGCTGTTGAGTACATCATATTGCCCGTACACCGGCCGCTTCCCGTCGGCATTGAGCCTGAAAATAGCGAGCAGGCGGTTGGAGATTTCCGTTGCCACCTCATCAAGCGTATGCCGGTTGCCGCTGCCGCTGGGAAATTCCACTTTGAGCGAGTCGCCGTAAAAATAATGATAGCGCTGCAAGGATTCTATCAGGAGATAATTCAGCGGAAACCAGATAGGCCCCCGCCAGTTGGAATTGCCGCCGAACATGCTTGAATCCGATTCAGCCGGCAGGTATTTCACCCCGAAACGGTTGCCGTCCACGTCGATGGTAAAGGGCTGCTCTTCGTGAAATTTGCTCAGCGCCCGGATACCGTATTCGCTGAGGAATTCGGTTTCATCCAGCACGCGCTGCAATACAGCCACCAGCCTTTCGCCGCGGATCATCGATAATAAATGCTTGTCGCGGTTCAGGAACTCACCCCAGTTGGCAACAGAGCTGGCCGATACCGATTTGTTTTTCAGGAACCATTCCAATCGCTGCACAAATTCAGGTATCTGTTCATACAGGCTGTGGTCGATCACTTCCACCGCAAAAAGCGGGATCAGTCCCACCATCGAGCGCACACGCAACCGCATCTCGCTGCCGTCGGGTTTTTTCAGCACGTCGTAGAAGAACTGGTCCTGCTCATCCCACAAACCGATGTCATCGTCGCCAATAAGATTCATGGCGCGGGTGATGTACACAAAATGTTCAAAGAACTTGGTGGCCATATCGGCATACACATGATTATGTGTTGCCAGCTCAAGCGATATGCGCAGCAGGTTGAGGCAATACATGGCCATCCAGCTGGTGCCGTCGCTTTGCTCCAGGTGGCCGCCGCCGGGCAGCGGTGAGCTCCGGTCGAATACGCCGATATTATCCAGCCCGAGAAATCCGCCCTGGAAAATATTATTGCCGTCGTCGTCTTTCCGGTTCACCCACCAGGTGAAATTCAGCAGCAGCTTGTGGTAAACGCTTTCGAGAAAATGGAGATCACCCTTGCCGCCGTTGCGATGCTTGTCTATTTCATAGACCCGCCAGGTGGCCCAGGCGTGCACCGGCGGGTTCACATCACCCAGCAGCCATTCATACGCCGGAAGCTGGCCGTTCGGATGCATATACCATTCTTTGGTGAGCAGCGTAAGCTGGCCCTTGGCGAAGCCTGCATCAAGATAAGCCAGCGGAATGCAATGGAAAGCCAGGTCCCAGGCAGCATACCAGGGATACTCCCATTTATCGGGCATGGAAATGACATCGGCATTGTTGAGATGGCCCCAGTCGTGGTTTCTTCCCCAGCGGCGGTTGGCCGGCGCTTTTTTAAGCGGATCGCCCGACAGCCATTGTTCCACATTATAATAATAAAACTGTTTGCTCCACAGCATGCCGGCATAGGCCTGGCGCTGCAAACGGCGATCGTCGGCATCTGCCACGCCCTGCTGCAGGTCGTCGTAAAATTCTTCGTTCTCTACCTGCCGCTGGTAAAAGATATGATCGTAGTCGTGAAAGGGATATTCGTGCGGTTCTTTCGACAACCGCATTTTGAGGATGACGGTTTCGCCGGGTTCAACGGCAATATTGTAATGCGCCGCCGCCTTGGTGCCTTTCTGCCGGCGGTTGACCACCCCTCTCTTACGGTTGACGATGTATTCGTTGATGCCATCCTTCACAAAACCGAACAACCCTTTTTTCCCGGTAAAACGCCGCCGGTTGGTATCGTTCTCACAAAACAGCAGATCGCAGGCGCCATCGGCATAAAAAAAATAATCGCCCATTTTACGGTGCTGGATGCTGATGCTGTTTTTGCCGGTGGCTGCCAGCAGCGGCCGGTAATCGTCGTTACCCCACGACCAGGTATTTCTGAACCAGAGCGTGGGCAATACGCTGATAGGCGCTTTTTCGGGACCGCGGTTGACCACCGATACCTTGATCAGGATATCGTTGGGATTGCCTTTCGCATATTCCACAAACACATCAAAATAGCGGTGTTCGTCGAAAATACCGGTGTCGGTGAGCTCATATTCGGGTTCCAGCCGGTTGCGCCTATCGTTTTCTACGTATAATTGTTCGTAAGGAAACGCTGCCTGGGGATACTTGTACAGCATTTTCATATAGGAATGAGAGGGCGAACTGTCGAGGTAATAGTAAAGTTCCTTTACATCTTCACCGTGGTTGCCCCGCGGGCCCGACAACCCGAAAAAACGTTCTTTCAGGATAACGTCCTTTTTGTTCCATACGGCCAGCGAAAAGCAAAGCAGCTGGTTTTCGTCGCAAATACCGGCAATCCCGTCTTCGCCCCAACGATAGGCATAACTGCGGGCCATATCGTAAGTGATTGCTTCCCAGGTATTAACATCTTCACTATAATCTTCTCTTACGGTTCCCCATTGGCGGTCGGAAACATACGGTCCCCATTTCTTCCATACCGGATCGATGAGCCTCTGTTGTTCCAGATTCATAACGTAAAGATACGGAACAGTGATTTTTGTATTTAAAAAATCACTATCTTATGGCTGAACCAAAGCTTGCATATGAAAACAGTTGCTGAAATTCTTTCGAGAAAACACCGTGATGTAATCGGGGTTACACCGTCTACCACCGTACTGGATGCCCTTAAACTGATGTCTGACAACAATATCGGGTCGCTGCTCGTGATCGAGTCGGGCGAATACCGGGGGATTATGACCGAGCGTGATTATGCGCGGAAAGTGATCCTGCTGGGCAAGGCTTCGGTTGATACCAAAGTGGGCGATATCATGTCTACCGACCTGCCGAAGATTGAACCGGAAACATCGGTGGAAGTTTGTATGCAGCTCATGTCGTCGAGAAATATCCGCTACCTCCCGGTATTTGAAGGCGGGAAGCTGCATGGTATTGTGTCGGTGAACGACGTGATCAAGGCGGTGATCGATCACCAGGCCGAAACGATCTCACACCTGCATTCTTATATTCATTCCTGATCGGGGTTCAGGATTCGGGTTCGGGTGATTTTTCTCTTACCACCACCAGGTCTTTCAGGTCGACCTGCATGGGGAGGAGGCCTATTTTCACTACTGCCCGTTTGCCCCTGATCTCCATCACCTGGCCTACCTGGTGATTGCGTTTCATTTTCACCTTGGCGCCTACTGCAATATCGCCGCCCACTTCATCGAATTTCGATTCGATCTTTTTTTGCAGCTTGTTGGCCACCTTCCCTTCGTCTTTTTTGAAAAAGAGGGCGTTCATTTCTTTAATGACCTTTTCTTTGTCGGGGTTCTTGCGCCATTCGATCAGCAGCTGCTTCAGTTTGCGGTCCATGTCTTTGAGATAGCTGATCCGGTCTTCGGTGATCTTATTCTGCTGGCGCAGGAGCTCCACCTGCTGGCGATGGCGTTCCTTGTCCATCACGACTTCCATTTCCTTTTTCAGCCGTTCATTCTCTTTCAGCAGGCGGTTGAGCTCTTTTTCTTTTTTCTCCAGCTCGCGCAGGTCCTGCTCGGTGCGGTTGAGCAGTTTATCGAGACTGAAATGGTCTTCATCAACCATCTTGCGGGCGCGGTCGATCAGCCGTTTATCGAGGCCGATGCGCTCGGCGATGGAAAAGGTATAGGAGCTGCCGGGTTTGCCGATGATAAGCTTATAGAGGGGCGACAGGCTTTTTTCATCGAACGCCATGGCGCCGTTGATGATGCCCGGTGTTTTATTGGCCATCACTTTCAGGTTGAGGTAATGCGTCGTTACAATACCCATGGCATGTTTTTGCGCCAGCTCTTCCATGATCACTTCGGCGAAAGCGCCACCCAGGTTGGGATCTGAGCCACTGCCCAGCTCATCGATAAAGAAAAGGGTTTTCCCATTGGCGGTTTCCATGAAATGTTTCATGTGCTTGAGGTGGGAGCTGTAGGTGCTGAGCTCAAATTCCAGGCTCTGGGTATCACCGATATGGATCATCAGCTGGCGGAAGATGCCGAACTGCGACGAGGGATGCACCGGCACCAGCAAGCCCGCCTGCACCATGAGCTGGTTGATGCCCACGGTTTTCATCGTCACCGTTTTACCGCCGGCGTTGGGGCCGCTGATCACGAGTATCCGGTTCTTGTCGTCGAGGGTGATCGATACGGGGATGGTGGGTTTCTGCTGCCGTTTATTGTAGATCAGCAACAGCGGATGATAGGCATTTACGAGGTGGATATGGGCTTTGTCGACCACTACGGGGTATTCGCCGTTGTATTCGTCGGCAAAGCGCGCTTTGGCGCGGATAAAATCGAATTCACCGATGATCTGCAGGTAGTTTTTCAGCAGGGGTGCGTGTACCGACAGCTGGGCGGTAAGGGCGCGCAGTATCTTATACACTTCACGCGTTTCTTCGTTCTCGAGCGAATAGACTTCGTTGTTGAGCTCGATGGTTTCTTCTGGTTCGATGAAGGCGGTGCGGCGGGTATCGCTTTCGCCATGCAAAATGCCTTTGATCATGCGTTTCTGCTCGGCGAAAACGGCCAGTACCCGGCGGCCGTTGAGGAACGACTCTTCAATATCGGCCAGGTAGCCCTGCTTGTTCAGCCTGCCCACTACCCTTTCGAATACACGGCGCAGGTCGTTTCGTTTTTTATAGAGGCTGATACGGATGCGCCGCAGTTCTTCCGATGCGCTGTCGAGCACCTGTCCCTGGTCGTCTACCACAGTATCGATCAGCGATTTGATGGCTTTTTCATAATAGCTGTTGCTGATCACCTGGAGCAGGGCGGGGTTGGCGATGCGCCGTTCGTTGTCGAACCACCTGAAAATACTTTCGATGTTCTCTGCCAGTTTGCGGATGTTCACCAGCTGTTCGCCGGTCATTACGGCGCCGGGGATACCGAGCAGCTGCAGGTCTTTGGCCAGGTTCAGCTGAAAATCGCCGGGAAAATAAACAGCGTGCAGCAGCAGCTGCCTGAATTCGTGGGTTTGCCGCAGCTCCGTTTCGATGAATCCGGTTTTGGTATGGATACGGAGTTCGCGGGCTTTCAGCCGGGCATATTCGGTTCTGCAATGTAGTTCCAGCAGCGCTTTGATCCTGTCAAATTCCAGTTGTACGGCTGCCGATTCGGGAAAAAGTTTCATATCAATCGGGCAAAAATACGATTTCCACCCGTCGGGTGGCACCCAACGGTGGTACCCGACGGGTAAAAAACTGCCAGGGGTTGCCTGGCAGTTTGGGAACTACGGGTGGGCTGATGCCCTTTGGGTTGAGGGTACTTGTGTCAAAACCGTCCGAATATATGTGTTGAGCGCGGCAAAAAGCCAAAAATGCTCTTTTTTATAGGTATTTTTTCTTTTTCTCCCCACCCGTCGGGTGGCACCCGACGGGTGGGGAGAAGGTTTAATAACTGAACTGATGCAGCTCGGTGACCTCGTTGTTGGCATAACGCACCTGCAACCAATCATCGATGCCCCTGATATTGACCAGGTAAACCGTGGCTTCAGGCACGGAGATTTCAGTTACCTCTTCGGGCCGGTAGCCTTTATAGGCGCTTCGGATAACCTCTGTTACCTCGGCCGGCAGCAGGTCTGCACCGTAATAACGAATAGTATACCGCATATTCCCCAGTTTGGACATGGCCGCACGACCAACTATGCTGTTCTCTGTAAAATAGAAGCGGGTTGTATTGCCATAAGGATACCAGGTGGCCGTTTGCACAGCAGGGAAATGCTGTTTGAATTTTTTCGCCCGCCGGGTATTCAGAAAGGCCATGCTGCTGGCAGTATTCCCCGTTTCTTTTTCTCCCTCATCCACGGAAAGGGAAAGCAATACCGGATCGGCGTTTTTATATTGTCGGGCCTGGAGGGCGGCAAAATCTTTTTGTGCCTGCAAATTTGTTGTGGATAAGATTCCTGCAAGCAGGATACCTGTTGCGAAGAGGGCTGCTGTCTTTTTCATACTGCGTGGTTTCATGGTGAGCAAAAACTTTCAATTTCATTCACCAAAAATACCAACGGCAGCAGGCACTAGTCAAGGTTGGAATCCCCGTTTGACGCGGGTATTTTCCCCTTATCCAGCAGCGGCCTTACACGGGCGCGCGATTTGTTAAAAACATTCCGTTGCTTGCTGATCCCCTTGCGCATCAATTGCCGCTCTTCTTCGGGAAGCCGCAGCACTTCCTGGCAGGCGGCACTGCAACAGCCATCGTAAGCGGCAGCGCAGGCAGGGCACTGGATGAAAAGAAGATGGCAGCCTTCATTGGCGCAGTTCACATGGGTATCGGCCGGCGCCCCGCACTGGTGGCAGTGCGCGATCACTTCGTCGCTGATCCTTTCACCCAAACGATTGTCGAATACGAAATTCTTGCCGTGAAATTTATTCGGCAGCCCCAGCTCTTTCGCCTTGTTGGCATAATGAATAATCCCGCCTTCGAGGTGGTACACATTCTTAAACCCACGGTGAAGCATATACGCACTTGCCTTCTCGCAGCGGATGCCGCCGGTGCAGTACATAATGATGTTCTTCTCCTTGTCACCCGCCATCATCTCTGCAGCCATGGGTAACTGCTCGCGGAAAGTATCGGAAGGAATTTCAATTGCATTCTCGAAATGACCCACTTCATATTCATAGTGGTTGCGCATATCGATCACTACGGTATCCGGCTGGTCGGTCAGCCGGTTAAACGTAACCGCATCCACATACCTGCCTTTGCGTTGCATATCAAAGCCCGGATCATCAATGCCGTCGGCCACAATCTTATCACGCACCTTGACCTTCAGCACCCAGAATGATTTGCCATCGTCATCAACGGCAATATTGAGGCGAAGCCCGCGCAAAGCCTCGCGCTGATCCAATGCGGCGCGAAACGCTTCCATATTGGTCGAAGGCACGCTGATCTGCGCATTGATGCCTTCTTTGGCCACATACACGCGGCCGAATACTTTCAGCGCAAACAGCTCTTTGTAAAGCGCATCGCGAAAAGCCTGCGGATCTTCAATAAAAAAATACTGGTAAAAGGAAACCGTGGTGCGGGGTTCTGTCTCCGCCAATAAACGCTCCCTGAGCTCCCGCTGGGAAACCCTGTTGTGTAATACAGCCATGCTGAAATTTTACGGACACTTGCCTGGTGAACAAAATTTCTTAACGGCGCAAAGCTACAACTTAATTGCCATTGAAACCGGTAATGGATATCCTGAAATAGGTACCGTTCAGCCTGCCCTGGTCGAGCGACCAAACCAGGTCGGTGCGTATGATCTTGAAAATATTTTCCAGCCCCACATTGAATTCCTCGTAGTTACGCCGCCCTCCGGTGAACAGGCCGTGCGCACCCGCCACCAGGTGCCAGTTGAGCCGGCGGAAACCGGGTATCTTATTGGTCAGCGCACCATTGAAATGGTGTTCGGCATGGGCGGCACTCCAGAACTGCGGCGTACCGGAATACATATAATACGGCAGGGCCTGGAAGTTGCTCATATAAGGCCGCGCAAATACCACCTGGTTGCTCCCGAAATGCCGGTAATCGGGCACTTCCACCCTGTTCCACTGCAAAAAGCCGCCCACTGAAACATGGTAATGAAACTCGCCGGCAATCTTCAGG
>JASGFZ010000135.1:0-8157 GCA_047605345.1 Flavihumibacter sp. | reverse complement strand
ACTGGCGGCGCACTTTGTTGAGAATGGTTGCCCGCAACCCCTCGAGGTTTCTCCTCTCCAATGCCGACACAAATACGCAATTGCCCAGGGTTTCGTTTTCCCAGCGCTCGTGCAGCTCTTCCAGCAGCTGCGTTTTGACAGCATCGGCCAGCCATTCGTCGAACGTATTTTTTTCGAACTGGTCAAGCTTGTTGAAAACAGTGATCACCGGCTTGTCGGTCACTTTTAATTCCTGCAGGGTTTTGTTGACCACATTGTACTGGTCTTCATAATTGGGATGGGAAAGGTCGACCACGTGCAGCAGGATATCGGCTTCCCGCACTTCATCGAGGGTGCTTTTAAAGCTTTCCACGAGGTGATGGGGCAGTTTCCGTATAAAGCCCACGGTATCGCTGAGCAGGAAGGGGGTATTGTCAAAAACCACTTTCCGGGTGGTGGTGTCGAGGGTGGCAAAAAGCTTGTTCTCAGCAAATACCTCGCTTTTGGAAAGAATATTCATCAGGGTGCTCTTGCCCACGTTGGTATAACCGACCAGGGCTACCCTGATAAATTCGCCGCGGTCTTTGCGCTGGGTAAATGCCTGCTTGTCGTATTCCGACAGCCGCCGCCGCAGCAGGGAGATCTTTTCTTTAACGATCCGGCGATCGGTTTCGATCTCCGTTTCACCGGGCCCCCGGGTACCGATACCGCCACCCTGGCGTTCTAGGTGTTTCCACATGCCCTTGAGCCGTGGCAGCAGGTACTGGTACTGGGCCAGCTCCACCTGGGTTTTTGCCTGGGCCGTTTTTGCCCTCCGGGCGAAAATATCCAGGATCAGGTCGCTGCGGTCAATGGTTTTGACACCCAGCGCCTTTTCAATATGCTGAATCTGCGAACCGGTTAATTCGTCGTCGAAAATGGCCAGCTGGATGTCGCGGCCGGTGATATAATCCCTGATCTCTTCCAGCTTGCCTTTGCCCACAAAGGTTTTGCTGTCGGGGTGCGCCAGCTTTTGCATGAATTTCCGCTGTGCCAGGGCCCCGGCCGTTTCTGCCAGGAACGACAGCTCCTCCAAATACTCTTTCACCTGCTGTTCGGTCTGGTCTTTCTGTACCACACCCACCAGCACGCAATTTTCTTCTTCCAGGACCTTTTTCTTCTCTATCAATTACGAAACAAGTTTTTGGTTTATCGTCGGTGGTTTATGGTGGTTACAGGTAACCGGGGTCGCCTGCCGGCGCGGCAGCAACACCCTGCTGCTACAAACCATAAACCAAAAACAGCGGCTACAAACCACTGAATTGCAGTCCGATGGAATAGGGGTGCACCTGCGGACCAACCCCTTCTTTGATCAGGCTGTTGATCTGGTAGGCGGCGTACAGGTTAAACGGACCATAGCCAACCCTTGCGGTGGCGGCCAGGCGCAGGGTATTGAAATAACGTTTGCTGCTTTCTTTCTGGGTAAAGGCATTCACGGTTTGGCCGGAATTGTTCTGCAGGTTTTTCCCCTTGGTATGGGCGTTCAGCATGGTGCCGATCTTAACGCCCACCGCCGCTTTCAGGCTCTTGTTGCCGTTTTCGGGGTTTTTTACCCAGCGGAACTCAACCGGGGCTTCTGCCCAGGCCTCGGTCATCTTGAATTTTTTGAACCGGCTGCCGTAGCTGGCCGAGTCAGATACATCGGTGAACACGAAGGTAGAACCGGTACCGGCGATCTGGGGCTCCATTTTATTGAAATATATATTGCTGGATCCGATACCGGCGCCAATACCCACGCTGAACCGGGGGTCGGTCTTAAACGGCAGGTCAAGCATAAAATAAATGTTCAGAAAACGTCCGATTCCCTTGGTGCGGATGCCCGTGGTTTCGCCCGTCCAGCCCTCGTAGCCGGTCTGAAACACGAAATGATCGTTGGCGCGGCCGTTCAGGTTCACTTTCGACCAGTCTTTTTTCCTGGTTTTTGTAGCGGGAACGGGTTCGGAGGTCTGGCGGGATATACCCTGGATAGCTGCGCTGTCGGTGACCTGTGCCTGCGTACCCATTGCCAGCAGCAAAGCTGCTAAGGCTGCTAAACATTTTCTCATAATCGTTGATAAAGAGCAAAACTATTGGCCACCTGTCATCCTGCGAATTGGGGGCTGTTAATGTTAATCAAATTTTCGGTGGGCAAAGCTAAAAAAAGTTTATGGCTTACAGATCATAAACCATAAACGATCAACAGGTGTAACGGTGGGCAGAAGCTACGGTAAAGTTTAGGGGTTAATACCGGTTTACTATAATCGGCTATAGCGGGGTAGGGGGAACGGTTAATACGGGGATGGGATCAAAATAGGGCTAATCAGGTCTTATCCTGCTGCAAAATTGGCGTTTGGGCGGCCAATAAAAAATAGTACCAACCGTGATTGATGTGTAGTATTTACACTACACGTCAGCGGCCCAGGATTTCCTTTATGGCCGGTACCAGCTGCAGGCCGGCCTTGTCTTTTTCAAGAAATACACTGGCGCCGCCTTTTTTCGTCCAGTTTCCATAAATCTCGGCCGAATGGGTGCTGATGACCACTACAGGCAGCGCCGGTTTGGCCGGCCGGATTTGTTTTATGGCCTGCATGGCGCCGCCTCCCGGCATCACCAGGTCGGTGATGATAAGGTCCCAGCTGTGCTTCAGGGCTGTTTTTACCAGCGAGTCGGTATCTTCCGCTTCGCCGATTTCGGCGGTTATAAAATGCTCTCTCAGCAAAGAAACCAAAGCCTGGCGCACGGCATAATGATCGTCGGCAATCAATATGCGTAACATGACCACAAACTACTACCCGGCCTGCCCAGATTGTGTAGCACGCAAAACCTAATTCTTGTAGTAATCCTACTACGAATTTTCGAACAGCCGGTGTTCCAGGGCGTATTTGATCAGGGCGGCGTTATTGGGGGCCGACAGCTTCTGCAATATCCGGCTCCGGTAGGTGCTTACTGTGGTAACGCCGAGCGAAAACTGGTCGGCGATCTCCGATACCGATTTTCCGGCCGCCAGCTCTTTGAAAACGTCGAATTCGCGATCGGAAAGCAGTTCGTGGGGCTTCTTGTCGTGGGGCGCCTGCACTGCTTCCGCCAGCTTTTCGGCGGTATCGGCGCTGATGTATTTTTTGCCTTTCAGCACCTGTTTCAGGGCCGCCGGCAACTCATTGTCCAGCGAATCTTTGCTGAGATAACCCGCCGCCCCGGCGCGGATCACCCTGATGGCATATTGTTCTTCGGGATAAACGCTCATGATCAGCACCGGCACATGGGGAGCCAGCTGCCTGAGCTGCGACAGGGCATCGAGGCCGCTGCGGCCCGGCATGTTCATATCGCAGATAACCACCGTCCACGGCTGCCGGGTGATTTCCGACAATAAGGCTTCTGCATTAGACACTTCTCCGATTTGGGCATGGGGGTATTCTTCCTGGATCATCACTCTTAACCCCCGGCGCACAACTGCGTGGTCATCTGCGATCAGTATTTTCATAACCGATAGCTTAGGTGTACCCGGGTTCCTTTTCCGGGCACGCTGTTAATATCGTATTCTGCTCCGATCATATGCGCCCGTTCCCGCATTCCCAGGAGGCCCAGGGTTTTTGCGTTAACACCCGACGAGTTGAATCCTTTGCCGTTATCGGCAATTTCCAGCTCCACGAGGTGGTCGGTCACCGAAAAATCAACCTCCACACAACTGGCCGATGAATGACGGGCAACATTTGTCAAAGCTTCTTGCAGTATACGAAAGATATTTGTTTTAACCGAATCCGGCAGTGGCTGTTCGGTATTCGAGAGCTGGCTTTTGACCAGGATACCGGTTCGTTTGCTGAACTCACCCAGGTGCCACTCCATGGCGGCAGAGAGGCCGATATCATCCAGCAGGCTGGGCCGGAGCTGTGAAGCAATTTTGCGGATGGTTTTAATGGCGGTATTTACCTGCTCGGCCATTTCATCAAATTTTTTCCGCTGTGCTTCGTCGATCGAACGGTGCAGGCTTTTACGCAGCCAGGTGATATCCATTTTAAGAACCGTCATCTGCTGCCCGAGCTCGTCATGAATTTCGCGGGCAATGTGAACGCGTTCCGATTCCCTTACTTCCTGCAGGTAGTTGCCCAGCCGGCGCAGCTCACCGTTCAGCCGGAGCATTTCGTGCTCCGATTTTTTTCGTTCACCGATGTCGCGCGCAAAGGCAAGAATGGAGCCGTCGCGCAGCTTTACCGCCGAGATCTCTATTTCTACCAGGCTGCCATTTTTCTTTTTCAGCTTTCTTTCCGTGCGAAGCGGCACACCCGCTTCCAGTTTTTCAAAACGGGTATGCATTTCGGTGGCATCATCATCGAATATCCGGGGATCCAGGTTTAATAATTCTTCTGTTTCATAACCCAGCAGTTCAGCTGCTTTCCGGTTGGCGTCGGTAAATTTTCCTTTTTCAGGCGAATACACGAAAATGGGATCAACCGCTTCTTCAATGAAGGTTTTATAGCGTTCAATGCTCATTTTCAATTCCAGCTGCGCCTTGTTCTTTTCGGTTACATCGCGTATAAAGATGGTAACCCCGTTTTTATCGGGATATATATGGTTTTCGTGGAAAAAATCAAGCGGCTTGAAATAGTCTATGCTGGCCGTGTACAGCTGGCTTTTGAAAGCATTTACCACGGCCTGGAAGGCATCATATTTCTGGATCCAGGGAAAGAGATCGGTAATCTTTTTTCCCACCAGGTCAGCGGCCTGCATTTTCAATATTTGCAGCACCCTGCGGTTAACATAGGTGAAGCGGAACTCCGTATCCAGCCCCGCAAAGCCGTCGGTCAAACGCTCCAGCACGTTTTCCAGCTCCTTTGTTTTTTCTTTTACCTGCAGGGAAAGCTGTTCGTTAAAGGCGCTGAGCCGGGCTTCGGTTGCTTTCTTTTCGGTAACATCTCTTATAAAGCCGACCAGATACACCGAGTCGTTCAGCAGGTAGGGCGCCATGCGTAAGGAAATGTCGAGCGTCGACTGGTTTTTTCGCTGCCCCCGCAGGTCGAGCGACAGTTCTTTCCGGTTGTGTGCCAGATCGTCGCCAAGTTGTTGAAATGCCTGGCTGAAAACCGGCTGCTCACCGGCTGTCAATATGGCTTCGCCCACCGGCAGTCCCAGCACTTCGTATTCAGGAAAACCGAAAATTTCTTCAGCCGCGCGGTTCCACCGAACGATGTGCCCGCTTTTATTCACTACTACCACTGCGTCGGGTGCATTGCTGAATATGGCTTCCAGCTCCAGCTGGCTGGTGCGAAGGACCTGGGCTATCTGTTTTTGCTGGATTTCCCTTTTGTTGATCAGGTAGGCGGTGTACCAGATGGCGGCCACCATCAGCGATATCATATATAAGATCAGCAGGGTGGTGCCGAAGCGACTGTTCAGGTTTCGGGTGTCTTCCAGCCAGCTCCTCAGCGCACCCAGTAAAACAGTGGTGAATACTGTAACGGGAATGAGTACACGAAGCACCTGGGCGCCGGTAAGCTCGCTGTTGATGGCAGCCATAAATCCTTTTTTCGGCTTTTCCAGCATAATGACCAGCGACAGCAGGATCAGGCTAACGGCCAGGCCGGGCGACATATAAATGAAAGCCATTCCGCCTTCGCTTTCGTCTACTTTATACAGGAAATTCAGAAATGCCAGTGTGGCAATAACCACTATCGACAGGGCCAGCGCCTGCGACACGGCCGGAGCCCATTTATTGGGCACCAGCAGGGCGGCGAAAGCAAGGCCGCCAATAACGAAATAATATTGGTTGGGGTGATCGGAAAGTGAAGATTCATTGTGGAAGAAACCGGAGAAAGCCAGCGGCACAATGACCAGCAGGGCGGCCAGGGCGGCATAACGCAACAGCTTGTTTTTGTTCGGGAAAAACAAAATACTTAGTCCCGTCATTACCATCCAGCCGTTGATGAACTGGTTCCTTTCAAAAAAGGAGGTATGCCTGAAAAGCAATGACAAGAGGGCCAGTAATACCAGGCCAGCAGTTAGCGCCCTGGCAACCTTTTGGGGTTTTTCATACATGGTTCACGAGTTTACGATTTTTTTCTGAATAAATACCGCTCAAAAACCTGTTAATGAGCGCTTTCGGCAGGGCTTTGGGGTTGATTAAGGCGCCAACGGGGATTTTTTGCCCCTTGTTCAGTGGTTCGGCAGGGCATTGCGCGGCACGCCCAATGGCATGCTTTTTAAAACAGGTGACTATATCAAAAAAAACTTATTATGAAATCACGTCTCGTACTCATTTTCGCTGTGTGTGCTTTTTTTCTTTCCCAGCAAAAAGCAGCGGCACAGATTCAACAGGGAAACGTGCTGATTGGCGGCAACATCAGTAACCTCAATTTTGATTTGGGATCAGGTAAAAACTTCTCGCTGAATATCACGCCCAAGGTGGCCTGGTTTATTCGTGACAACCTGGCCCTGGGTGGTTATGTCAATTTCGGCCTCAGTACGGCCAAAGGCGCCGGTACCGGTATCAATTATGGTGTGGGCGCTTTGTCGCGCTATTATTTCGGCCGGGAAACCATTAATCTCCAGCGTCATACCCGCGTTTTCATGGAAGGCAATGTGGGTATTGAGGGATATAACCCTTCTGTGGGCGATAACACGAATGGTCTTGGCTTTGGTGCCGGGCCGGGTATTGCTTATTTCGTTACGCCGAATATCGGGTTGGAAGCCCTGTTGAAGTACAATGGTATTGTAGGTTTCGGCAGCGCGCCTACGTCCAACAACCTGAATATAGGATTTGGTTTCCAGGTGTATTTGCCGTCGAAAAAAATCAGGCAGGTGAGGGAGGAGATGAAGTGAGGGTAGTTTATGGTTTATGGTTTCGGGTTTATGGTTGGTTGGAGGTTTGCAGTGCTGCCGCGTGCGGATGGCAGAAGAAAATGCGGGCGTTGTGGTGAGCGAGGGTGTTTCACGCAAAGACCGCTATGGAGCGAAGACCGCAAAGGAAGTTATTGTTTGACGACTCCGCAGCCGGAAGTTCTTTTTGACTGTTGATTTTTGATTTTTGACTTACTACCACCAATAAAAACAGCCGCAACTGCGGCTGTTTTTATTGGTGGGCCCTGCCGGGATCGAACCAGCGACCCGCTGATTATGAGTCAGCTGCTCTAACCGACTGAGCTAAGGGCCCGTGCCTGCGGCACTTGGAGCGCAAAAATAGGAAAATCGGGAATGGCGGCAAACAGATATGCCATATATTGGTGCTGACCAGGAAATATTATTGACAATGATTTGATTATCTGTATTTTTAGTTTGGAACAGACCCGGTGTTTATGATTGCTGCCAGAATAATGTTTTTGAAAGATCGATTGGCGCGTTACAACGATCAGGCTGCGTATAAAGAGTTGTTTACGGCTTTTTACCCGCGACTGGTGCTGTTTGCGTTCGGCATCATCAAATCCAGGCCATCTGCCGAAGAGATCGTTTCTGACGTATTCATCAATATCTGGCAAAAGCGATCCCGCCTGGAGCATATCGGTAACTTCAGGCTGTATCTCTACACCGCCACTCGCAATACGGCCATCAATTACCGGCAGCGGGAACATCCTACACAAAATATCGACCTGGCCGATCTGCCGGTTGAGCTCAGTCTGCTGCCGGTTAACCCCGAAGGGCTGCTTATAACCGCTGAAATGAAAAAAATGATCCGGGAAGCGGTCGACCAGCTGCCCAATCGCTGCAAACTCGTCTTCAAGCTGGTGAAAGAAGACGAACTCAAATACCGCGAAGTGGCCGAACTGTTAAAGATTTCGGTCAAAACGGTGGAAGCCCAGATGACCATCGCCCTGCGCCGGATCGGCGAAACCGTTCGGTTCGACCCGCACCGGAGCCTGCCCGCACCTGTTAAAAAATAAATTTTAACATTTTTTAGGGGTATCGGTTGTTTTTTCCTGTCTTTGTAAGTTACAATCCTTGTGAATGGAGCAGGACCGGTTATGGGAGTTATTGTCTAAAAAACTTGCTGGTGAGGCCACCCGGCCTGAACTGGATGAATTGCAGCAGCTGCTGCGCACATGTCCCGACCTGCATTATCCCCTTCAGACCATTACCGATCTCTGGTTCCAGCCGCCTCCGCAAACGGAAAATGCCGAAGCCGCCTTCCACCGCCACCTTGAAAGAATGGAGGCGATGGGTATATTGATGCAG
>JASGFZ010000134.1:0-8202 GCA_047605345.1 Flavihumibacter sp. | reverse complement strand
GTCTCGGATGCCCTGCCGTTCCGCTCAACATGACCCGCCCCATCATCAATACGATCAAAGAAGGCAGCTGTCTTTTCATTTATTCTCCACAAGTTGCCTACGCCAGCCGTTCAAGGCTCTTACAGTAAGATTGTTAAGTATCTTTGAGCGATCAATGTAGGCTTATGCTCAAAGTTGGCGTATTCGGTGTTGGTCACCTGGGAAAATTTCATTTGAATAACTGGAAAGAGATCGAAGGAACAGAGCTGGTTGGCTTCTACGACCCCAACGATGCCAATGCTGCCGAGGTCGCCGCCCGTTATAACCTCAGAAGATTTGAGAACCCGCTTGAACTTATCGGTCTCATCGATGCGGCCGATATTGTGGCCCCCACCAATTTCCATTTTGAACTTTGCCAGCTGGCCATTCGCAACGGCAGGCATGTATTTGTAGAAAAGCCGCTCGCTAATACGATGGATGAAGCGCGTGAGCTGGTGAAGCTGGTGAAAGAATCGAATGTAAAAATGCAGGTGGGCCATGTGGAACGGTTCAACCCGGCTTTTCTGGCTACCAGGAACCTGGCGCTGAACCCCATGTTCATAGAAGTACACCGCCTGGCCGAATTCAATGCCCGCGGCACGGAAGTAAGTGTGATCCTTGACCTGATGATCCACGACATCGATATCATCCTCAGCATTGTCAAAAGCGGCGTAAAGCATATATCATCGAGCGGGGTGGCGGTAATGACCGATACGCCCGATATCGCCAACGTCCGGATCGAATTTCACAATGGCTGTGTGGCCAACCTTACTTCTTCGCGCATTTCGCTGAAAAAGATGCGCAAGATGCGGGTGTTCCAGAAAGACGCTTATGTTGGGATCGACTTCCTCGAAAAGAAAACCGAGGTTATCCGTATGAAAACGGAAGCGCATGCGGGTGCTTTTGAATTTGACCTGGAAACACCCAAAGGCACAAAAACCATCCAGGTACTGAATCCCGACGCACCGGCGGTGAATGCCATCCGGCTGGAGCTGGAAGCGTTTCGCGATGCCATTCGCCACAATACCCGCACCGTAGTTACGGAAACCGATGGATTCAGTGCCATGGAAGTGGCCCACCAGATACTGGACAAGATCGGACACAACACCATCAACAGCTGATGCAAACCAGGAACAGCAAGCTTATATCGCCGGCATGGTATGTTTTGAGCGACTATCTCGCCGCCGGATGTGTATGGTTCCTCTTCTTCCTGTTCCGCAATAAATTACTGGGCTTTCAGAGCTTCACCAACGGGCATGTGAACCTGAACAAGGGGGTCATCGAAGGGCTCCTGCTTCTTCCCATTGCCTGGGTATTGCTGTATGCCTTGCTGGGCAGCTACCGCAGCCTGTACCGCAAGTCGCGGCTTTCTGAATTCACCACCACCATCATCGCCAGCCTGCTGGGTTGCACCCTGGTCTTTTTCGGCATCCTGCTGAACGACGACGACCGCAGCCTGAATTATTATTATTCCGCCTTCGCCTGTTTTTTCTGTTTGCAGGCCGGCTTTACCTGGGTGGGGCGAAGCATTATCCTCTGGCGGGTGCGCAGGCAGCTCAGGTCAGGCGCCGTGCAATTCAACAGCCTTTTGGTGGGCGATAATGCAGCCGCCAAAAACCTCTATCTCGCTACGCGCGAACACTTGCAGCGTGAAGGATTTCATTACAATGGCTACCTCGCACCGCAAGCCAACGGGCTCAGCAAGAACATCCCCTGGCTGGGTGAAACCGCTGCCCTGGAATCGGCCATCGACGAACATGATATAAAGCTGGTGGTGCTGGCGCTCGACAAAGACCGGCAGGAAGCGATGGAGCATTTCTTAAAACGGCTTAGCCGGAAAGAAGTGGAGATCAAGATTGCCCCCAGCATGATCGGCATCCTGTCGGGCTCGGTACGTACCGAAAAGGTTTTCAGCCCGGTTCTTACCGATATCAATACAGCACCCATGCCGCTGTGGCAACAAAATATAAAGCGGCTGATCGATGTTTCTGTTGCGGCATCGGCCCTGTTGTTGTTATCGCCCTTACTCCTGTATGTAGCGATGCGCGTTCGGCTGTCGGGCAACGGGCCCATCCTCTACCGCCAGGAGCGAATCGGGTACAAAGGCCGGCCCTTTACCATTCTTAAATTCAGGAGCATGGTAGTAGATGCCGAAAAAGACGGACCGGCCTTGTCGTCAGACAACGATCCGCGCGTAACCAGCTGGGGAAGGGTGATGCGCAAATGGCGGCTGGACGAACTGCCGCAGCTTTGGAATATTCTGCGCAATGAAATGAGCCTGGTTGGTCCGCGGCCCGAACGCAGCTACTATTTCAACCAGCTGGCGGCCATCAATCCCTATTACAACTACCTCTTGAAGCTGAAACCCGGCCTCAGCTCCTGGGGCATGGTGCAATTCGGTTATGCCACCAGTATAAACGAAATGCTGGAACGTATGAAATACGATTTGCTGTACCTGGAAAACATTTCACTGGCACTCGATTTCAGGATCATGTTTCACACGCTTCGAATCATTTTTTCAGGAAAAGGTAAATAATGGGAGCCATTCAATATCTGACCCGCCGGGAGATCGATACGGGAAAATGGAACGATTGCATCCGGCAGGCCGCCAACAGCCTGCTGTATGGCTATTCGTGGTGGCTCGATCACCTGGCGCCCGGCTGGCATGCGCTGGTACTGGATAACTACGAAGCCGTAATGCCGCTCACCTGGCGGCAGAAGTTTGGGGTGCGGTATTTGTTCCAGCCATTGTGCACCGCTTCGCTGGGCGTTTTCTACCGGTCACCGGTAAACGTACCGGCCGTACATTTTCTGCAAGCCATTCCTTCTTCTTTCCGTTATTGGAACATTGCTTTGAACGAAGAAAATCACCTGACTGAAAACCGGTTCCCGGTGCAGCAGCGGCAGAACCAGCTCCTTTCGCTTTCGGAAGGTTATGCAGCCGTGTCGGCACGATACAGCCGGCTGGTAAAAAGAAAGCTCGAAAAAGCAACACGGTCAAACCTGCTGTTACAAAAAGGCGTTGCGGTAAACACCATTATAGACTGGTATGCGCGGCAGTATCCCGGCACCGGCAATCCTGCCGATTACCCCGCATTGATCGCCGGTTGCGAAACGGCGGTTGCCAACGGATCGGCCCTTACCTATGCAGCGGAAACGCCCGATGGCGAACGCATGGGTTACTATATCGTTTTACACGATGGCCGTTTTGCGTATTCATTGATCGGGGGCAGTACGCCGGAAGGTAAAAACAGGGGCGTCTTTTATTTTCTTACCGATGCCGCCATTCGCGACAGTTGCGAAAGAGCGCAGGATTTCCGGTTTGAAGGATCAGACAAAGAAGGCATTGCTTTTTTTAACCGCCAGTTCGGGGCGGCACCGGTTTATTACCCGCAAATCAGGTACAATGCATTGCCCCTGCCGCTGCGGTGGTTGAAAAAATAACCGGTGTCTACAACCCTATTTCACGGTCTTCCAATATTTTTTCAGCGATCAGCAGGTCGAGCGGCCGGGTTATTTTCAGGTTTGTCGGTTCCCCTTCCGTCAGGTGTATTTTTACACCCAATCGTTCTACCACACTGGCTTCATCGGTAAATGATTCATGGTAGTCCTGTTCAAAAGCCGATTTCACCAGCTCTGAAAAAAAGGTTTGTGGCGTCTGTATTAGCTTCACCCGGTTGCGGTCTACCTGTTCGTTGCCGTCGAATTTTTCCAGTCGCACGGTATCCACCGCCGTGATGGCCGGGATGGCATTGCCTTTGTCGAGCGCCACTTCATAACAACGCCTGATGAGGTCGGTGGTGGGCAAGCAGCGCACGCCGTCGTGTACAAATACAATCGAATGCCGGCGAATGTGCTGCAGGCCGTTCTGTACCGAATGAAACCGGGTTTCACCACCAATGGTAAGCCAGATGCGGTCGGGATCGTGGGTGGTACGGATAATACGCTTGCCGGTTTCCAGGTGCTGTTCAGGCAATACGAGAATAATATTCAGGTCGGGATAGGCATGCAGAAAAGCCGTCAGTGTGTACCAGATAACCGGCCTGCCGCGCAGATCGAGAAACTGTTTCGGTACAGCCGTGCCCATTCGCAGCCCTGACCCACCCGCCACAATGACCGCATATTTTTCCATAATTTGCAAATATGCTACAAATCAGGCACTATGTACTATTCGTTTGCCTACTGCTGCTGTCGGCCTGCAAACAGGAAAAAAACCGGATGGCGCAGGTATTGCTGATCCGTGACCGGAGCGATCTTGCCACTACTGAATACAGCCTTACCAAAATCGTGAAAGCGAGCGACGACAAGACCTGGTATAAATTCGGCGACCGGAAAATACTGATGTCGGTGGAAGCCGATATCAGGGCCGGGATCGACCTGTCGCAGCTGAAACCGGAAGATGTAACCAGTAAGGGCAACAGCATCTCGCTGAACCTGCCTGCGCCAAAGATCATTTCACTGAACCTGCCGCCGGAAAAAATAAAAGTCGAATACGAAGAAATAGGTCCTTTCCGTGACCCGTTTAACAATGCGACGAGAGATGCATTGCTGGCGCAGGCGGAAACACAGATCCGCCAGTCGCTGCCCGCCACCGGCATACTGGCGGAAACAGAAAAAAACACGCGTAACCTGCTTACCAATTTCCTGCTGCAGGCAGGCTATGAAGAGGTGAACATCCGCTTCGGTACGCCCAAAACCGGATTGCCATGACCAGGTTAGCCATCAGGATCGCCGGTTGTATTGCTGCCGTCATTGTCATTTACCTGTTACTGGTGAAATTCGTTGGCCTGCCCTCGCCTGCTGCCTGGTTCAGGGCCGCGCCGGTAACCATTGATGAAACACCGGTGGTGGTCAGCCGCATCCGCGCACTGAGTGAAATAGTGAGCCTTTCGGTACAGGATGAGGTGGTGGTAACCCAACTAAAACCGGCAGCTGCCGGTTCGGCCAAAAAGATCATCAGTATGTTTACACCCGGCGCCACAGCGCTCGACCAGCTGGTACTGGTCGTAAAAGGTGAACTGCAATTGGGAACCGATCTGAAAGGATTACCGGCAAACCAGGTATATGTTTCGGGCGATTCCATATCGGTCGTTTTACCCACGGCCGGCATATTACTGGCGCAGGTCAATCCTGCTGATACGGAAACATTCATTGAAAACGGGCAGTGGACGCCCGAAGAAGTAACCCAGCTGAAAATCAAAGCGCGTGACAAACTGGTTGAACGCTGCAAACAAAAAGGGTTGCTGGAAAAAGCCAACCTGCGTTCTTTAAAGATTATGGAAGATTTTCTGAAAACACTGGGCTTCAAAAAAACCTCAGTACGCAGTCAATAGCAACTGGCATTCCCTGAGCAGGCGCTCTTTGTTGATCGCGGCTGTTCCGACCTCTTCACAAACCAGTCCGCCGGCAATATTGGCCACGGCTGCAAACAGCGGCAGGTTGCGCGTTGCTGCATATACCAGCGAAGCGAGTGCAATCACCGTATCACCAGCCCCCGATACATCGGCTATATTGCGGATATGCGAAGGGATGATCCCCGCCTGGCCGGCTGAGCCATAAAAAACACCTTTCTCCGAAAGCGTAATAAAAGATATCCGGTGGTCGAGTTTTTCTGCCAGCTGCCGGTGCACCTGCAACAGGCTCTCCTCGTCGGTTGTCTCCAGCAGTATATTCAACCCTTCTTTCACCTCTTTGAGGTTGGGTTTGAAAATATCCACCTGCCTGTACGCAAAAAAGTTTTTCTTCTTGGGGTCTACGGTGGTGATAACGCCCTGCTCGCGGCAACGGGCAATGATCGAGGCGATCAGGGATGCCGTCAGCACACCTTTATTATAATCTTCAAAGATCAGCACAGCCGGCTTCTCTTTGGTTATATACGCTTTCACCCTTTCCAGCAAAGCCGTTTCGATGGCAGGGGCCAGGTCTTTGGTGGTTTCATTGTCGAGCCGCATCATCTGCTGGTTACGGCTGATCACCCGCACCTTATTCGTGGTTTTTCTTTCGCTGCTGAAAACAATGTGACCGGTATCGATTTTGTTTTCTGCCAGCAGTTGCTCCAGCTTCCTGCCGTCTGCATCATCGCCCAGTACTGAGAAAATACTGGTTTGCGCACCCATGGCCGCGAGGTTCAGGGCCACATTGCCCGCGCCGCCGATACGCCATTCACTTTTATCGAGCAACACAACGGGAACAGGCGCTTCGGGTGAAATACGGTCCACATGCCCCCACCAGTAGGTATCTAACATAACATCTCCCACCACTGCCACTTTCATGCTGCGGAAGGAGTTGAAGAGCTGTTCAAAGTCGGTCACCTTATTTCTTTTTGTATTCAGCGTTGAGCCCGTCGATCAGCTGGTTGGTGATATTGTACACCGTGTCTTTATAAAACATCAGTTCAGGCTCATAGCTCATGATGAAAGAGTATCCCTTGTTCTTATTGAACTCTTTCAGGTAGCCTTCTATCTTGGTTTTGATGTTTTTCTTATAATCCATTTTCAGGTTCTCCAGCTGCTGCTCGAGCGACATTCTCCGTTGCTGGTAGTTCTGCTGCATTTGCGTATACTCACGCTGCACGCATCGGCTTCAGACTGGCTCATGAAGGGCCTTTCTTCTGCCACTCGCTTATTTTTTTCTGGTAGTTCTTTTCCATGCTGGCCAGCTCGTTGTTCATCGCTTCTTCTTTCACCTTCAGCTCGCCAAGCGCATCTTTGAAATATTCATATTTGCCCTGCAACGAATCGATATCGAAATAGGCAATCCTGAAATCACCGGTGGCTGGCATTTCACCGGTGGCTGGCATTTCACCGCCGGCTGCCGGCTGTTTCGCCGGCTCTTTGGGTGAAGCGGTTGTTTTATAAATGGCAAATCCACTTAATGCAATGGCAATAGCACTGAGAACAATGGAGAGTTGCTTCATGATAATTTTTTGGTAGGGGCAATTTAAGCGCTTTCCGGCGATGGGCGGTACTTAAATGCTGAATTTTAACCTTTCTCCTGTGGAGGAGGAAAACGCTGTTGCGGGTTGGAAAAAAAGTGTCCGGCAACATGCGTGCCGGACACCCTGTTTTTTGTTTCTTGTCGGTTATTCTTCGTCGTCGAAATTCATGGCTTCGCGGGTAGTTTGCAGGAGCTCGTATTCCTCCTTGCTGCCCACGATCATGTTTTCGAAATCGCGCAAACCGGTACCTGCCGGGATCTGGTGACCGGTGATCACGTTCTCCTTCAGGCCCATCATATCATCGGTTTTACCGTTGATGGCGGCGGTACTCAGCACCTTGGTGGTTTCCTGGAACGAAGCGGCTGAAATCCAGCTCTGTACGCCCAGAGACGCCTTGGTGATACCCAATAACAGCGGATGAGAGGTGGCGGGTTGTGCATCACGGTACTCAACCAGCTTCTTATCGGCGCGGCGCAGGATCGAGTTTTCCTCGCGCAGGTCGCGCAGGCTTACGATCTGTCCGGCACGCATCCGGCTGCTTTCGCCCGGCTCGGTAACCACTTTTTTGTCAAATATCCAGTCGTTCTCTTCGATGAAGTCGAACTTATCTACCGTATCGTCTTCCAGGAATTTGGTATCGCCCGGATCAACGATCGATACTTTCTTCATCATCTGGCGAACGATCACCTCGATGTGTTTATCGTTGATGCGCACACCCTGGAGGCGGTACACTTCCTGGATTTCATTCACCACGTATTCCTGTACAGCGAAAGGTCCTTTGATGCTGAGGATATCGCTCGGCGCGATTTGTCCGTCAGACAGCGCCACACCGGCTTTAACAAAGTCACCGTCCTGCGCCAGGATCTGGCGGGTCAGCGGCACCAGGTATTTTTTGGTCACACCGTCGCGGGCTTCCACGATCATCTCGCGGTTACCGCGCTTGATAGAACCAAACGCTACCACACCGTCAATCTCAGATACGATGGCGGGGTTACCGGGGTTACGGGCTTCGAAAAGTTCCGTTACACGGGGCAGACCACCGGTAATGTCGCGCAGCTTGCCCAGCACACGCGGGATCTTCACCAGCACCTGTCCGGCTTTTACATCATCACCTTCTTCCATGGTAATGTGCGAACCTACCGGCAGGTTGTACGACTTAACTTCCTTGCCGTTTTCCACCAATATCGATGGTATCTTGGTTTTGTCTTTGGTTTCGATAACCACTTTCTCGCGGTGACCGGTTTGTT
>JASGFZ010000133.1:0-8227 GCA_047605345.1 Flavihumibacter sp. | reverse complement strand
ATTTACCTCAATACCAATGAAAACGATCGCCGCGCCAACCAGGTGCCCGTGCGCTATTACCTTTTCATTGAATAAATGACACGCCGGTACCCGCTGCACAATTATCACCGTGCCGCCAAAATACTGAAGCAATTGCGGGCGGTGAAAACAGCAGAAGAAATCAAAGTGGTGCAGCAGGCAATAGACATCACCGCTAAAACCTTTCTCCGTGTGGCGCAGTTCGTAAAACCCGGGGTGATGGAATACGAAGTGGAAGCCGAGATCCTGCATGAATTCATCCGCAATCGCGCCAGCCGCCCGGCCTATGCCAGCATCATCGCCAGCGGTGACCGCGCCCGTACATTGCATTATGTGACCAATAACCAGCGCTGCGAAGACGGCGAATTACTGCTCATGGATTTTGGGGCCATGTATGGCGGCTATTGCGCCGATCTTACCCGCACCATTCCCGTTAACGGAAAATTTTCGAAGCGGCAGAAAGAAGTGTACAATGCCTGCCTTCACCTCCATGTATATGCGAAATCGATCCTGAAACCCGGTATCAGCCTGAACGATTATACCGCAAAAGTAGGCGACGAAGCCGGTAAACAGATGCAGAAAATAGGATTGCTGACAGCGGGCGACCTGAAGAACCAGGACAAAGAAAACCCTGCTTACCGGAAATACCTGTACCACGGCATCAGTCACCTGGGTCTCGATGTACATGACCTGGGCCCGCGGCAGGAACCCCTGCAGGCAGGGATGCTGCTTACGGTAGAGCCCGGCATCTATATTGAAGAAGAAAAAATGGGTATCCGCATCGAGAACAATGTGTGGCTTACGAAAACAGGCAACAAAGACCTGATGGCGGCGATACCCATCACCGTTGAAGAGATCGAAGCCGCTATGCAACAAGCGAAAAAAAAGAACGTTTAACCACAGCATGAAACAGATTCCCAACCTATTTACCCTGCTTAACCTGGTATTCGGTTGCCTGGCCATTATCGTGACCCTGCAAAACGGCATCGGCATTGGTATCGGACCACAGGGCGAATACCTGGTCGATTTTCCCGAACGCATCTGGCTGGCATCGGCTTTTATTGCCGCTGCCGCAGTGATCGACTTCCTCGACGGTTTTGTGGCGCGTCTTATGGGCGCCAGCAGTGAAATGGGCAAACAGCTCGATTCGCTGGCCGACGTGGTGAGCTTCGGCGCCGCGCCGGGACTGATCCTCTACCAGTTTCTGCGGCTCAGCCTGGCCAAAGAGCCCAATGGTATCGAAACATCGATGGTCTGGTTGCTGCCGGCCCTGCTGGTGCCCTGCGCTGCAGCCTATCGCCTGGCCCGTTTTAATATCGACACTACCCAGCACTACGGTTTCAAAGGTGTGCCCGTGCCTGCCGTGGGCCTGGTGGTGGCTTCCTTTCCCCTGATCTACTGGCATACCAACAGCACCGCTGTGTACGACCTGCTGCTCAATAAATGGGTGTTGTATGGCGTGATCGTATTGCTGAGCTGGCTGATGGTCAGCACCCTGCCGCTGATGGCCTTCAAGTTCAAAGATTACAGCCTCAAAAACAATTTCCCCAAATACCTGCTGCTGGTGCTGACCGTGCTGGCTTTTCTGCTGCTGAAATGGGCCGCCATGCCGGTCATCTTCCTTACCTACATTCTCCTATCTTTGCTCTTTAAATCAAAAACGGAATGACATTTTCTGTACAGGTAAAAGTGATGCCGCTGAAAGAACTGCTTGACCCCCAGGGCAAGGCGGTGATGGGCGGATTGGGTAACCTCGGTTTGAGCGCCATCCAGGACGTGCGCATTGGCAAAAACATCACTTTGCAGGTCAACGCCGCTTCTGCCGAAGAAGCCCGCAGCATTGCCGAGCAGGCTGCTAAAAAACTCCTGGCCAACCCGGTCATGGAACAGTTTGAAATCAGCGTAAACTGATCGGGTGCTGTACCTGGTGCCATCGCCGATCGGCAATTTGCAGGATATCACCCTGCGTGCACTGGATGTTCTCCGCTCGGTTGATGTGATCCTGGCAGAAGATACCCGTAATTCGTCGCGCTTGCTGAATCATTTCGGTATCCAGAAACCGCTGACCCCTTACCACCAGCACAACGAACACCGGGTATTGCAACACCTGGTTGATCAGCTGGCTGCTGGTAAAACGATGGCCGTGCTTACCGATGCCGGCACACCTGGTATTTCAGACCCCGCTTTTCTGCTGGTGCGTGAATGCATCAGGCAGAACGTAAAGGTAGAGTGCCTGCCCGGCGCCACTGCTTTTGTACCCGCCCTCGTCAACAGCGGCCTGCCCATCAACCGCTTCTGTTTCGAAGGGTTCCTGCCCCTGAAAAAGGGCCGCCAGACCCTGCTCAAACAGCTGGCTGCCGAAACCCGTACCATGGTATTCTACGAATCTCCTGTACGGCTTGTTAAAACCCTCGAAGACCTTGCAACCTGGTTCGGCAAAGACCGGTCTGCTTCTGTACACCGCGAACTCACCAAACTGTACGAAGAAAACAAAAGAGGCAGCCTGGCAGAACTGGCTGCTTATTACAAGGAAAAACCGCCGAAAGGCGAAATCGTGCTGGTGGTGGGCGGATCGGACAACTGATTATTTTGTGATTTTATTTTCAGTAGGCCAGCGATATTTGCGAAACTCAAATGACAACCATGAAACTTACCAGTCTATTTGCCCTGTTGTTGTTTTTTTCTTTTCAGCAGCCTGCCGCTGCGCAGATAAGAAAGATTCCGGCGGTGGTGACCGACGCTTTCAAGTATAAATACCGCAATGCAGAAAGCGTTGAATGGAAAGACAAGCTTTCCCATTACCTCGTGACCTTCCAGCTGAACGGCGATAAATACGAAGCCAGCTTCAAGAACGACGGCACCTGGGTGTACTCGCAGCAAGAAATTGGTAAAGATGACCTGCCCGGTGCGGTTGAAGACGGCCTGGATAAAAGCAAATATGCTGAATGGGATGTCAACAACTATTACCAGCTGATCTATCCCGACGATCATGTTGAATACCGTTTGATCGTATATAAATCAGATCTCAACAAAAGAGAACTTACATTTACCGATAAGGGCCGCCTGCTGAAAGACAAGCTGACGCTCTGATCTTCGAACCAAATACTGCACATAGTATGAATGCAAAGGTTTTTTTTGTTGCTGCCTGCCTGCTGGCAGGACCGGTTGTTGTATCGGCACAGCCCGACCGCTGGCAGCAGCGGGTTAAGTACAGGATGGATGTTGATGTGGATGTAACCACCAACCGCTTTACCGGTAAACAGCAGCTTGAATACACAAACAATTCGCCCGATACCCTGAAGCGGATATTCTATCACCTGTACTGGAATGCCTTCCAGCCCAACAGCAGCATGGACGTGCGCAGCCGTGAGCTGGGAAAGAACCTCATCAATAAACGACCCGATTGGGACGCGCGGGTGAAAGACCGCATCCAGCACCTGAAGCCCGACGAGATCGGTTACCAGAAAATACTTTCGCTGAAGATGGATGGTGTGCCCCAGGAATACAAAATGGAAGAAACCATCCTGGTGGTTGACCTGAAGAAACCCATCCTGCCGCATACCACGGTAAAATTCGACATGGATTTCGAAGCGCAGGTACCCCTGCAGATTCGTCGTTCGGGCCGCGACAATCCGTCTACCGGGGTGCGGTACTCCATGAGCCAGTGGTACCCCAAGCTTTGCGAATACGACTATGAAGGCTGGCATCCCACGCCTTATGTGGCGCGTGAGTTCTACGGAGTATGGGGTGATTACGATGTGACTATTAAAATCGACAAGGCATATACGCTGGGTGGAACAGGCTATCTGCAAAACCCCGAAACCGTAGGGCATGGCTATGAAAGGCCCGGCGCCAAACTGAACCTTCCCGCCGGTGGGAAACTGACCTGGCGTTTCATTGCGCCTGAAGTACACGATTTTATGTGGGCCGCCGACCCGGAATACAAACACCTGGTGCGTGAAGTGCCGGATGGACCCACCATCCATGTATTGTACAACAACAAACCCGGTGATGCCCAAAACGATGCGGCCTGGAACAAGGTGGCCGATGCCGCTGTGGCCGTACTGCCCTTCATTGAAAAGCATTTCGGTAAATACCCCTATAAGCAATATTCGTTTGTGCATGGGGGTGATGGCGGGATGGAATACCCGATGTCGACCCTGATCAGCGGCCCCAGCCTCGGTACTGCTTTTCACGAGTGGATGCATACCTGGTACCAGATGCTGATGGGCACCAATGAAAGCCTGTATGCCTGGATGGACGAAGGCTTTACCTCGTATGCCGAGTCGCTGGTTTCGGAATATTATGAATCACTGGAAACCGGTAAGGCCAATCCCCCGGCAGTCAACCCGCACAAAGGCGCGTACGACAGCTATTTCTACCTGGCGCAATCAGGGCTGGAAGAGCCAATGACCACCCATGCCGATCATTTCGAAACCAATTTTGCGTACAGCATCGCTTCTTATTCAAAAGGAGAGGTATTCATGGAGCAGCTGGGTTATATTGTAGGCGCTGCCACGCGCGACCAGATTTTGCTCGACTATTATAATGCCTGGCGTTTCAAACATCCGAATGTCAATGATTTTATTCGTGTTGCCGAAAAACGCAGCGGCTTGCAGCTCGACTGGTACAAGGAATATTGGGTGAACACCACCAAGACCATCGACTATGGCATCGACAGCGTTTGGGCGCAGGATGGCGGCAGCCGGATCAGGCTGAAAAGAAAAGGAAAGATCCCGATGCCGGTAGATGTGAAGATCCTGTATAAAGACGGCAGCACCGAGTGGCACTACATTCCGCTCAACCTGATGTATGGCAGCAAACCTGCCGCCGATTTTCCACAAACACCGGTGATGTACGATGCCTGGAAATGGACGCATCCTACGTATGAGCTCAGCATCAAAAAACCGTTGGGTGATATTGTGCAGATCGAAATAGACCCCTCTCAACGCATGGCTGATATTGACCGGAGCGATAACCAGAAAACGCTGTAAGTGGTTTTCATCATAAACCAGTAAAGAAAAAAGCCAGGCAGATCAGCCCGGCTTTTTTTATGCTGGTGTCAGGGGTAAGGCTAATGATTAACAATATCTGAGAACATCCCGGTTCAAAGCCAGCAAATATACTTTTGAAGTATGGGTTGTTCCATACCCTAAACCAGGTATTTTACCGGCCGAAATACCGGTTAACAGCCTCAATCCGGTTGTTTACATGAAGCTTCTCGTATATGTGGTAAACGTGCTTTCGAACGGTTTCCTGGCTTATGAACAGCTGGGCGGCAATTTCCTTGTACAGCAACCCCTTCGATAGTTGTTCCAGGATCTCCATTTCCCGGTTGCTCAATGTGCTGAGGGATGCCTGATTGAATGTATTTTTTCCGGCAGCGGCCTGCGCGGGTTGCTGAAAAGCGGCGACTACCTTTCGGGCTATAAGCGACGTCATCGGCGCTCCGCCTTCGTTCAGTTCGCGGATGGCATCAAGCAGCTTTGCAGGAGGCGTCTTTTTAAGTATATAACCGCTGGCGCCGGCGCTGAGGGCTTCAAAGATCTTTTCATCGTCTTCGTAAACCGTGCACATCATGAACGATACCTGCTGGTTCGCCGGTTTCAGCCGCCTCACACATTCAATACCACTGATGCCGCCCAGGTTAATGTCCATCAGCACCACATTCGGCTGAAGCTGGGGAATATTCACCAGCGCCTCCTCGCCGTTGGTAAAACTGCCGACCAGGCTGAAGTCATCCGACAACTGCACAATCTGTTCCAGGGCCTGCCGGATATCGCTGTTATCATCCACAATGCAAACTGTAATAGGCATGCTGCAAAGTAGGTGAATTTGGCAGGCCGGTCCAATACTACTTTGTGGTAGAGGCCGGTTTTAACCGGGTCAGCGATGTATATACAGCAGGTATTTCTCGCTGAAATAATCTTCCGGGAACAGTGTATTCACATCTACTACCCGCGGACGGGTGCCGCTTTCGGCAATTTCGGCAGCGAGATCACCGCCTTTCAGGCAGATCAGCCCCGAAGCAGGGTAGTCCCCTTCCGACGGTCTTTTCAATAACAAGGGCTTTGACCATCGCCACAGGTCTTTCAGCGGCGCAACGGCCCTTGATACCACGTAATCGAATTTGCGGTCTTTGATGTCTTCGGCCCGGGTGTGGCGGGTGCTGACATTCTGCAGGCCGGTAGCGGCGGCCACTTCTTTCACCACTGTGAGCTTTTTATTGATGCTGTCTGCCAGCAGGAACTCAGTTTCCGGAAAAAAGATGGCAAGCGGAATACCCGGAAAACCGCCGCCCGTTCCCAGGTCGAGCACACTGGCATGAGGCGGAAAGGTAAAAACAGCTGCAATGGCCAGGCTGTGGAGAACATGGTTTCGGTAAAGCTGTTCAATGTCTTTCCGTGAAATCACATTGATTTTGCTGTTCCAGTCGGTGTACAACGCTTCCAGCGCTTCCAGCTGCTGCTTTTGCGCATCGGTAAAATCGCTGAAATACTGTTCGATCAGACCCAGCTTTGACGGGGTTTTTTCCATACTGCAGGTGCAAAGATGCAATAATAGGCAAACATCCACAGATCGAACAGCCACCACCAGGGCCAGAGGTCTTTTTCATCGAGCAGGCGCATGCAGCGGTAGCTGATGATGCCGGTGGTAAGCAGGCGAAGGGCGAACACCGCCAGCGTCCATTCCCATCCGTAGAGAAAACCGCTGCACAGCAGGGCGGGGTAATAAAGGAACTGGGTGAGGGAGAAAAGCCCGAGGAGGAATTTGAACTTCCCTGAATAATATTTGCCTGTGCTGTAATGCCGGTTTTTTTGCCTGAGCCAGTCGCCAAAATGTTGTTTCGGCATGGAAACCGTAAACGAATCGGGATGTACCTGGATGCGCGTATTCCTGCTATTGGCCACTTTGTGAATAAAGAGATCGTCGTCGCCCCCGGGCAGGTGATTGATGCTGCTGAAACCTTTGTTGTTGAGAAAAAGCTGGCGCTTGTAAGAAAGGTTCCGGCCCACACCCATGTAAGGCAAACCTGCCAATGCAAACGAAAGGTATTGCATGGCAGTGTGAAAGGTTTCAAAGCGGATCAGCTTATTGAGCAGACCGGGTTGTTGCTGGTATTTGCCGTAGCCCAGCACGATCTCGGTATCGTTATCGTACTGATCCTGCATATGGAACATCCAGTGTTCGGTTGCGGGTACGCAGTCGGCATCGGTAAGCAGGAGAATTTCATGGTGTGCTTCGCGGATGCCGATCGACAAAGGATATTTTTTACCGGGTATGCCCTTGGCCTCGTGCTCGAGGTTAACGATCTGCAGGTCTTTGAAGGTTTTTTTGAATGCTTCCAGCAGGAAACGGGTATCGTCCTGGCTGTTGTGGTTTACAACCACTACCTCGTGGGTGCTGGGGTATTGCTGAAATAAAATACCCGGCAGATTCTTCGCCAGGTTGGATGCTTCGTCGCGTGCGCAAATGATGGCCGATACGGGGTGTTGCTGGTTATTGGTTCTGTCTTTCCGTTTAAAAAAAGCCAGGCGGCTGAAAACGCCCCAGTAATACAAAAGCTGGATAAAACTGATGGTACAGAAAATATAGAAAGGAAGAGTAAGCAGCATGGTTTATCGGGTTCCCGCGCGAAAGTAATACTTAAATTGGTCAAACCTTAACTTTGCTCGCTTATGCCGGCACTAACATTCGAATTGTCTCATACCGATCAGGGATCGGCAGCCCGGGCGGGACTGATCCGTACCGATCACGGAACCATTGAAACCCCCATCTTCATGCCGGTAGGCACTGCAGGCAGCGTAAAGGCGGTTTCGCAGCTGCAGCTGCAACAGGAGATCAACGCGCAGATCATCTTAGGGAATACCTATCATTTGTACCTGCGGCCGGGCACGGATGTGCTGGAAGCTGCCGGGGGATTGCACCGGTTCAATGGCTGGGATCGCCCCATACTGACCGACAGCGGCGGTTACCAGGTTTTTTCGCTGGCCGGCAGCCGCAAGCTGACCGAAGAAGGCGCTTTGTTTCAATCGCATATCGACGGATCGAAACACCTGTTTACGGCTGAAAAAGTAATGGATATCCAGCGCTCGATCGGGGCCGATATCATCATGGCATTTGATGAGTGTACGCCGTACCCCAGCGAATTCACCTATGCCCGTAAATCGATGGAACTTACCCACCGCTGGCTTGACCGTTGCTTTAC
>JASGFZ010000132.1:0-8404 GCA_047605345.1 Flavihumibacter sp. | reverse complement strand
GGTATATTTCTCCCAGCGTTCGGGCTGTTCGGCATAAGATCCCAGCCTTTTGGCGCAGCCGGCAGCATGAGCGGCGGTGTAGACATCAGGCCCTTTCCGCTCAACTGGGATATGGCCAAAAGGCTGGGATCTTATGCCGAACAGCCCGAACGCTGGGAGAAATATACCGTGATCAACCAGCTGCACCTGCTTACACCGGGTTCGCTGGCCCTGATCATTGACTGTGGTACCAGCGATTTCTTCTATGGTGTGAACGAAGAACTGCACCGCCAGCTCTTATACCGGAATATTCCACATGATTATATTACCCGGCCCGGTGTACACGACTGGAAATACTGGGGCAATGCGGTCTGGTACCAGTTGCTTTTCTTCAACCGCTGTTTCCATCCCGACAACTGATTGCTCAGGCAGCGCGGCATAGCTGTGCACACGCACGGCAGGCCTCGGCGCACAAACGGCAATGCTCCATATGGCTGTGCTTTTCACATTCTTCGGCACAGGCCTCGCAGATTTCGGCGCATTCCTGCAACAGGTGTTTTGCATGCGGCGACACCCTTGCAGAAAGCGACGCCGTGATATGGCAAATGTCGGCACAGTCGAGGTCCAGTTTAATACAGGCGCGCATATTGGCAACCATTGAATCGTCGACACAGCTGACAGCACAGAACTGGCAGGCTGAAACACAATTATTTAATGCTTTCAGCAGCGAAGCATGCGTATCGGTAATCATAATACAGGTATTTTACAGGGCCAGAAAAAAAACATGCCAGGCCCCATATAACCAATCATACCGCCATGAAGATTTTTATTTCCAGGATCATTCCCGAAGCGGGACGCCAGTTATTGCTCGATGCGGGCCATACGCTCACCGAATACGCTGAAAAGAAGCCGCTTCCCGACCAGGAGCTGATCCGCATCTGTGCCGCGCAGGATGGCTTTCTCAGTGTGGGCCACAGCCAGCTGGATGAAACCTTCTTCAGCCAATGCGCCCGCCTGCGGGGCGTTGCCCTGATGAGCGCAGGCCACGACCAGGTTGACCTGAACGCCGCCACCCGCTGGAAAATACCGGTAAGCAATACACCCGGCGTACTCAGCGCCGCCACGGCCGACACCGCTTTCCTGCTGCTGCTGGCCGTATCAAGAAATGCATTTTACAATTACCGCCGCATTTTGAACAGCGACTGGGGCTTTTTTGAACCGACAGCCCATCTCGGTATCGAATTATACGGAAAAACCCTTGGTATCGTGGGGCTCGGGAAAATCGGTGCAGACCTGGCCCATAAATGCAAGGCCGTTTACAACATGAAAATAGTGTACCACAACCGTTCTGCCAGCCCTTTTGCAGGGGAACTGGATGCAACCTATCTCCCCTTTAACGAACTGTTATCCGCCAGCGATGTGGTATCTGTTCATACCGATCTGAATGCTTCCACCGAAGGCATGTTCAATGCAGCCGCTTTCGGCCGCATGAAACCGGGAGCGATCTTTATCAATACTGCGCGTGGAAAAATTCACGATGAAACGGCCCTCACCGCTGCCCTGCAAAGCGGGCATTTATGGGGATGCGGGCTGGATGTGACCAACCCCGAACCCATGCGCGCAAACAACCCGCTGCTGACCATGCCACGGGTTTGCATCTTACCGCATATCGGTTCGGCTACCCACGAAACCCGTAACAAGATGGCTGTGATGGCCGCAGAGAACCTGCTGGCCGCACTGGCGGGCAATAAAATGCCCCAGGTATTGAATCCTGAGGCATATTTATAATATCAGCTGCTGTTATTGCTGCATCATCTGCATGCCGTCGCTGCTGTTGTCTTTATTGTTCTGGCGCTTGAACAGGTTCATATCGAGCTTACCGAAACGGTAGCTGATGCCCAGGCGTACCAGTTGCGGGTTGTTCAGCCGGTAATAGTTCTGGTAAAAACCGGTGCCCTCGGTGTACTGATCTGATCTGCGGCTGCGGAAGATATCATTCACGCTGAGCGTAGCCGTCAGGGCATTGTCTTTCAGGAAAGATCTTTTCAGCGCCAGGTCTACCGCATAAAAAGGACGGATATAACCCTGCGAAGAGCTTTGGGCCTGCTGCATCGGCGGACCAAACTGCTGGCCGGAAGTAACAGGCAGGTTTGTTTTCGACTGATAGTTGAGCGAAAGCTGCGCTGCGAATTTGGCCGGCAGCTTAAAGTTGTTGTTCCATTTTGCGAACATGCTCCACATCGGATCCTGCGAAGCGGTTTTCAGGTTATCGGTATTGATTCTTGAATTGTACAGGTTGATATTGGTGGTCATATCCCACCATTTGGTAAGGGTGTTCATGGAGGTGATCTCCAGGCCGTAGGCAATACTCGAGTTGGCATTCACATAGGTGGTAAGGTAATCGGGCTTACCCGAGATCTCGTTGGTAGCGGTATCAACATACCGGGTAATCAGGTTATCGGTGTATTTGTAATAACCCGATAGCAGCAGCGTATTGTTACCGGCGAATTTCTTACTGTAGCTGACTTCTGCCGAAGTGGTGAATTCAGGCACCAGGTTGGGATTACCACGGGTAATGTTCAGGCTGTCGGTATAATCGGTATACGGTATCAGCTGGAAAAAATTCGGGCGGTTGATACGACGGGTTATGCTCAGCTGCAGCTCCTGGTCATTCTTCAGCTTTTTGCTGAGGAACAGCGAGGGGAAAAGGCTGATCGGGTAATCGTTCGAAAATTTCTGGTTGGTATTCTCCAGGGTTCCATTGTACCTGGAGCTCTCACCCCGCAGGCCGATATTATAGCTGAAGGTCTCTGTGAGTTTACCTGAAGCAGAGATATAGGCAGCAAATACATCGTTCGTATTCTTATAATTGGCCGTAGCACCGGGCAGCGGCACAAATACATCCGAACCGGGGTACTTTATGGTATTATCATTGTTGCTTTGGGTGGTAGAGATCTGCGCGCGAAGGCCCGTTTCGATCTTCAGCTTGCTGCTGATGGGGTTCACGTAGTCGGTCTGGATGGTGGTGAACCGGTTCCTGCCGTCGCTGATGTTTCTCTGTTCCTGCGTAGCGCCAACGGTGCCTGTTTTGGTGAAATAGCTGGTGGTGTACAGGGCGTCGCCGTCATTTTTTCCGCCGAAGCTGTTGATGTCGATGGTCCATTCCTCGCCGGTTTTTTTAAAGTTATGTTTCATACCGGCCTGTAAGCCCAAACCATTGAATTCACGGTTTGTATTCGACACGCGACCGGAGTAAGAAGATACGGTGCCCGACGGATACAGGCTGTCGGTGGTGAAAGAAATATTATCTGTGGGCTTGAACTCGCCATGTACGCGGGTTACGCTGGCCGAAAGGGTTGTACGGTTGCTGACAAAATAATCCAATCCGATACGTCCGAACAGGAAGCCGCCTTTGTTGCGGTTGGTGCCGTTCTGAAAAATACTTACCGGCACGTCGCCACCAGTGTTGTAACGTTCCGTATTGCCTACACCACGGTTGCGCATATTGTTGCTCATCAGTGATGCAGACACATTGAATTTCTCCTGGCGAAGGTTGATATTGCCCCCGAGGTTCCAGCCGCCGAAGCGATCAACCGCTGCATTCACACTGCCATTGTATCCTGATTTTTTATTCTTTTTCAACACAATGTTCAGAATACCCGCATTGCCGCCCGATGCATCGTATTTGGCGGATGGGTTGGTGATGACTTCTACCGTTTCAATGGCGTCGGCAGGTATCTGGTCAATCGTCAATGTAGTCGGGCGGCCATCGATGTATAATTGCGGTGTTGCATTGCGCAGCTTGATATTGCCGTCGATGTCCACCTGTATGGAAGGCACATTGCGCAGCACATCGAGACCGGTGCCGCCGGCGCTTACCAGGTTTTTATCTACATTGAAGGTTTTCTTATCAATGTCAAGCGTCATGCCGGGCTTCGATGCCACTACCGTTACGTCCTGCAATTGGGTGGCGTCGGTTTTCATTTTGATATTGCCCAGGTCTTTTTCGGCAGCCTGGGGTGACAGCATCACCGGTATTTCCTGCGGCGCAAAACCCACCATGGAAATTTTCAGCGTGAACTTGCCGGCTGCCGGTACACTTTCAAAGCTGAACTCACCCTTGCCGCGGGTTACCAGGGCCTTAAACAATACCTCTTTCGGCTTTTTGGCAACCGTATCGAATTTCGATTGCAGCAGGATCACAGAAGCATCTTCCAGGCCTTTTCCATTGTCGTCGGTTATTTTGCCAAACACATGCCCGATGGGCATTCCCGCACCACCGCCCGGAAAACCGCCACCCGAGCTTCCCCCCGGCGCGCCGCCGGCCGGTTGCTGGGCAAATGCCGTCACCGTTACAAGAAAAGCCGTCATCAACATATAAAACTTTCGCATAGAGATCATTTTTTCAGACACAAAACTAGTTCCGCGTAATTTTTTGTACGCGCCAAATGAGATGGTTTTGGGAAATTCTGCGACAGATTCACTGACCGGTGATCTGGCCCAGGGCATCAGGATAATTTGCGCTTACGGGCAGTTCGGTTTCTCCTAAAAACACACTGCTTTTACGAATGGCGGTGATCTGTTTCCGGGAAACGATATAAGAGCGGTGAATGCGCACGAACTGCCCCGGCGGCAGTTGCTCTTCCATGTCTTTCATCGGCATACGCAGTATCAACGGCCTGCCGGCAGACTGCAGGTGCACTTTCAGGTAATCTTTCATAGACTCTATCCAGGTGATATCGGCGAAGACCAGTTTCACCTGGCTGTAGTCGGCATGCACGAAAATATATTCAGGTGCAGCGCCCGCATTCCGGCGCAATTCAAACAGCTCGCGGGCCTTGTTGCAGGCCTTTACGAAACGGTCCATTGCCACCGGCTTTACGAGGTAATCAACCACATCCAGCGCAAACCCTTCCAGCGCATATTTTTCATATGCAGTAACCAGGATGGCCATGGGTCTGTTCGGTACGCTGTTGAGGAATTGTATGCCGGTAAAACCCGGCATTTGTATGTCCAGGAAAATAAGATCCACTTTCCGGTTTTCGAGCACTTTCATCGCTTCAAACGCGCTTTCGCAGCTGGCTATGCGTTCCAGGAAAGGTATCTTGCTGATATTGTCTTCCAGGAGCTCAAGTGCCAGCGGTTCGTCGTCAATCGCGATACAGCGAATCATATTAGTGCAGCGTTAGCTGCAAAGATACGGTGAACCAGCCGTCGTTGCGTGAGATAGTAAGCTGGTACTGGTTCTGGTACAGCAGGTCGAGGCGCCGTTTGACATTGGAAAGCCCGATGCCCGATGTTTTATCTTTTATTTCATGGCTGTTCGGATTGTAACGGTTCTTTACCCGGAAATCAAGTTTTCCTTTTTCGGCCTTCAGCCTGATGTCGATCGATGGCTTCTCCATAAAGCCGGTGCCGTGCTTGATGGCATTCTCCACAAAGGGGATCAGCAACATGGGTTCTATCCGGTAATGATCGTCCACCTCATTGAGCTGTACGCTGAACATCACGTTTTTGCCGAAACGCTGCTGCTGCAGATCGATATAGCTCTTCAGGTATTCTATTTCTTTGTCGAGATCCACTTTCTCTTCATTGGCTTCGTATACCGTATAACGGATCAGCGACGATAATTTGATCAGCGAGGGTTCAGTAGTTCGGAATTTTTTCGCGCCAGGGCCACCATATTATTCAGCACATTGAACATAAAGTGCGGGCTTGCCTGCGAACGCAGAAAAGAAAGCTCGGTTTTCAGGTTTTCCGTTTCCATCTCTTTCGCCCGCTGATCGGCCCGGATCTGGTCAACGATCAGGCGAAAAGCCACGCTGGCAGCGAAAAAGAACAGGAAGAGGAAAAACAGGAACAGGCCGTGCTGCCAGAATTCCTTCTGCCCGGGACGATGAAATTCAATGAACAGCAACCCCTGCAGCAGCAATACGCCCCCATAAGAAGCGATCACCGCCAGTACATACCGCCAGTAGTACCGCTTCGATAAAAAGGCGGGTACCAGCACATAGGCATTCAGGTAAAAAAAGCCGATGAAAATAAAATTGCCCAATATGTTTCCGAGCAGTTCATGGCCAGTCACCTTTTCATGCGAGCCTGGCCTCATCAGGTAAGGCAGGGAAAAGAGAATCAGCCAGGCCACCACATGCAGCGCGATCCGAAACCACCTTTTGGAGACCAGCGAAAATTTCATGGCGCCAAACTAGGCTGTTTTTGTGCGCCGTGAACCCTGCGGGTGAAATTCCGAGACGGTTAGGCTATTTTTTGCGACGGACGGCGGCAGCGGGCTGTTTGCGGTACCTGCTGTCTGAAAAAATCATTAGTTTTCCAAAAAAGGAACGTATGAAATGGACTGGCCGCAGAGAAAGTACCAATGTTGACGACAGGCGGGGCATGTCGACCGGCGGCATGGTTGCCGGCGGTGGTATTGTAGGGGTTGTGCTCTATCTTTTATTCACTGTCTTAAGTGGTGGCGAGGTGGATATTTCGCAGATCCCGCAGGTGGCTGAAGGCGGTGCGCCGCAGCAGCAGCTGTCGGAGGCCGAACAGCAGGAAGACGACAAGCGCGCCGGCTTTGTAAAAGTGGTGCTGGCCGATACGGAAGATGTATGGGGGAAATTATTTGCTGACCAGGGGCAGCAATATCCAGCGCCCACCCTTGTGCTGTTCAGGGGCGCCGTGCAATCGGCCTGTGGCAATGCCAGCGCCGCCAGCGGACCCTTTTATTGCCCCGGCGATCAAAAACTGTATATCGACCTGTCGTTTTACGAAGAGATGCAGCGCAAGCTGAACGCGCCCGGCGATTTTGCCATGGCCTATGTGGTGGCGCATGAAGTTGGTCACCATATTCAAACCCTGAACGGAACCTCCCGCAAGGTATCGCAGATGCGCGCCCGCATGAGCGAAGCCGAAGGCAATAAGTTATCGGTAGCGCTGGAGCTGCAGGCCGACTTCCTCGCCGGCGTTTGGGCGCACCATGCACAAAAAATGAAAAATATTCTCGAGCCCGGCGATATAGAAGAGGCCCTGAATGCAGCCAATGCCATCGGCGACGACCGGCTGCAGAAAATGGCCACCGGCACCGTAATGCCCGATGCCTTTACCCACGGCACATCAGCGCAACGCGTGTATTGGTTCAAAAAAGGATTTGAAACAGGCGATTTGAGCCAGGGCAATACCTTCAATGGTGCCGACCCGCGTTAATAACCATGTTGGAGCGAATCGCTTTTGCCGCACTGCTTTCCCTCGTTCTTGCCGGCTGTAAGAACAAGGCCATTCCGTTATACGAGCAGTGGTCAGTAGCAGAAATCAGGCTGGAGGCATCGGCCGTTTACCGGAATCCTTATACCGACCAGGAAGTATGGGCTGTTTTCAGCAATGAAAAGGGCGACAGTCTGGTACGTCCCGCCTTCTGGAATGGGGGAAACGACTGGGTTATCCGGTTTGCCGTGCCCGACAGCAACAGCGAATGGCGGTGGACCTCCTGCAGCAGGGTAAACGACAAAGGACTGTCGTCGCAAAGCGGCCTGCTTCGCAGCACTTCGTACAAAGGCAATAACCGCCTGCAAACGCATGGCCTTTTACAGGTATCGCCCGGCAAAAGGAACCTGGTGCAGGCCGACGGGCGCCCCTTCCTGCTGGTGGGCGATACACCCTGGTCGATCCCCTATCGCGCAACCCCGGAGCAGGTTGCGGTCTATGCTGCCGACCGGCAGCAAAAAGGTTTCAACACCGCTTTGCTGATCGCCGTACAACCCGATAAACTGGCCGAAGGTCCCGACGCCCGGAATACCGACCAGGGCTACGCGCGCGGTTTCGCCGATATTCCCACAGGTCACCTGAATGAGCTGATACCCGCTTATTTTCAGACCCTCGATTCCATCATTGCGATTTTGTATGCACACGAGATTGTTCCGGTATGGGCGCCCCTGGCCCACGGTTATGGTTGGAAAGGCAAACAGTCGCTGGGAGCCCAGGTAAGCGGCGATGAATTCGCCCGTTTCAGCCGGTATTTGCTGGCGCGCTATGGCGCCCGGCCGGCCTGCTGGCTGATCAGTCTCGACGGCAACGGCGATGCACCCGGCGTGGTGCCCGCGGGAGAAATGTTTGAAAAATGGGACGCTTACCGCCAGCCCGTTGGCCTCCACTACAATCCCTGCGACGATTTTCTGGCTGCCTGGGCTGTCAGCGACAGCAGCCACTGCTTTCATTACAACCGTAAGCACCAGGCCGATCGATGGCTCGATTTTCAATGGGCGCAAACGGGTCACGACGGAAAACACCTCTACCACAAAGTGGAAAGAATGTATGAGAACAAACCCGTGAAGGCAGTGATGAACGGCGAGCCAACCTATGAGAAAATGAATGAGGGTAACTATGGAACCGGCTGGTGGCAGGGAGAAGATGCCTGGAACCAGCTCAT
>JASGFZ010000131.1:0-8446 GCA_047605345.1 Flavihumibacter sp. | reverse complement strand
CCCGGGTCATCGGCTTTTTCTCTGCGGTGGCCATCGTGCTGGCCTGCGTCGGATTGCTCGGCCTCTCGGCTTTTGCCGTGCAGCAACGCATCAAAGAGATCGGTGTTCGCAAAGTACTCGGTGCCTCGGCGCCCGGTATCGTGTGGATGCTGGTACGCAGCTTCCTGCAACTCGTGGCCATTGCTTTTGCTGTTGCCATTCCACTTGGCTGGCTGGCGGCACGCCGCTGGCTGGCAGATTTCAGTTATCGCACCAGCATCGGTATTGATATCTTCCTGTATTCGGCGCTGATATTGCTGGCGCTGGCCTTGCTCGCCATCAGCCTGCAAACCCTGCGGGCGGCGATGACGAACCCGGTGAAGAGCCTGCGCACCGAATAGGAATCTAACTATTTCGTATAACCGAAAGCGATCTGGCAAAAAGCCTTTATACCTGTTTCCAGCGCCGATTCATCGATCGCGAACTGCGCGGTGTGATGGGCCGGCGCTTTTGCCGGGTCGCTTCCCCGCGGCATGCCGCCCAGCAGGAAAAAGAAAGCGGGGTATTTTGTTCCGTAGAAAGAATAGTCCTCGGCCATGGTTTTCCAGCCGGTTTCCAGCACGTTCTCTTTGCCGATCGCTTTCTCCAGCAGGGGCACTGTTTTTTTGGTGAGATCAACCGGGTTGCTGGTGACCAGCGCCTTGGTCTCGTTTTCGTACCGTATCGTGGCGCCTGCCGATGCAGCAATGTGTTCGGCGGTATGGCGGATGCGTTCCTGCACGTCTTCGCGCATGGCGTTGTTCAGGGCGCGAACGGTTCCCAGCATCACCACTGAGTCGGGGATGATATTGTTGCGAACGCCGCCGTTGATGGCCCCTACGGTGATGATCACCGGCGCCGTGGTGATGTCTTCCTGCCGGCTTACGATGTGCTGCAGGCCTTCCAGCACCTGGGCGGAGATCACGATCGGGTCCCTGCCCAGCCAGGGATTGGCGCCGTGGCTTCCCTTACCCATCACCGTTAGTTTGAAAAAATCGGCGCTGGCCATCAGCGCGACTGTCCGGTACTGGATGGTGCCTGCTTCCATATTGCTGATGATATGGAGACCGAAAATGGCATCTATTTTCGGCTGATCCAGCGCGCCTTCGCCACCACCTGCGATGCGCCGCCGGTTTCACCGGGCGGCGGACCTTCTTCGGCCGGCTGGAAAATAAACACCACTGTACCGGGCAGGTCTTTGCGCAGCTTCGATAAAATTTTTGCAGTACCCAGCAGCATGGCGATATGGGCATCATGGCCGCAGGCGTGCATCACCCCGGTGGTTTGCCCGTTGTAGCTGGCGGTTTCGTGCGAGGCAAAGGGCAGCCCGGCGGGTTCGGTTACCGGCAGCCCGTCTATATCGGCGCGAAAGGCGATCACCGCCCCCGGTTTACCACCTTTCAGTACCGCTTTTACGCCGTGGCCCGCCAGGCCGGTTTGCACTTCCAGCCCCCAGCTTTGCAGCAGGGCGGCGATTTTGGCGCCGGTATTCACTTCGCGGTTCGACAATTCAGGATGCTGGTGGAACCAGCGGCGCCATGTGATGATCGAGTCTTGTTCGGCCCGCAGCAGGGCGGGAAAAGAAGCGGGCATTTGTGCCTGAACACCCATGCCCGCCGCGGCAAAAAGAAGCAGAAATAGTTTCTTCATGCTGCAAATGTATTGTCTATACGCACTAAAAATCATCCCCCAGGGCAAAAACCGGCTCACGCAGCATCCACTGGCCGCCGGTGAAGTCGGGGAAGTCGACTGTTTCATTGCCCAATTCTATCGACTGTTCGCTGAGCGGCGTAATGGCGCTCCAGGCGGCGGCATCGTACACATCCATCGGGGTGGCAATTTTTCTTTTTGCCGATTCAATGAAAGCGTTCTCTACGAAGAAGTCCATGCCGCCATGACCGGCGCCCTGTGCGTCTTTGCTGTATTTCGCCCACAGCGGGTGATCGTATTTCTCGAGCCAGCTTTTGGCATCGTCCCACTGGTGGGGTTTGGCCGATTTTCCTTCTACATAAATGCCGTTGGCCACATCCATCCACAAACCGTTGGTGCCCTGCACCCGGAAACCCAGTGAATAGGGGCGTGGCAGGTTGGTATCGTGCTGCAGCAGGATGGTTTCGCCGTTGGCGCAACCGATGGAAGTGGTAACGATATCGCCGAGCTTGAAGCCTACTTTCGCATTCGGATGGCTTTCGCCGCAGTTGTTCACCACGTAGTTGTGCAGGCCCCTTGATTTGGTGGAGAATGCGCAAAGGTTGACGAAGCGGTTGCCGCGGTTGATATTGATATAATGGGCAACCGGCCCGATGCCGTGCGTCGGGTACAGGTCACCGTTACGGTGTACCGAATGGTTGGTGCGCCAGGCCGCTTCGCTCCAGGCCGTGGGACCGAACTCGCAGCCTTTGCCGCCGCCGGGTGCGCCTGAATTGAATTTGACATCGCGCAGGTCGTGCTGGTAACCGCCCTGCAGGTGGATCAGCTCGCCGAAAACACCCTGCCTTACCATGTTCAGCACCGCCATCACGTCGCGGCGGTAACATACATTCTCAAGCATCATCACATGGCCGCTGTATTTTTCGGCGGCTTTAACCCCATCCCAGTGATCCTGCAGGGTGATGCCGATCATCACCTCGGTGCCCACGTATTTGATACCGGCCTCGAGCGAGCTGATGATCATGTCTTTGTGCCATTCCCAGGGAGTGGCGATCACCACGGCGTCGAGCTTTTCTTTGGCCAGCATCTTTTTCCACTCGTAGGGATTGCCGGTGTACACCACGGGCATTTTTTTGCCGCTTTTGGTGATGGCATCTTTCGAACGGGTGAGCATGACATCGTTGATGTCGCAGATGCTTACCAGCTCTACATCGTCGCGGCGAAGCAGCAGCCGGAGGTGGTTCTGGCCGCGCAGGCCCACGCCGATCATACCCACCCGTACTTTGACGGGATCGGCAACGGGTGCAGAAAATAATTCTTTGCCGGGAAGAAAAGCAGCGGCAGCCAGACCGGTAGATTTGATAAATGTTTTTCTATGCATAATGCAGGTGTTTGTTAAATGGAACCAGGTTACAAAGTCTAACTTATTAAATCGAACGCCCGGAAATCAGTTCAAACGTTTGCGCGATTTTTCTGCCGCCTCCCCTATACCTTCATTTCCACTGTCGAGCACAAACCTCCACTGACCGTTTGCCTGCTTTTTCCAGATGCTTACATAGGTTCCGTATAATACGGTATCGGCTGCCATATGGCGTATGGTATAAACGCCGTAGGTATAACCCAGGTCGGCCGAGGCCGATACAAAGGCATGCGCAGGTTCCCAGGTCATCGTGAACCCATCCTGCTTTTGCCTGTTTATCAGGGCCCTTGCCGCAGCGCCTTCCACCGGCAGGCTGTTCGGCCTGAGCATTACGCCCGCACTGTCGATATAGGCTGAAAAGGTTTGCATCCTTTCTCTTTGCACAGCGCTGAAAGAACTGTCGGTCTGCAGCAGGTGCGGCTTTCCTGCCCGGGCTTGCTCCGGCAGGCGACGCCAGGGCCCATCCTGTCAGCAAAATACTATTATTTTTCATATGTGTGATTTTTTATTCATAAAGACCGGGGTTGCGGTTGCCGGGATTGAATTTCTCCAGGCAGGCCTGCTTGTAATTTCTTCCGATGGGAATTTTTTGTTTTCGATCATGAGGTAATTGGGATTGTAACCTTTCACCTTGCTGAGGGGAACGATGAAGGAACGGTGTACCCGTAAAAAGGCCCGAGGGGCAGGAGGTTTTCCATGGCGCTGATCTTCTGCTTGATGATATGGGTCGTTTTTTTGGTAACCACCCTGATATAATCCTTATCGCTTTCGAGCCATAGAATTTCTTCGGTATCGAGTTTTTATCAGCTGCCGGTCGATCCGCATGTAGAGGTAAAACGGCTGTGCAGGCGGCGGCGCGGTGTTTCGGGCGCCGGCGTGCCTGCAGTTTATGGCTATTCATTGCCTTGTCTACCGCGCGCAGGAAACGGTCAAAGGGATGGGTTTCAGCGGGTCATCAGCGTCGAGGATGAAACCCCTCTACGGCATATTCCTGGTGGCGGTGGTAAAGATCACCAGCGGCGGATGCTGCAGGCTTCGCACCAGGTCGGTGCCCGACAGGCCGGGCATATTGATGTCGAGAAAGAGCAGGTCCACCTTGTTTTTGCGCAGCTCCTGGAAGGCGCTCACGGCGTGGGCAGGAGCCAGCAATTCGATTTCGGGCACCTGGCCATATATTTTTTGATCAGCTCCACGGCGTGGGGCTCATCGCCTACTATCAGCGCAGTGATGGGCATGGTACTCGTTCGTTTGCCAGCTCAGCTGCAGCACGGTGATGAAACAATCGGGCTCGTCGAAAAACGAGCGAATTTACCGGGATACAAAGGTCTAACCGTTTCCGCACGTTATTGATCCCGATTTTACCGGCGGGAACGGCAGCGGTACGCCGGCTTCGGGTTTGCTGTTGCTGATATTCAGGGTAAGATCCTGCTGCTGCACCTGCAACTGGATATTGATCCACGGATGGTTCACGGTAGCCGCAGCCCCGTGCTTGAAAGCGTTTTCGACCAGGGGCAGCATGAGCAGGGGAGCGATCTGAGGTGGCCGCTGTGTTCACTGATAAAATTCAGGTCGAGCCGCTCTTCGTACCGATTTTTTCAAGCCGGATATAATCCTGCAGAATACTGATGTCCCGCTCCAGCGGCACCTGCTGCGCGGTACATTCATACAGCGCATAGCGGAGTATATTCGAGATGCCGAGGATCACTTCGGGTGTTTTCTCCGACCGGCTGAGCGACATCGAATAAACATTGTTGAGCGAGTTGAAATGCGGGTTGAGCTGCGCTTTCAGGAAATCGAGCTCGGCCCGCAGCGCCGATTCCTTTCTTTCGTGCGACAGGCTGAAGAGGCGCAGCGTAATACCGATCCATATCACCGCATTGCTTCTTTCTATGGCGGTTACAAAATAATGGGGTTGAACAGCTGTTCGCGCCAGCTGTTGTGCGCGGCCAGGAAAAGCTGCTGTCGCTCTTTTGTAGAACCGGTAGATATAAGGGTCGGTTACGAATTTCAGCCAGGCGGTACAGGAAGGCGATCAGCACCAGTATCGCAATGTAACCATAAAGGCGCGAACGTAGTGGCCGCCTGCGTAGACGCTCACCACGATATTGTCTACCAGGTAAAAATAGGCCAGGTGCACCGGCAGCAGCATGGCTATCACCGTTAACCCAGCTCGAAGCTTTCGTAGGCCGTACCGTAGATATACGTAACAATACGAAAGCGCCCAGCCAGAAACCGATGTGCTTTATGATGGGGTATTTTTTAGCAAGCTGCCGGTGTTTACCTGTCAAAATTCAGCCGAACGGGGAAGGCGGCGGGAATATAGACAAAGCCCGTTTTCATCGACAAATGGTAAACAGAACAGTGTATGCCTATGCAATCCCCCGTTTATCGATCTGATTTTTGGGCCAAAAAACCGGTCAATATTGCTGTCTGAAAACAATCAATCCATCATGAAGTATCAATTTCTGGTTTATGCGGCGCTGCTCCGGCCGGCGCCTGTTCAAGAAACAACGGGTCGAATTGCCCGTATTTTGGTAGACGGAGCAGTCGACCATCGAATGGAAGGGTTCCGCTCCCGACCATTTTCACCCGGTTCATTTGCCGTAAAGGGTTCGGTGAAGGCCGACAAAAAAGGCGTATCCCGAGGGCACTTTACGATTCCCATCGCCAGCATCAAAAACTTCGACCTGCCCGATGAGGTCAAACCCGAGTTGCTGGACCACCTGAAAAGCCCGATTTTTTCAACATGGCGGTGCATCCGAATGCCCGCTTTGTTATTCAAAAAGTGCTGCCGGTCAAAAACCCAACGCCCAAACGCACACCATCGAAGGCGATTTTACCATGCTGGGTAAAACCCGTGCCATCGCTTTCCCGCTTAAACAAGCAAAACAACAGCATCGTTACCAGGGCCGCTTCAACATCGATCGCCTCCAATGGGGCATGACCAGCTATAACGACCCGCACAGGAACTGTACATACTTCCCGAAGTGGAAATAAAGCTGGATATCCGGCCACAAAAAATAAACGTCTTACGGACGTTCAGGGCAATTTCCGGAATGATATGCCCCCGGAACTGATGGCGCTGTCTGTGTAGACAGCGTCATTTTCAGCATGATGCTGGTTTCATTGGTTACCTGCGCCGTGCGGTTGATGTACACCATGCTGTCTTTAACGGTAACAAACTCATCCAGCGCCTTCTGACCGTCGTACCACAGTTCGGCATGCGCCACTTTTACCGCCATGGCGTTGTTGTCGGGTTTCACCTGATTTCATATTGACCCGGCACCGGTATATAAGAGTAAGATTGATATTGATGTTGAACTGTCCTTTTGAACATATCGGGCATCCAGGTATTCAGGTATCGCCAGTCGGACAACGGCTTTTTATCTTCTTCAAACAGCTCGGGCGTACCGGTAATATGGTAAGCGGTAAGCGAACGGATAAGCGGTTCTGCTGCCGACTTTGTTACCCGCAGCCTGATCTTCGACACCGTAACGTCTTTGAAAAAATCAATTTTCTTTCTTCCTACCGATGAGCCCGAGTACAACAGTTTCCATCGTTGTTTACCAGGCCTCTATATCGTATGCCCTTATCCTTCGCCTTCGCGGTAGTTTTCCATGATAACGATATGGTTAACGGCCGTGGGGGTCCGAAATCGATAACCGCTTCTTTCCCCCTATATCGGTAACCGATTTCAGCGCGCGGAAAACCTTCTTTCAATTTCTTTTCCCAGTTCGGCAAAGCGCGCCACATCGGCCGGCGGAATAACGCCCAGGGTGTCGGGGGTGGCATTCAGCAGCATAACGGCGCCGCGGCCGGCCGACCGGTAATAGATCTTCATCAGCTCACCCAGGGGCGTCGCTTTTGTTCATTGGCGGGCGCCCAGAACCAGTTGTGGTTGTACAGCGGCACATCGCATTCAAGCGGCGCCCAGGCGTCGCCATCGGGATCGCCCTGCACAGCGGTGGAAAGCCGCTTTCAGATCGGTTTTGTGCACCCCGTTCCAGGCAGGATAGGGTGCAAACCGTCTTCATTGCCCACCCAGCGGATGCTGGCCTGCGGGCTTTGGAAGATCACGGCTTCTTTTGCATGCGCTTCCAGTATGTCTCTTACGTCGATCACGCAGGTGCCGTCGAACCACACTTCGGTAATGGTGCCGTCATTGATGACAGCTCGGTCAGCTGCTGGCGGTAAATCTTGTTATAGGCTTCCTGCGAGGGGTCGTTCGTGCGGCCGCCGCTTCCCAGCCCGGCGCCCCATTTGTCGTCGCCGGGGTACAGGTACAGGCCCAGCTTGAGGCCGTACTTTTTACAGGACGCGCCACTTCGGCCACCAGGTCGCCCTTGCCTTCTTTCCAGGCGTGTGTTTTACATTGTATGGTGGTTTCGGTGGGCCACCAGCAGAAGCCGCCCACATGCTTGGCTACGAAAATGACCTGTTTGGCACCAACGATTGCGCGGTTTTGCACCAGTCGTCGGTATTGATCTTGTACGGATTCACCCTCGAGAGATCGGTGCTGAAATTATCGTATTCCCTTCCCTGCCAGGTGGCCATGCCGAAATGGATAAACATGATGCGCTCCTGCTCCTGCCAGGCATATTGCTGCGGCGACGGCTTGGCAAGCGGCGGCGGGTTTTCTGCTTCGGGCTGTTTCGTGGTGCAGGCCTGCAGGCATACACAATAGCAAGGGGACGTAACGGCGTAAGGGGAGCGGCATAATGTATCGGGTGTATTGAATAAGTTCGCATGTAGATCAAATTGTTTTTTTTGCCCGTGCTCGCGTTTTAAGCGCTGAAGATAGAGGTACCTGTTCCTGTTATACAGGTAATGGGCCCTGGCTATGTCCCAGCCTTCCCTGCCATCCAATACGCCCAGCCGGAAAACATAATTCTGAACAAAGCTGAATACCGGTGAAACAATCGCTTTGAGCATGCCGGCTTTTTTACGCTGTTCCAGGAATTTCCGGGCCGACAGGCGCGCATAGATTTCCATCTTTTTATTGTATGACCCGATATCTGCAGCGGTAAAATGCTGCAAGGCGCCGCGCAGCAGCACTTTGTCGAGGCCGCCGGCCTCAAGGGCTTCATGCACTTCGGCCAGGTTCCAGCGGGTTTCGTTTTTATTGTAAAGCCGCCATACCGTATCGTTGCCCCACTCGCCATGCCTGATTTGCTTTTGGCCCAGGTGATTCAGCCGCTTAAACCCGTAAATGGTAGCAGCCTTTGGCGTGAGCCGGTTGATGGCTTCGGCAAGCTGTGCAGTGATCACCTCGTCTGCATCAATATTCAATACAAAGGGATGTTGCGCCATGCCGGCGCCCTTGTTTCTGGAATTTCCATAACCATTCCAGGTGATGGG
>JASGFZ010000130.1:0-8488 GCA_047605345.1 Flavihumibacter sp. | reverse complement strand
GAAAACGACAAAACAACGCTCGCAGCCGTGCAGCAGGTGCTGGAGCAGCGCAGCGATGAAGAGAAAAAATTATTCAGGATCATCAGCCGTAAGGAGCTGGATCGTATTGGCGGCAATCCTGAAGTTGCATTTGCATTAAATGCCATTGGCACTGCCTATTTTGACAACAACAGCAATGGCGCTTCGGTGCGGCCGGGCAAAGGCGGCGGTCATGGTTACTTTCCCGATGAGCCGCAAATACAAACCGGCTTTGTAGCAACAGGTCCCGGTATTCGCAAAGGCAGCGTGGTGCGCGAAATGAATGTTCGCGATATAGCACCGCTGGTGGCCCGCATGCTGAACCTGCCGCTTACAACGGCCGACGGAAAAATTCCCGCAGGCATCCTCAGCACCGGCAACTGATCAGGTAGCGGTACGTTAACAAATCATTTCCTTTTCAAAAAGCGCTGGTATCTTCTTCCAGGCGAATTTACTTTGCGTCGTGGAAAGCAAGACCCTTCTTTGGTCCTTACCACCCATTTTCCGGCGCACTGCGCACCGACCGGAAACCTATGGCCTGGCATGAATCATTAATACACAAATTGTATGCACCAAAAAAAATGGCGCCTGTTGATCAGCGCTGCGATCCTGCTTTTATCTGCCTGTTTACAAACAGTCCATGCACAACCGGGTGGTTATGCCATGGCGGGCAGGCCAAAACAACCCGGAACGGTTTCTTCAACCCTTTTCCAGCCGGTGGAAGGCCGGGTGGTAGATGAAAAGGGCAATCCGCTTGAAGGCGTTTCCGTAATGGTAAAAGGGTCTGACAAGGGAACCACTACCGATGCCGAAGGCCGGTTCAGGCTCGAAGCTGCCACCGGTGCGGAGCTGATCTTTTCAATGGTCGGCTTCAAATCGCAAACGGTCATGGTTAACCGAAGTGGTAACTACCGCATCCAGCTGGAAGTGGAAGTAATAGAGAGCAACCAGGTAGTGGTGGTAGGTTATGGCAGCATGAAGAAGTCTGATCTGTCAGCCGCCGTTTCTACCGTGCCCGATATGGCACAGCTCAAGAGCCGCCCCGTACTCAGCGTGGAGGGCATGATCCAGGGCAAGGTGCCCGGTGTAACCGTGGTCAGCAACGGTGGCCATCCGAACAGCACGCCCAAGATCACCATTCGCGGTATGGGCTCTCGTGGCGATGAATCGGTGCTGGTGGTGGTAGACGGTGTACCCAATGCGCCCTATAACCCCGCCGATGTGGAATCGGTTACCGTTCTGAAAGATGCCGCTTCGGCGGCGATTTATGGCGCTTTTTCGGGCTCGGCAGGTGTTATGCTGATCACTACGCGCCAGGCCACAAAAGGAAAGCCCGGCGTGGAATACAGTGGCTTTGTGGGCATGAAAAAAGCCTGGAAAACATTGCAGTCGCTGACGGCAGAAGAGGAAGCCAAAGTATCCAATCTCGCCTATACCAATGCCGGCCTGCAGCCCCTTGCTGGCTGGAATGCCAGCCTGAATCCGGATGCACAGGTAACACGCACCGACTGGATGGCGTCTATCTTCCGCAACGCACTCATCCACCGGCATACCATTACCGTGAATGGCGGCAACGAAAAGTTCAGCAACCTGCTGCAGGCGCGTTATGAAGACGAAGAGGGCACCCTGCTGAATACATTCAATAAAAATCTTTCGCTGCGGTTCAACAGCAGCTACACGTTTAACCGTCATGTGAAACTTCGCCAGGAACTGTTCTGGAACAACAATGACAACCGCGGTACTGAAACATCAAGCGGTTATTCCGGCACCATTCTTTCGGCGATATACATGCCGCGCTCGGCAACGCCTTATTACGCCGACGGAAGCTTTGGCGGTGTTGGCCCGCGCGAATCGGAATACCTTGGCATTCATGGCGATGCCATTAACCCGGTAGCCACCCTGCTGCGTAATAAACCCTATAATAAAACCAGCGACATCCAGTCGGTCACCGAACTGACGATATCGAAAATCATACCGGGGCTCAATTTCACCTCGCGCTTCTCCTATCGTACCAGCAACTGGCTGAACAAGCTGTTCCAGCCGAAAAGAACCGAGCCCGGAAAACCCAATAATGAGAACTATCTCTATTACAATACCAACAGGTATTATCACTGGATCTGGGAAAACACGCTTAACTATACCAAGAGTTTCGGGCGGCACAACGTAGGCGCCATGCTCTCGACCACCGCACAAACCAACAGCACCCGCAGCTTCAGCGCTACGGCACGCAGCTTCAACAATGAGGCCGACTGGGCGCAGTTCTTCGTGGGCGGAAGTGTATTCGACAAAGACCGGCCTACCGACGACCTGTGGGAAGACAGGAACGCTTCGTATGTGGGTCGTCTTTCCTATAGCTGGGCCGACCGTTATTTTTTGACCGGCAGCTATCGTTATGATATCGCGGGCCGGCTGGCGCCCGGCAACCGGGGAAAAGGCTTTCCGGGGGTAACCGCCGCCTGGAAGTTAGCTCCGAGCCTTTCTTTGACAATATCAGCTCGATCGATTTACTGAAGATCCGGGCCAGTTGGGGACGTATCGGCAATATCGGATCAATCAGCAGGTACTACGGCTATCCCAGCCTGACATCGAACTACACCTACCAGTTGGGCGACGGTGCACCGCAAGTAACCGCCTATTATATCAATGCGCAAAACAACCCCAATCTCTCGTGGGAAACATCCGAGCAAACCGATATCGGCATCGACCTGGTGATATTGAAACAACGGTTATCCATAACCGCTGACTATTTCCGCAAGAAAACCTTCGACCTGATTAAAAGGCAGGATACCGGATGGCCAAACACTTATGGTTACGACGCCCCCTATATCAACCAGGGCGAGATCGGCAACACGGGTGTGGAAGTATCGGCTACCTGGAAAGACCGCGTTGGCAAGGTGGACTATATGATCAGCGGAAATATCGCTACGCTGAAAAACCGGGTGGACTACATCGACGGGAACCCCGGCTCCTTCTGGGCTCATACCGATGCATGGAGAGGCATATTAACACCGTACCGTTCGGTAGTGGGGCAACCCTATTATTCGTATTGGCTGATACAGTCGGCCGGTATTTTCCAGACAGATGCAGCAGCAGCTGCCTATTCGAAAGACGGCACCCCGATTCAACCGAATGCGAAAGCCGGTGACCTGAAATTTGTTGACCAGAACGGTGACGGTAAGATCGATGACAAAGACCGGGTATTCATGGGCAGCGCCTTCCCGAAAATGACCTATGGTTTTACCCTGGGTGCCAACTGGAAACAATTTGACATCAGTGTGTTCTTCCAGGGTGTAAGCGGCGTAAAGCTGTTCAACGCCTTCAAGCAATCGACACTGAATGGTGCAGAACAGGGTTACAACCGCTGGGATAAAATACTCGATGCCTGGTCGCCCGAAAACACCGGCTCAAACATCCCGAAAATTTCAGCGAACGATCCGAACAAAAATTTCCAGACCAATTCTGACTGGTACCTCGAAAACGGCAATTACATGCGCCTGAAAAACCTGCTGGTAGGCTACACCTTCAAACCCCTGCCCTATGGCATCGGGCTGCGTGTTTACTTCTCGGCCGACAACCTGCTTACGTTCACCCATTATTCGGGTATGGATCCGGAAGTAGGCGGCATTGGCCTCGACGGCGGCCAGTTTCCGGTATCGCGTAACCTGGCCATCGGTGTAAAACTCAATTTCTAACAGCTTAACTATTTCGATATGAAACGACAACAATCAATGATATATGCCGGCGCCCTGGCGCTGCTATTGATCGGATCCGGTTGTTCAAAGAACTGGGTAGATACCAAGCCCAACGGCGCTCCTACCACCGCGTATTTCTGGCAGAGCGATGACGACCTGCAAAAAGCCATCGCTGCTACGTATGTGCCTATGCGTTATGAAAGCACCTGGGGTCGCGATCTTTTTTGGGTGCAAAACGCCGGCGACGATCTTGTAGTGGGCCGCACAAACGCCAACGCCGCAAACATCAAGAATTTCATACCCACCGGCCGCGAAGGGTACATGACCGGTGGCTGGAACGACCTGTACTGGATCATCAATACAGCCAACCAGGTAATTGCAGGAGCGCCCGCGGCTGTGAATGTAACAGCGTCGCTGCGCGAGCGGGTACTGGGTGAAGCGTATTTCATGCGCGCCTTTGCGCATTTCTGGCTGGCTACGATCTGGGGACATAAAGACCTGGGCGTTCCTTTTGATGGTCCCGAAAACGAAGGCTATGGCGAGCGCATGCCACCACAGCTGGCTTCGGTAACCGACAACTATGCACAGGTTATCAGTGACCTGACCAAGGCCGCCGATCTGTTGCCTTTGTTTGAAACCTATGGTTCGGCCGACAGGGGCCGGGCGCATAAAGCAGCCGCCTGGGCCTATATGGTAAAAACCTATGCCTATTGGGCTGAATACGACGCCAGCAAATGGTCGCTGGTGCCCGACCTCTGCGACAAGATCAAAAACGAAGGTAATCGCGCGCTTATTACCGGCACAGGTTCGGCAGCCGCCAATTACAAGGCCGTGTTTTGTTGCCAATAACTGGAGCAGCGAATATATATGGTCGGTTACTTCGGGCGAACTGGGCGGATCGGAATTTCCCGGTGTGATCCTCGAAAACAAAGGCTGGGGGGTATATAATGGCTGGGGCTATTTCCAGCCTACTGAAGAGCTGTACGACGAATACGAAGCCAATGATCCCCGCCGCGAAGCAACCATTCTCAAGTTCGGCGATGATTTTACCTACTTCGGCGTAAAAAGAAAATACTATTCCACCAACAGCTTGTCGGGCTTCCAGATCAACAAATACATGGAACCCTACAGCTATGGTTCAGGCGATGCCGGCACCAATACGATGATCAACCAGAATGGCGACTACCCTACCACCAGGCTGAACCTGCCGCTGATGCGTTATGCAGAGGTACTGCTGTTTAAAGCAGAAGCCCTGATAAACCTCGGCAGAAGCGGTGAAGCAGCGGGCCCGCTGAACGAAATCAGGTCGAGGGTTGGGCTGGCTCCCATCGCCAATCCGACGCTTAACGACCTGAAGCACGAACGCCGCGTGGAGCTTGCCTGTGAGTGGACCGACCGGTTCAAAGACCTGAAACGCTGGGGCGACTATAACAAGATCAATATGCCCCTGCATGGCCGCAAACACAGCAATAGCACCGATCCCGCTTCCCCCTATGTTTTATACGAGGTATGGCCACAGCGTTCTTTCGACCCGGCCAAACACATGGCCTGGCCCATCAACCCCGATGAGATTTCGCGCTCAAACGGCAATTACCAACAAACACCGGGATGGTAGTATAATTGCATTTATATGAAAAGATTTTCAGCCTTCCTGCTGCTGCTCACCTGGCAGCAGTGGCTTTTTTCGCAGTCGCTGCCCGTTACTACTTCGCGCGCGCATTCACACAACGATTATGAGCAGGCCCAGCCTTTTTTTGAAGCCTGGAGAAATGGTTTCGGGTCGATAGAAGCCGATATCTTCCTGGCAGGAAACGAGCTGCTGGTAGCGCACGACCAGGCCGGGCTGGCAAAAAAAAGAACACTGGAGGATCTGTATTTAAAGCCGCTGGATTCGATAATGGCGCTTAATAACGGTTATCCCTACCCGCAAACAGACCAGCCGCTTCAGCTGATGATCGATATCAAAACCGCAGCCGAGCCTTCCCTGCAGGCGCTGACAGCGTTGCTGCAAACGCATCCGCGGCTAATAGCTGCGCGCAACCTGCAAATCGTTATCTCGGGTAACAGGCCTTCGCCCGATCGCTGGCCGGCCTATCCCGCATGGATCTGGTTTGACGGGGAACTCAACAAAACATACAGTACCGAAGCGCTGGCACGGATACCGATGTTCAGCGACGACTTCCACCGCTATGTTGCCTGGAAAGGCAAAGGCCGCCCCAACCAGCAGGAGCAGCATACCATCGACTCGCTGATCAATGCCGTACACGCCAAAGGAAAAAAGATCCGCTTCTGGAATGCGCCCGACATGATCAATGCGTGGTATGCTTTTCTGAAGTGGAATGCAGACTATATCAATACCGACCAGGTGGCTGTTTTCGGAAATTTTTTGCGGCAATACCCGATGCGTCATTACGGGCCGGCGCAAACCTATTCGTTATACAAGCCAACCTACCGGAACGACGGAAAACCAACGAGGGTGAAAAACGTGCTGTTGCTGATCGGCGACGGTACCAGCCTGCCCCAGTGGTATGCCGGGTACACGGCCAATGGCGGCCGGCTGAATGCGTTCCAGGCGAAGCACGTGGGCTTATCGAAGACCAGCTCGGTCGACAGCTATATTACTGATTCGGCGCCGGGGGCCACGGCATTTTCTTCGGGTGAAAAGACCAATAACCAGGCTGTTGGCGTTGATACGGCCGGACGGCCGCTGCGGCTGCTGCCGGAAATACTTCGCACCCGCGGCATGCGGTCGGGGCTTATAACGGCCGGGGATATGCGCGATGCCACCCCAGCTTCTTTTTATGCGCACCAGGCCGACCGCAATTATTTCGCGGCGATTTTCCAGGATTACCTAAAAGCGCCTGTTGACCTGCTGGCCGGCGCGTGCAACCCGGCGATCACCCCTGCAGAAACAGCCGCCGCCCGCAATACCGCCACGTTACTGGATAATGTGAATCAGCTCGGTACTGCGTCTGGTCGTCCGGTGCTGGTAGTTGACAATACCGCCGGCAAACGCGTGCTCGACGGCCGCGGCGCCTGGCTAACCAACGCACTCGACAAAACCATCCCCTTTTTGTCTGCCGGCGGAAAAGGCTTCTTCCTCATGGTGGAGGGCGCCCAGGTAGATCATGGCGGTCATGCCAATAATCTCCCTTATGTAACCGCTGAACTGATGGACTTTGATCAGCTCGTAGGCCGCGCCATGCAGTTTGCCGACAGCAACGGCGAAACGCTGGTGATCGTTACCGGTGACCATGAAACCGGCGGATTGACATTAACCGGTGGTGATTTTTCGGCGCACAGCGTGGAAGGACAGTTTTCCACTTCCGACCATACGGCGATACCCGTACCGGTTTTCGCTTACGGGCCCGGTTCGCAACTGTTCGACGGTGTGTATGAGAACACCGCCATCCATTTTAAAATACGGGCGGCCTTACAGCAGGCGAAAAAATAACCATCAAAACAACGGCAACTGACGGGGTCTTGGCTTCCGGTCGCTAAACGGTATTTGCGCTATTTGCCGGTAAGCCTCTTTTTCGGGCATCCATTTCAGTAAATACATACCGGTGGCGGTAAAAGCCGACCGGTAAGAAAGCCGCCGGCATATCCTCACCGCGCTGCACCAATGACCGCGCTCCATACGGCGAATGATGGTCAGGTGCGCCCTGGTAAGAAAATGCGGCCGCCTGTTTTCGATCCCCCGGATCAACAGATGATAAACGGCGTACCGCAAATCGGCGGACAGGTTTTTCAACACCGCTCCGGCATCAACATGGATGTACACCGTATGTTGCGGAAAGCTGCCGTAATTCTCCAGCCTGATGCGGAAAGGCTTATATGCGGCGGCTGTGTTGCTTATAGCCCGAATGATCATTTCTTCGTTCTTTTCCCCCGCAAAAAACTGCGCCACTGTTATATGTGGCCGGCTCAGCGCAATGCCCGAAGCACAGGTCCTGGCCAGCTGGCTTTTGAGCTGCATGATCCTTTTGCAATCCCCCGGAGGAGGAGTTATAACCAGCAGGTACACAAACCCGGCTGTGGGCCGGGCGACACGCGGAAAGGCTGTTTCATCGGAAAGCATATCACTGTAAAATACTAATATTTTTAGTATTTTCAGTGGATTCACCGCGTATAATTCGGGTTAAATCACCCTGGTTAAGCCCCCCGGCGCCTAAATACCTTGCATTCAGGCTGGGGAAATAACTTTTTTGAAATATTATTTCTAAATCAGAAATATTGTTGTAATTTTGAAAACTGAAGAGAATGGTAGTGATAAGTTATGGCGCATTAAGGGCTTATATGGAAAAGCATCCTGACAGTGAAGAGGCGCTGAACAACTGGTACCGTATTTCACAAAAGGCCGATTGGTGCAATTTCCATGAGTTGAAAGATTTTTTCAATAGCGCTGACGCCATCGGTAATGATCAGTATGTAATCAATATCAGGGGCAATAAGTGTCTTCTTATTGTAAGAATCATTTTCAGGGTCCGTACCCTATTTATCAAGTTTATCGGCAGCCACGCCGGGTATGACCGCATTGACATTTCAACATTATGACTATGAAAAAGAACAACACTGTTATCAACAACGCCGCCGCCTACGATGCCACCATGGCACGTATAGATTTCCTCATGAAAAAAGGCGAGCAACAGCTCAGCACCGAAGAAGCCGCCGAGCTCAGCCAACTTGCGCTTGCCGCAGAAAGCTATGAAAAAAGCATTTACGTAATTCCGGCGCCCAAAACCCTGGAGGGCTTGATTGAACTGAAAATGTTCGAG
>JASGFZ010000129.1:0-8660 GCA_047605345.1 Flavihumibacter sp. | reverse complement strand
TCGCCCAGGTTATATTCGGCTTCCTTGCCGGGCAATATATCCAACTGAAAGGAAAAACCGAGTCGATGGTGGCCAACCTTTTTGTGTCGGGACTGGTGCTGTGGCTGGCAGGTATGGCCTGGGGACTCGAATTTCCCGTCAATAAAAAGATCTGGACCAGCTCCTATGTACTTTATACTTCCGGGCTCGCTACAATGATACTCGCAGCTATGATCCAGCTTATCGAGTTCAGGGGCTGGAAAGGCGCCTGGAGCCGTTTCTTTGACGTATTCGGGAAAAATCCGCTTTTTATTTTTGTTATGAGTGCCCTGGTACCGAAAACACTGGCGATGATCCGCATACCCAATGGCATCGGCGATGATGAACGGCAGCAATTCACCTCACCTCTCGGCTGGTTCTACCAAAATATATGCGCACCGGTAAGCGACAAGCCCGAAAACGGTTCGCTGTTGTATGCCCTTATCTTTATTACTGTATTCTGGGCAATGGCCTGGTGGCTGGATAGGCGCAATATATATATTAAGGTATGATCAGGCCATATCATTTCCTGCTTCATCCACCCTTCCGACCACCCGGCCCGGTACACCCATCAGCTTGGCATAAGCCGGTACGTCGCGGGTAACCACCGCGCCAGCCGCTATAAATGCGTAGGCGCCAATATGTATGCCGCAAACAATAGTGGCATTAGCGCCAATAGTTACTCCTTCTGCAATATAAGTCCGCAAAAACGACCCTTTCTGCTCAATAAAAGCCCGGGGTCGCCGAACATTGGTGAATACCACCGAAGGACCCACAAATACTTTATCAGCCAGTTCCACGCCTTCGTACACCGATACATTGTTCTGTACCTTACAGCCCGCCCCGATGCGTACCCCGCGACCCACAAAAACATTCTGCCCCAACTGGGTGCCGGCTCCAATCTGAACGCCCGGCATCAAATGACAAAAATGCCATATCCTTACGCCGTCTGCCAGTTGAACCGGCTCGTCAATCACAGCTGTCGGATGAATAAAAGGAGGGGAAAGCCCAGGTGCCAAAATTTCGGTTTGTTAAACCATAAAGATAAATACAGTTTTGGCTATAGGGCGGTATTTTCAAACAACTCATTTAGTTTCTCCTGTAATAGTTTCTTATCTGGCAATTGTGTTCTGTATTCCGCCACCATGGCAGGCGAAAGATTGCGGCTTAATGCATAGTCAACCACTTCAATGTCTCTGTCTTTGCAAAGCAATATGCCAATACTCGGGTTCTCATTCGGCCTTTTAACATCCCGGTCAAGTGCCTCCAGGTAGAAATTCAACTGCCCAAGATGCTCCGGCTTAAATTTTTCAGCTTTCAGCTCAAATACCACCAGGCATTGCAGGCCCCGATGATAAAACAGCAGGTCCATATAGAAATCACTGTTCCCCACCTGCACCTTGTACTCTTCGCCAACAAATAAAAAGTCCCGGCCAATTTCCAGGATAAAATTCTTCATCTGCCTGACCAACCCTTTTTGCAGGTCATTTTCACTATGCGGATCAGGAAGATTCAGAAAATCAAAAACATAACTGTCTTTAAATATCTGCCTTAATTCTTTCGCATTTTCATGCTGAACCCGGGGCAATTGGATGTTTTGAATCATTGCCCGTTCAAATACAGCACTGTTGATCTGCCTTTCCAGCTCCCTTTTACTGTAGCCTTCCTCGGCGCTTAACTTCATGTAAAACCACCTTTCCTCCGCCGTTTTACAACGCGAAAAAATAATCAGATGGTTTGTCCACGACAGCTTGGCCAACAAGGTATCTCTGATGTTCATTTCAAATTGTGTCACCAGTGGTGACACAATTTTATCACACTGGTTATCAATCTTTTGTAATTGTGTCACCACTGGTGACACAATTTGGGAAACAGCGTAAATTTCATAGAATTGAACCATCCTGTACAACCCTCTTTTATTAAATCCTTTGAGCTCCGGGTTGTTTACCCTGATATAGTCGGCCAGTTCCTTCACGGTTTTGTCGCCCCATTCTGCAACCGATAGTTTCTGTTTAATATAAGCGCCCACATTCCAATAAAGATTTATTAATTCGGCGTTGACCGACCGCAGGGCTTTTGCCCGGGCCTTCTTTATAAACTGGATGATATCGTTGAACCGCTTGTCCATATACACTCCAAAGAAAGGAAAAGTGCACAGCTTTAGACAGGGTGTTTTAACCCAATCTGCACCCGTCGGGAAAACCCGACGGGTGATAATTAATTGATTTTCAACTCACTGGTATCGCCCGGCAGCATTGGCAACCGGTAACCGCCCGTGTCGATCTTCACGGAAGACCACTGTTGCTGTAATCGTCCCATTTCAGGGCCTGTCAGTTTTGTCTGGTACAAATACAGCTGTTGCAGTTCCTTCAGCGGAATTAATCGCTGTACCCCTGCTGCCGACACGGGGTTGCCGGTAAGATTGAGCATTCGCAGGTTGTTCAGCTTCGCCAGCTTTTGGAGCATCGCATCATCCACCCCGCAATGAGGCAATTCAAGGCGCCGCAACGAAGTACAGGCCAATATAAACGACAGTCCTTTTTCTGTCAGCTGGTAATGATCGAGCCGCAGGAACAATACCTGTTTCGCCACCGGTACCAATAGGGCCAATGTAGTGTCGTTCTTATCGAAAGCGCCCACAAAGCTCAGCGTTAACCAGTGGCTGCCCCTCTCCGGGGGAATGGCCGTTACGCCTGCACGCTGCAACGCGTTCAGGGCAGCGGTATCTGCTACGGGTGGTTCGGGGGATGGCAGTGCCGACGCGCTGTTTGCATCCGCGCCGGTTGTTCCCTGGGCGAGGCGCTGCATGATGTTTCGTATTTCCGCGGTTTTTGCGAGGTTCCCAATACGTGCGGTATCCGATCCGCCGCCTGCCACCCACCAGTGCAATATTTTTATTTCATCGGCAGTAAGTGGTGTTTTTTCTTTCGGCGGCATGTGGTCTTTGGCATCGGCAGGGAGTTCAATACGGCTGATCAATCCACTCTCTTCGGGTTTGCCCGGCGCTAAGGCCACACCCTCTTCACCGCCCTTCAGCATATAGCTCAATGCATCGAGCCGCAGTTTTCCCTTCTGCTTGTTTTCGCCATGGCAACTGTAACAACGGGCTTCCAAAATCGGTTGTACCAGGCTGTTATATAATACGGCCGTATCGGGATTTTCAAGTTGCTGCACTACGGGCCCCTTAGCCGATCCGCTTCCCAACGCTTCCTGCAGGTAGTCTTCACCATGTGTAAGCGATCCGCCTAAATGACCCGTGATGGTAACCAATGCCAGCACCGCCAACGAAACAGGCCGCTGCCAGGCTGTTTGTCTTCGGTTCATCAGCCATAAAACGAAAGATGACAGCGCCGTGGTAATGCCCATCCACCGGTGCTGATCTACCAGTTCGCCTTCGTAATTGCCATCTGCAGCCAGCAGCCAGCCGCTGACGCAGCTAAACACCGCCGATACCATTCCCCAGAAGAGTATCAGTGTTATTGCAGGTTTTAGTTGTGCATACTTATTAGATTTGGCCAGCCAGCTAAACCCTACCCCCAGCACCAGTATACCCACGGGAAAATGCACGATTATCGGATGAAACCGGCCCAGCAAGGCAGCAACTGATAACAACATGAATCAGGAATATCTTTTACGAAGTAATTGCATCATATAAACATTTACCGCCCATTGGTCGGCCAGGGACTTACGGGTGTAGGGCGCCGCGGGCATATAATCTGGCGGACCAAACTCGGTGAGTATCGTTATTCTTTCTCCTTTTGCACGACGCATGGTAACCACCTGGTCCCACCAGGACAGGTGCTGCGCCACGATCTTTTCCCATTCGGGGGCCCGCGGATCATTCACCTGCGGGCCTTCCGGATGCCCCACACGGGCATGGATATGCGCTGCCCGTTGCAGGGCCAGCTGCACTGTTTCAGGCTGGTCGTTCAACATGCTCTCATGCACATTGCACCAATGTGAAATATCGAGCGTAAGATTCAGTTCGGGGAATTTATCCATATAACGGCGAGCTATATGCGCAGCAAATAATATCCGGCTTCTATGTGTTTCATGATAGATCGGAACGCCGGTTGCTGTCTGTTTCGTGATGGTATATTCAATAAATTTACTATTCGCCTCTTCACTGAACCAGTCGCGCCCCGAATGGCAGTTGATGTATAAGGGCTGCAGCTGTGCATGCCCTGTTGCCGCATCCAGGGCGCTTTTGAAGGTTGCCAGGTGCTGCATGGGGTTGGCCTCATATCCGCCACACAAAAATCCTGCTTTTAGACCGGTGGCGCGCAGGGCTGTTACCAATGCGTCCTGGTCTTTCTTTTCAGTGGGCCACCAGAGTTCTATTCCATCATAGCCATCCTTTGCAGCCGCTTCGCAAAACTGTTGTACGGTTCCCTCAAAGCCCCAGTTGGTCGCCAGTAGCAATAGCGCTGTTGACGGTTGTGCCGCGAGTAAATCAGTCTCTCCCAATGCCAGCAACGCACCTGCCAAACTGCCTGTTTTTATAAACTCTTTTCTGTTCATATATCTTTTTTCACCCGCTTTTTTGCTACCCGTCGGGAAATCCCGACGGGTAGTAAAAAAATGCTCTTCCTATGCAATTACCTCCCTGATCACCCTGCCCCCCACATCCGTTAGCCGGAACGGCCGCCCCTGGAACGGGTAGGTAAAGGTCTCGTGATCAAATCCCAACTGGTTTAAAATCGTAGCCTGGATATCAAACGCGTCCACGCGGCCGGATACGCCATAATAGCCGATCTCATCAGTTTCACCGAAGGAATATCCTTTTTTAACGCCACCACCGGCCATCCATATCGTAAATGCTTCCGTATGATGATCCCTGCCCTTGAAAGGGTTTACTGCGCCGTTGCGATTCTCCATCATCGGCGTGCGGCCAAATTCACCGCCCCATACCACCAATGTTTCATCAAGTAATCCGCGTTGTTTTAGATCCAGCAGCAAAGCGGTTACACATTTATCCATCGACCGGTATTTATTCAGCATCCCCATGTTCAGCGAGTTGCCTGCATTATCGCCATGTGCATCCCAGCCCCAATCGAACAACTGCACATACCGCACGCCTTTTTCCACCAGCTTGCGCGCCAGCAGCACATTATTTGCGAGGCAACTCTTGCCAGGTTTGGTGCCATACATTTCATGGATATAATCGGGCTCATCATTAATATTCATCACCTCCGGGGCAGCGATCTGCATACGATAAGCCATTTCGTATTGCGAAATGCGCGACAATATTTCGGGGTCTTTGTAATCGTTGTAACTCTGCTGGTTCGCCTTGTTGATGGCATTGATGCTGGCCTTGCGCAGGTCGCGGCTCATGCCATCGGGGTCTTTGATGAACAATACCGGATCACCTTCGCTCCGGCACTGTACGCCCTGGTACACCGATGGAAGAAAGCCGCTGCCCCATACCGATTTACCGGCATCGGGAAAATTGCCGCCGCTTGTCAGCACCACAAAACCGGGCAGGTTCTGGTTCTCGGTACCCAACCCGTAGGTGATCCAGCTACCCATGCTTGGGCGGCCGAGTCGAGCGCTGCCCGTATGCACCAGCAGCTGTGCGGGCGCATGATTGAACTGATCTGTCTTCACTGCTTTGAGAAAACAGATATCATCCACCACGGTGCTCAGGTGCGGGAGGTGCTCGCTTACCCACGCCCTGCTCTCTCCATGTTGCGCAAATTTCGCCTGTGGACCCAGCATTTTCGGAACACCCCGAATGAAAGCGAATTGTTTACCCGCCAACAAGCTCGGCGGGCAATCCTGTCCGTCCATCTTCGCCAGTTCCGGTTTATAATCGAACAGTTCCAATGGCGAAGGCGCACCCGCCATATGCAGGTAGATCACCGAACGCGCCTTCCCCATAAAAGGCGGCGCCTTGGGCAACAGGGGCCGCGCAGGATCAAATGCGATCAGTCCGTTATCGGCCTTCTTTGCCGACACGCCGCAGCCGCCCAGCAAGCTACCCATGGCCAGCGCGCCAAGCCCCATGGCCGACTCCTTCAAAAAATGCCGCCGCGTTTGCACCTGCAATTGCGCCAAACGCGCTTCTTCAGCAAGACGCTGGTTGATAAAATCCTGCGTGGTCATGACAATAGTTTGTAGTCCATGGTTTATAGTTTAGGGTTGGGTCGCTGATGATGTGGTATACCCGCACCCGGCAGCAACCATAAACCACAGACCATAAACCATCAACTCATTTCAGTTTTTCGTTATCGTTTCATCCAGGTTCATCATTGCATTTGCCACTACCGTGAGCGCAGCCAGTTCTGCATTGGCAGATTTGCTTCCGGGTAAAAAAGCCTTTGATTTATCGGGATGTGTTATGAATTCGGTTAAGGATTGCCGGTAGAGAGCCTGGAATACCTCTAATGTTTTCGTGGAAATCTGTTTGTAGAGCAGCAGCTCGTAGCCGCGACTGATTTGCTTTGCAGGATCGCTGCCTCCTTCGGTTGTCATCCGCTGCGCAAAATGACGCGACATATCAATATAGGCCGAATCGTTTAAGGTGGTCAGCGCCTGCAGCGGCGTATTGGTGCGGATGCGCCGCGGGCTGCACAGGTTCCGTTGCGCACCGTCAAAGCTGATGCTGCTGGGGTAAGGAGATGTTCTTTTCCAATAAGTATAAACACCGCGGCGGTACTGATCCTCACCCTTGCTCTGGTGCCAGCGGGCGCCGTTATAGGGCGACAGCCAGATGCCGTCGGGCTGGTAAGGCATTACACCCGGGCCATACATTTTATAGCTGATAAGCCCGCTCGCAGCCAACGCCTGGTCGCGGATCTGTTCTGCGCTCAGGCGAACCCTTGGACCACGTGCATAGAATTTATTGGCAACATCTTCGGTGGCGCGCTCTTTCCATCGCGCATCCTGCCGGTAGGTGGCGCTCATCACCATTTCTTTCAGCAGCTTCTTCATGTTCCACTGGTAATCGTTCATGAAACGATAACTGAGCTGGTCCAGCAGGGTTTGGTGCGTGGGCGCCATACCCTGTGTACCCATATCTTCAAGGGTTTCAACAATGCCGGTGCCGAATAATTGTTCCCAAAAACGATTCACGAGCGTGCGGCTCACCAGCGGGTTTCTTTTGTCGGTCAGCCATTGTGCCAGCCCGAGGCGGTTGGCCGGCGCATGGGCGGGTTGCGCGAACCGCAGGGAGGCCGGAATGGCGGCTGTTACATTTTTCCCTTTCAGGTGCCGGTTACCGCGCTCCCATACATAGGTTTCATGCTGCCAGGGCGCGGGATTCTCCATCATGATCGGGATACCGCTCACATTCGTATTTACTAACAGCCTGGTATAGTCGCTTTTTGCCTGTGCATAACCCGCTGCCTGCTTTCCGGGCAACGAAGGTTGAAAACTGAGGATATCGTAAAAGATCAGCAGCGATCTGTCTTTTCCAGAAGCAGGCTTATAGGCGGCTGATTTATAATGCAGAAAAATATCGTGTACGCCTGACTGTTGGGGAAAACTGAACACCTGCCGTTTCCATTTATTTTGATGGGCTACCGGCACACGTGCGAACACCGGGCCATTCATCGAATCAAGATGCATTTCGACCACAGAGCCGGGCTGGTTACAGAAAAACTGCATCATGCCTTCATCGGCTTTCTCCAGGTCTGCTTTCTGGAAGCGTGCCCATCCATCATTGAACATCGCGAGGCTGAGGTTATTATTGATAACGGTGGCATTCTTCAGGCTGTCGGCCCTTGAACTGTTGAGCGCCGGCTGGAAAGTTTGAAGATAGGTTTTTACCCTGTTGGCTTCGGTTATGCCTGCCTGTTGTTGCACCCAATCGGTAAGCCGCGACAGGCTGACGCGGTCGCTGGCGCTGAATTGCCGGAGATAAGGCGCCTCCGACGAAACATCCTCATCACGGTTATTGTCGAAATAAGCCAGAAACTGGTAATATTCTTCGTGCCGGAAAGGGTCATACGGATGGCTGTGGCATTGCACGCAGGCGAAGGTGGTGCCCATCAACCCTTCCCAGGTGGTATTTACACGATCGAGATTACCAGCATTGCGGAATTCTTCGTTGTCGGTGCCGCCTTCATCGTTGTTCGGTGCATTGCGGTGGAAAGCGGTGGCGATCAACTGTGCATCTGTGGGGTTTGGCAACAGGTCTCCTGCTATTTGTTCGGTCAGAAACCTGTCATAAGGCATGTTTTCGTTAAATGCCCTGATCACCCAGTCGCGGTAAGCCCACATATTGCGGCCCTGATCGGCCTCATACCCCTTGGTGTCGGCATATCGTGCTACATCCAGCCACATACTGGCCCATTTCTCTCCGAATCTTTCGGAAGCAAGTAAGCTGTCTACCAACTGCTCATACCCCCCGGGGAATTTGCCCTCTAAAAAATTTTTGCTTTGTGCTTCTGAAGGGAGCACACCGATGAGGTCGAGGCTGACCCTGCGCAACAGCGTTGCTTTGTCGGCTTCTTTATTGGGCTGCAGGTTATTCGCTTCAAGTTTTTCACCAACAAAAGCATCTATCTCGTTAACACCCCAATTACCGCTGCCATCGGGGCTTTTCAATGCCGTCTTCGGTACTGTTTGCGCTTTGACGGGTAGGTAAGCCCAATGATCGCCCCATTTCGCACCCTGTTTCACCCATCGTTTCAGCACGG
>JASGFZ010000128.1:0-8741 GCA_047605345.1 Flavihumibacter sp. | reverse complement strand
CCGGTTCGATAAGATCGTTGTGCTGGAAGAAGGCCGCATAGCCGAAATGGGCACCCATGCCGAGCTGGTGGGCAACGGCGGTTATTACCAGTACCTCTACGAGCACCAGCAGGAAGAGCCCGACGGCGATGCGGTAGAGAAAGGCTAGAGGAAAACACTTAGGACCCCAATAAAGTTTTGTAAAATTTTGTGAATTGCTGAACAACTCCTTTATTTGCTTCTCTTACCAGATTGAATTATTTAACTGTAAAATTACAATTGTGGCGTACGACAACAATGACAAAAAGATGGAGAGTGTTTACAGCAAGAGGATCAGAGCGGGGAAACGCCGGACCTACTTCTTTGATGTGCGTGCAACCAGAAGCAACGATTACTACCTGACCATTACCGAAAGCCGTAAAAAATTTGACGACAACGGTTATGACCGTCACAAAATCTTTTTGTATAAAGAAGACTTCAATAAGTTCCTGAAAGCACTTACCGAAGCCGTTGACTATGTGAAGACCGATTTAATGCCCGATTTTGATTTTGATGCTTATAACCACGACAACCTCGACGAAAATGGTGAGTTCATCGAAAGCGCTGCCGACGAGAACATCGCAGCCCCAGCAACCGCGCCCGCTGCGTCGCCCACACCGGCACCCGTAACAGCCGCTGCTGTTCCGCCTGCCTCCACCGACCATGAAGAGGTTGACAAGTGGTGATTACTGACCGACCAATTGCTTAATGCAGCCCCCGAATGGGGGCTGTTTTCTTTTAAGACAAAAATTAAAGGTTAAAAGTCAAAAGGGGTCGCTGCGGGTGTGGTAATATTTTCTATTGCAGTTAACCTGATAACGATTGTAAAAGACCGGCGATTCCCATTGCGCTCATTGCTCCATTGCGCTCATTGCGTGAAAAAGCGCACACCCGCTTCTCCCGCAGGCCAGGAAACCTCGCTGCACAGCGACCCCTTTTTTACTTTTTACTTTTGATTTTTGACTTTTCTCTTACCCCTTCATCCAAAATCCCTCTTCTTTTTTGTCACTCCTTTGTCATATTCAGTTATTTTTGTCAAAATTTAACGCACGGATGAAATGGTCTGAATTCTTCACTTCGTCGATTGGAAAGAAATTCGTGATGTCCCTAACCGGTTTATTCCTGATCTCTTTTTTGGTTATCCACGCCAGTATCAACGCCTGTATTTTTGCCGATCTGCCCATTTTCGACAGCAACGATAATGGGGAGATATTCAACAAGGCGGCCCACTTTATGGGGGCTACCATCCTGATACGGATACTGGAGTACGGCCTGTTCGTTGGTCTTTTGCTGCACGTTTACCAGGGCTACCTGCTTACGGTGCAGAATAAGGCGAAGCGAAGTGTCGGTTACGCGGTGAACCTGGGTAACCGGGGCAGCAAATGGTACAGCCGTTCCATGGGCCTGCTTGGCACCATCATCCTTCTGTTCCTGATCATCCACCTGGCGCATTTCTGGGTGAAGGCCCGCTTTACGCATACCCTGGCACCCGATACCTACAACGGAAAGGAAATGCACGACATGTTTTCTGAAATGAAGATGGTGTTCTCACAGCCCTGGGTGGTGATCGTGTATGTGCTGGGCTGTATTTCACTGGGCTATCACCTGGCGCATGGTTTCCAGAGTGCTTTCCGCACCATCGGTGTTCACAACCACCGGTACAATATCATCCTGACCTCGCTGGGTTATGGTTTCGCCATCATCGTACCGCTTGTATTTGCGCTTATGCCCATCGCCATGTACCTGGGCTGGGTTGCCTGATTATTAAATCCTGATTTATCCGCATATGCTCAACTCTAAAATTCCATCGGGACCGTTAGATCAGAAATGGACAGAATTCAAGGGACACTGTAAACTGGTGAATCCCGCGAACAAAAGAAAGCTTGAAATTATTATTGTGGGCACAGGATTGGCCGGCGCTTCTGCAGCCTCTTCCCTCGGCGAACTGGGCTATAAGGTCAAGGCCTTCTGCTTCCAGGATTCACCCCGCCGCGCGCACAGTATCGCCGCACAGGGAGGTATCAATGCCGCCAAGAACTACCAGAACGACGGGGACTCCATCTTCCGTCTTTTTTACGATACCATCAAAGGAGGTGACTACCGTGCGCGGGAAGCCAACGTACACCGGCTGGCCGAAGTAAGCGGTAATATCATCGACCAGTGTGTAGCTGCCGGGGTACCTTTTGCCCGCGAATATGGCGGATTGCTCAGCAACCGTTCTTTCGGCGGTACACAGGTACAGCGCACTTTTTATGCTGCCGGTCAAACCGGGCAGCAGCTGCTGATCGGCGCTTACCAGTCCCTCGAACGCCAGGTGGCCCTCGGCAATGTAACCATGTACTCGCGCCACGAAATGCTCAATATCGTAAAGGTAGACGGCAAGGCCCGCGGATCATCGCCCGCGACCTGGTGACCGGCAAGCTCGAACGCCATTTCGGACACGCCGTATTGCTGTGCAGCGGCGGTTATGGAAACGTTTTCTACCTGTCTACCAACGCCATGGGCAGCAATGTAACGGCCGCCTGGAAAGCCCACCTGAAAGGCGCTTATTTCGGCAATCCCTGCTTCACGCAGATCCATCCCACCTGTATACCGGTAAGCGGCGACCACCAGAGCAAGCTGACCCTGATGTCGGAGTCGTTGCGGAACGATGGCCGCATCTGGGTGCCCAAAAAACAGAACGATACCCGCAAGCCCAATGAGATACCCGAAGAGGAACGCGATTATTACCTCGAAAGAAGGTATCCTGCCTTCGGTAACCTCGTACCGCGTGATGTGGCCAGCCGTGCAGCGAAAGAGCGTTGCGATGCCGGTTATGGCGTAGGTACGTCCAAACAGGCCGTGTACCTCGACTATGCCGATGCCATCCACCGTTACGGGAAAGGGGAAGTGAACAAACGCAACCTCCACAACGTGTCGGAAGAAGAAGTGATCAGGCTGGGTAAGGAAGTGGTAAAGGAAAAATATGGCAACCTGTTCGACATGTATGAAAAGATCACCGGCGAGAACCCCTATGAAGTGCCGATGCGTATTTATCCCGCGGTACACTATACCATGGGCGGCCTGTGGGTCGACTACGAGCTGATGACCTCGGTGCAGGGGCTGTATTGCCTCGGTGAAGCGAACTTCAGTGATCACGGCGCCAACCGCCTGGGCGCCTCTGCCCTGATGCAGGGCCTGGCCGACGGCTATTTTGTAATCCCCTATACCATCGGCAATTACCTGGCCGATGATATCATGACCAAGGCAATTCCGACCGACCACCCGTCGTTTGTGGAAGCAGAGAAAGCCGTGGCCGACCGGATCAACCGGCTGATGAATATCAAAGGCAAACAATCGGTCGAAAGCCTGCACAAGCGCCTGGGTAAAATCATGTGGGACAAATGTGGTATGGCGCGCAACGAAGCGGGTTTGAAAGAAGCGATCAGCGAAATTCAGGCTTTGAAAAAAGAATTCTGGAGCGATCTTCGCATTCCCGGCGCTGTTGAAGAAATGAACCCCGAGCTGGATAAAGCAAACCGGGTGGCCGATTTTATCGAGCTGGGTGAGCTGATGTGCCTCGACGCGCTGAACCGCCGCGAAAGCTGCGGCGGCCATTTCCGTGAAGAAAGCCAGACCGACGAGGGCGAAGCAAAACGGAACGACGAGGAATTTTCTTATGTGGCTGCCTGGGAGTACAAGGGCGAGCACCAATGGGAATTACACAAAGAAGCATTGAATTTTGAAGTGGCTAAACCCACACAGCGTTCATACAAATAATATACTATGTCTAGCAATACCATGAATCTGACCCTCAAAGTCTGGAAGCAAAAGAACAGTCAGGATACCGGCCATTTCGAAACCTACCAGGTAAAGAATATATCGGATGAGATGTCGTTCCTGGAAATGTTTGATGTGCTGAACGAGGAATTGATCGCTGAGGGGAAAGAGCCTATTACATTCGACCACGACTGCCGGGAAGGTATTTGCGGCGCCTGTTCGATGTTCATCGACGGTAAGCCCCATGGTCCCTGGCTGGCCAATACCACCTGCCAGCTCCACATGCGGGCTTATAAAGACGGCGATACCATTACCGTTGAACCCTGGCGCGCCAATGCTTTTCCGGTGATCAAAGACCTGATGGTAGACCGGACGGCTTTCGACCGGATCATCCAGGCGGGTGGTTATATATCGGTAAATACCGGTAACGCACAGGATGCCAATAGTTTACCTATTGAAAAACAACGTGCTGATGATTCTTTTGCGGCTGCGGCCTGCATCGGTTGCGGCGCCTGTGTTGCCGCCTGTAAGAACAGTTCGGCCATGCTGTTCCTTTCGGCCAAGGTAAGCCACCTGGCGCTTTTGCCGCAGGGTGAGCCCGAGCGCAAACCCCGTGTGCTGAATATGATTGCCCAGATGGACAGCGAAGGCTTTGGCGCCTGTACCAATACCGGTGCCTGCGAAGCCGTTTGTCCCAAGGAAATTTCGCTGACCAATATCGCCCGGCTGAACAAGGAATATTTGCTGGCGGGGCTGACGAGTGAAAAATGAGTGGTGGTTTGAGGTTTGAGGTTTGAGGTTTGAGGTGGCTGCCGCGCGTGTGGGGTATGAGGTATTGCAGGTTCACTGCGAATGCGGGTTTTTGTTTCTCACAGAGCGCACGGAGGTATGGAGAGTGGTTGGGGGTTTAGCTTACACGTGTAAATGCGGCTTACCTGTGTAAGAGGTTTCCGCCGGAGGCAGTTTTGGTTACTGGTATGCGGAGGGCTTTGTTTCACGCAAGGCGCAAAGAGTTAGCTGTCCAGATTGTATTTATCTGTCGGGTAAATTGTAATATATCGGTAAAATTAAATTGCGTTATATGCTGTTACTAAGTTCGCTGTATAACTTACCCTCGGCATTGCAGCAATTGATTTGACGGATAAAAAGTATTACCCGACGGGTAAAGTACCTCCTTTGCGCCTTGGCGGTCTCTGCGTGAACTAAAACTGCCTCCGGAAACCTCTTATACAGGTAAGCCGCATTTACACGTGTAAGCTAAACCCCAACCACTCTCCATACCTCCGTGCGCTCTGTGAGAAACAAAAACCCGCATTCGCAGTGAACCTGCAATACCTCAGTACGCCACGCACGCGGCAGCACCTCAAACTTCCAACCAACTATAAACCACAGACCACAAACCATAAACTTTCATTATTTTCGCGCCTCGGCAAAAATCCACTTTACATGATTTCTGTTAATAATGTGACGCTGTCGTTTGGCAAGCGCTTGCTGTTTGATGAGGTTAACCTGAATTTTACCAAAGGGAACTGTTACGGCGTAATCGGTGCCAATGGCGCCGGTAAATCCACGTTCCTGAAAATACTGGCGGGCGAAATTGAGCCTACAAAGGGGTCTGTGAGCATTACACCAGGCGAAAGGATGGCGGTGCTCAAGCAAAACCATTTTGCCTACGATGAAGTGACGGTGCTGAATACCGTGCTGATGGGTCACCAGAAAATGTGGGAAGTGATGCAGGAACGGGATACCATTTATGCCAAGGCCGATTTTACCGAAGAAGACGGTATGCGGGCCGGCGAGCTGGAGGCCGAGTTCGGCGAAATGGGCGGTTATACCGCCGAAAGCGATGCGGGTTCCATGCTCAGTGAGCTGGGGGTGCCCGAGCAATTCCACCAGAGCCTCATGAAAGACATTCCGGGTAACCTGAAGGTGAGGGTACTGTTGCGCAGGCGATTTTCGGCAATCCCTGACATACTGCTGCTCGACGAACCGACCAACGGCCTTGATATCGAAACCATCGGCTGGCTGGAAAATTTCCTCGCCGATTACGAAAACATCGTGCTGGTGGTATCGCACGACCGTCACTTCTCGATGCGGTTTGTACCCATGTCGCCGACGTAGACCGGGGCAAGATCAAAATCTTTACCGGTAACTATACCTTCTGGTATGAAAGCTCGCAACTGATGAGCCGCCAGATCAACGACAAGAACAAGAAAAGAAGAGAAGCGGGCCGCCCTGCTGGAGTTCATCGCACGATTCAGCGCCAACGCCTCCAAATCAAACAGGCTACCAGCCGAAAAAAGCCCTGGAAAAACTCACCATCGAAGAGATCGAGCCCTCCAACCGGCGCTATCCCGGGTATCATTTTCCAGCCGCAGCGCGAAGTGGGCAACCAGATCCTGAACGTGGAAAAGCTGGCTTCATCGGTCGACGGCCGGGTATTGTTCGACAAAGCCACCTTCAGCGTAAACAAGGGCGATAAGATCGCTTTCCTGAGCAAAGACCCCCTGGCGGTAACGAATTTCTTTGAGATCATCACCGGGAATAAAAAGGCTGAAAAAGGACAGTTTGAATGGGGTACTACCATTACCTCGGCCTACCTGCCGCTGGAAAACAGCGAGTTCTTTACCGGTAACCTCAACCTGCTCGACTGGCTGCGGCAATATGTACCCGCCTATGTTACCGATGCCGACGAACCCTTCCTGCGCGGCTTTCTCGGAAAAATGCTTTTCAGCGGTGATGATATCCTCAAAAAAACAAACGTACTGAGCGGGGGCGAAAAAGTGCGTTGCATGATCAGCCGGATGATGCTGCAGCAACCCAACCTGGTTATTCTCGACCAGCCTACCAACCACCTCGACCTGGAAAGCATCCAGAGCTTCAACGAAGGCTGCCAGAACTTTCCCGGTATTGTGCTGATGACATCGCACGACCATACGTTCATCCAAACCGTGGCCAACCGGATCATTGAACTGACCCCCAATGGCGTTATCGACCGGCTGATGACATTTGACGAGTACCTGGCCGACGACCGGGTGAAAAACCTGAAAGCGGAAATGTACAACGAAAAGGCGACAGCCCGGTAGCCGCTGCCTTTCCGGTAACAACGCGTCAATGCATTAACGTGCGCGGTGCGAAAGCCGGTAGGTGATGCCGGTGTTGAACGTGGCAAGGTAACGGCCGCCGTACACCTGGAAATAATACCCCACAGGGTCCCGGTTAAAATGCAGGGTATTGCGCACGATCACGTTGTTGACCTTGCCATCGTCGTAATAATTATTGCTGCCGCTGTAATAATAACTGTCGGAATAGGGGATACGGGTAAAATTGCTGCCCACGGCAAACTGGTACCCGAATTTCATACCTGAACGCCTGCGCCTGAAAACCAGCTCGGTGGTGAGGAAATACATGTCCTGCAACCGCCTGCGGTCAACATAGGCCACCAGCGAATCAGGAACAGCTTTCCGGTACTGGTAATAACGGCCGCTTTCGATTCCCCAGTTTCCTTCCACGCCCACCACGCGCCAGTCAAAATTGGCGGCAATGGGCAGCACAAAACTGGCACCGGCTGAAACGGCTCCCGAGAACACAAAGTTCGAGCGGCGCTGGGGAAACTTGTTGCCCTGCGCATCCACCGCCGGCTCACCATAACGGTCGAAATTATAAGCGCCGGCATTCAGCTGCAGGCCGGCAAAATACTGGAACTGTCCGGCTTTGCCGGCATGATGGTACTTGAACTGGGCAATCTGCGTGTTGTCTTCCAGGTCGCGCCCGATGGCGCTGAACGAACCGGAAAGCGAGAGATAGTTGGCATGATTGAAACTGTCTGACTGTGTCGGTTGCAGGTGGTAACTGCTCTGTGCCATCGGCACGGGGCTGATGGCAATCCTGCCTGACCCCGAACAACCGGACAGCGCTGCGGCCGCCGAAGCGGCAAATAATAAAAAGATTAAGGGTTTGGTTTGCATAGTACTGATTGACAATCGGCCCGGGCCGACCGCTGCATGCCGCTCAAGCGCAATAATCGCCTTATTTTCGCGCTTTAGCAGAAACGGGCATATTGGGAAAATGGCTGCTGATAATATGGTTGATCGTACTGGTGGTGGAAACGTCCCGCGCCCAGCAGCCGGTTAATGCACCTGAACAAACCGGTTCCAATCTTCGCCGGAAAACAATCCAGGTACATGCGGGGCTAACGGTTATAGATACCGCCAGCCTGGTGCCCGGCAGCTTCAGCATTCCCGGTGTGCCCGCGCACTGGTACACGGTCGACTGGCTGAACGCCACCATCTACTGGAAACAGCCACCCCCGGTTGATTCCATCGGGGTCAGGTACCGGATCCTCGGCAGCCGTTTGAATGCCAGCCGGCGGCACCTCGATTTCGACAGCCTCATCAACAGCTATGCCTCACAAAATGAATTGAGGGGTGGGATGGCGGGACCGGTGACCAATGCCGATTTCTTCAATTTCGGGAATATCACCTATAACGGGAGCTTCGGCCGGGGCATCTCTTTCGGCAATGCACAAGACGCCGTGGTCAGCTCCAACCTCAACCTGCAGATAGCGGGTTACCTGGCTGACAGCATTGAAATTGCAGCGGCCATCACCGATAACAATATCCCCATACAACCCGACGGCACCACGCAGCAGCTGAATGAATTCGATCGCATCTTTCTGCAGTTTAAAAAGAAATCCTGGACCCTGAGCCTGGGTGATATCGACCTTCGCCAGAACAAAAATTATTTCCTCAATTTTTACAAGCGACTGCAGGGCGCCAGCTTTGAAACCCGCTCAGAAATCGCACCGGGCCTAATCAGCAATACCATTTTCAGCGGGTCGATTGCCAAAGGAAAGTTTACCCGCAATGTGTTCGACGGCCTTGAAGGAAACCAGGGACCTTATCGGCTAACCGGCGCAAACGATGAATTGTATTTCGTGGTGCTGGCAGGTACCGAAAGGGTGT
>JASGFZ010000127.1:0-8764 GCA_047605345.1 Flavihumibacter sp. | reverse complement strand
GGTTAATATTATCCATAGACATACCGGCCGATACCTTCGGAACGCCACCTTCCACAATAGCCAAGCTGCCCCAAAGCGGGAGCGACCGTTTGTATTACCGTGTATGGGGTGCAGATGGTAAAACCGGTATTGCCACCTGGAACAATAACCTGAAAGAGAACGCCACCTTTATAAGCTTCAGCCGGTCGCTGCGGTCGAAAGAATGCCCCGTGCCCGAAATATGGGCCGTTAGCGAAGCCGGCGATGTGTACCTGCAGTCCGATTTCGGCGATACCAGCCTGCTGAACGAGCTTGAGTCGAAGGGTTATAACGAGGAGGTGTATGCGCTTTTCCGGCAGAGCCTGCGCAAGCTCGCCCACCTGCAGATCGTGGGGGGAGAGGCCATCGACTACAGCCAGTGCCTTACTGCTTTTGAATTCGGCAAGCAGGCCATATTGAGCGACCTGCTGTATTTCAAATACTACTTTCTGGATACGCTCAAGTTTCCTTACGACAAGCAGGCCCTGCTCGATGATTTCGATGCGCTGAGCACCTATCTCACCCGTACCGAGAACAAGCATTTTATGTTCAGGGATTTCCAGAGCCGGAATGTGATGGTGAAAAACGGGCAGGTGCACTTCATCGATTACCAGGGTGGTATGCGTGGCGCCCTGCAATATGATGTGGCCAGTATGCTGTGGCAGGCCCGCACCGACCTGCCCGAACACTGGAAAGACGAGCTGCTGGCATACTATATAGAAGAGGCAAGCAAGCTGCTGGCCCATCCGCTGGATCCGGCCCTCTTCACCCTGCAATACAACGGGTATGTACTGATCCGCTTATTGCAGGTATTGGGGGCTTATGGCTTCAGGGGGTTTTTCCAGCGCAAGGCCCAGTTTCTGACCAGCATCCCCCTCGCACTGCGTAACCTGCGCCAGTTTGCCGGGAACCGCCGTATGGGCATTTCTGTGCCGGAGTTCGACAAATGCATCCGGTTTTGCAGCAGCGATGAGGTGATCAACCGTTTTGAGCCCCTGCGTGCGGGCTCCGATTCACCCCTGCTGGTTAGGGTATCCAGCTTCAGTTATAAAAAACACGGCATCCCGGCCGACAACAGCGGTAATGGCGGCGGTTTCGTATTCGACTGCCGGGGTATACTGAACCCGGGCCGGATCGATCAATACAAACCCCTCACCGGGAAAGACAAACCCGTGATCGACTACCTGGAACAGCAAACCGATATGCCCATTTTCCTGAACAGCGTGTTTGACCTGGTCGATATCACGGTTACGGATTATATCAAACGAGGTTTCGACAGCCTGCATATCAATTTTGGCTGCACCGGAGGCCAGCACCGCAGTGTGTATGCTGCTGAGCAAACCGCGCGGCACCTGCGGAACAAGTTCGGCGTAAAAACGGTGGTTACCCATTATGAGCAGCCGGGGTTGTAGTATATAGAAAGTCAAAAGTCAAAAATCAAAAGTCAAAAAGGGGTCGCTGAGGCGGTGGGATCGCTGCAGGCCGGTAAGTTGCTGTTCACTTAGTATATTACACCCGAAGGTTTTTGATTTTTGATTTTTGATTTTTGACTTTGAAAGCAATTATTTTCGCGGCGGGGCTCGGCACCCGTTTTAAGCCCTGGACAGACAGTCATCCCAAAGCACTCGCACCGGTTAACGGAAAATCGCTGCTGCAACGGAATGTGGAATATTTCCAGCATTATGGTATTACCGAGGTGGTCGTGAACGTGCATCATTTTGCCGGTCAGATAGAAAATGCCGTAGCGGAGGCCGATGGATGGGGTAGTAAGGTGGTTATCAGCGATGAAAGAGGCGAGGTGCTGGAAACGGGTGGCGGACTACTGAAAGCGCGGTCCTTTCTGGCAGACAGCAGCCCTTTTATGAGTATTAATGCCGATGTGCTGACCGACCTGGATCTGAACAGGCTGATTCGCTTTCACCGGGAACAGGAGGCTCTGATCAGTTTCGCCGTGACGAACCGGAAGACTTCCCGCTATTTTTTGGTGGACGATGAAAACCGTTTGTGCGGCTGGGAAAACACACAAACGGGTGAAAAGCGCATTAGCATCCACAAGCCCGGTTTGGTGCAGAAGGCTTACAGTTGCGTGGCGCTGTATGAACCGGCGGTATTTGACCTGGTGCGCCAGCGCGGCAAGTTTTCACTGGTAGATGTGTATCTTGACCTGGCGGCAGCACATCGGATTATGACCCTGGACCACAGCGGAGACCGGTTTGTGGATGTGGGCAAGCCCGAGAGCATTGCTGCGGCCGAGAAGCTGTTCCGATAAGATCTTCAGGCGGCCCGGCGCAGCAAATACACCGGAAACGCCTCTTCTATAGTAGAAGACGAATCGGTATTAGCCAGGTACCATTGCCAGCCATCTTCTAATAACCGGGGGATATCATCATAGATAACAAGAATAAAACCGGGGTCAACAGATTCTATGACAGAATGGTTTGACATGCAGGCATTACGCCAGCATTCGAGCGATTTTTTCCAGGCGCCGAGCGACAAAACATCGAAAAGCTTACCGAAGGGTAATTCCTTTCGGCTTTTGACATGCAGTATATAAGCGGTTTCAAGCAGGAGCTCAACCCGTTCGAAATAGTCGATACAGCCGGCGCAATCAAGGGCGTTTTGTGTTTGCCGAAGCGCTGCCATTGAATATCGCTTCCAACGGTCAATTAAGGCCGCCGTATTGTCAAGTGCAAAAACATGTTCTAATGCGTCAAGAGGAGAAGCTTCCCAGGCATTTCCTTCGGTAAACAATGCGGTTCTGTTCAGAAATTGCTGCTCTTCGGGTCTTTGGTGTATCATAGCACGCGCCTTTCCACAAAGGTATCTCTTTCCTTCCGGATGCTAAAATATTTAGTAAATTTTTTGAAAAAATTTTACAAAGGTTTCTCCGGCAGAAAATCCTGGGGACTGCATTTGAACTTTTTGGCCAGTTCATTTAAATGGTGAAGGTTGTATTTAGCCCGGAAATTGCGGCTTTCGATCTGCCCGATAAACCCGCTGCTGACGTCGAGCCACACGGCGATATCTTCCTGCGAGAAGCCGGCTTTCGACCGCATCTCCTTAACGCGGTCGATAACAAATTCGTCAATTGATCTTTTACTCGCTTTCTTCGCCATGACAAGCTGCAATAAATCGAAAACACGCAGCTCGCTTACTTATGCATGTATGAGTATTTGGTGATCAGATGAATTTTTCGGGTAAAAAATCCCTGGGAGAGCAGTCAAAAAGCTTGGATAACTCGTTCAAATGGTTCAGGCTGTATTTTTCGCCGCGTTTGGGAGATTCAATATTCCCTATAAAGGAGGGTTCAACTTTCAGGTGTTCGGCAATTTTTTTCTGGCTAAAACCTTCGGCCAGCCGCATTTCCTTTACCCGGTCGATCACGTAATTTTCTATGGGTGTTCTTATGGATCTGAATGCGGTCATTTGCTAACGCAAGGACGAAAAACTATTTAAAAAACTTACTAATACAGAACTTAGTAATAACTAAGTATTTTGTATCTTGAGCCTGCTTTTGGTGCAGAACATACCTAGCTGCTTCGGGTATTTTTTGCGCTGGTTCACCTATTCAAAAAACAATCAATGGAAGCAGCATTTTCTATGGAGTCCTGGTTCGCGCACGACCGGGAAGGGGCGGCTCCTCATTTTGCCGTCTTTTATCGTTCCTGTTTTCAGCCTTTGTCAAAGTATGCGGTGTCTATCGTCAGCGACCAGCACCTGGCTGCCGAACTGGTATCGGATGTTATCTGGCGGGCCTGGAAATACCGCGGCAGATGGGAAACGCCTTCAACATTCCGGGCCTTTATGTTTTCTTCGGTGCGGAATGCGGCATATAATAATTTACTGATGCTTCGCCGGCAGGAAAAAAAGAAACGAAACCTGGCGGCCGCCCATGAGTGGGTGGAAGAGCGAACTGTATTGAACAGGATGGTGCACAAAGAGGTAGTGGAATACCTGTTTGCCACGGCCGCTCTTTTGCCGGGGCAGTGTGGCCGGGTATTTCACCTGTATTACCGGGAAGGCCTCAGCCACGACGAAATTGCTGCGCAGCTATCGGTCTCGGCCAGTACTGTTCGTAACCAGAAAGCGAGGGCGCTTCGCCTGTTGCGGAACAGAATAAAAACTTCCTTTGTTTTTTAGACAGCGCAGGCTGTTTTATTGTTTTACCAGCGAATTACATCTAAACACAACTGTTGTCACCGTGCATCCTGTTTACCTGCATATCGCTTTGCACCTATTAAAAACCCAGTGGGCCAAAAAGCCCAAAAATCCTGTTTGAGTGTTGAGTAAGGAGCCGCCGGGTTGCGTACCGGGAAATTGTTTTTCTCATGTGTGACCGGATACGCAGCCGGGCTCCGGCTGTCTTTTATTACTCAACCAAAACAAACTGCATGAAATTCTTTCTTCTCGCAGCCGGGCTGCTATTGCACCTGGCCGCGGCCCGCTGTCAGGCCCCGGCCGATAGAATCGAAATAGGTGATGATATTTCACAAATGATATTTCCCCGAGCTGTTGGGTACCCGAAAAACACAGTTACCATTGGCGACTTCAGGGGGAAAGTTGTAATACTTGACTTTTGGTCCACCTGGTGCGCACCCTGCTTTAAGCAGTTCGGAACCACCATAGATCTGCAAAACAAACACAAAGACGATGTCGTCATTCTTACTGTCAATACTTACCTGAACGATGATGAGGCAGCTGTAAAAAAGGCAATCGGTCGCTGGGAAAAGGGCCAGAACCGAAAATTTACGCTGCCCATTGCATTGTACGACAGCGCCAATTTGCGCCGGCTGATGCCAACCGGTATGCCGCATTATATGTGGATTGATCGAAAAGGTATTTTCAGGGGTGCCGGCCGGGACGACAGCTTTACCGAATCGACTATCCAGTCGGCTATTGCCGGTGATTTCAGCGGCATCCGGCAAACCCGTCGTGTTTTCTTCAACCTTGATTCCCATTTGCTGGCAGAGAACCCTTTTCCGGTTGATTCGATCATATACAGCTCCGTACTGGGAGGATACAACAGGGATATTCCTGCTGTTGTCGGATTACAGCACGACACCGCTGGCAGGCCAATTGGGTTGGTGGTAGCCAACTGTACTTTACCGTCATTGTACAAGGTCACTGACTCGCTCATCGACCGGTTACCAGAAAACCGGTTTTACGGTGGGGGCATCGACTTAAAGCGATTGTATTCTTACCAGTTGTGGTACAAAAATCAGTCGATAGAACGCCTGCAGCGCCTGATGCGCAATGAAATCGACCGGTTGCTGCAGGTGCAGTCGGGTTGGCAGATCCGAGACACAGATTGTTGGGTGCTATCAGTAACCGACCAGCGAAAACTTCCGCTAAACAGGCAAAAACCATATTATGGTTTGGATGATGAAACCGCCGATACAGCATATAGCTACGGTGGAGATCTTGATCTCCTGGTCGCATTTTTAAACGGCAGATCACCAATAACCATTGTTAATGAATCGGACTATACGGGAAAACTTGATCTCGCGCTGCCAAACGGCCTTTCGGTGGAAGGAATGGCCGGTTACCTGAAACGATACGGCATTTCACTGGTTCGCTCAAAAAGACCACTCCAGGTTTTTGTTATTCACCGCTATTAATACCTAACCGAAACATGAAACAGATTATATGGGGGCTGCTGCTCCTGGCAGTTGCCAGGGTAAACGGCCAGGAATTACGACGCACCATTACCGTAGCCGATGGCCGTACAAAAAAGCCTTTGCCCGGCGCTACCGTCCGGTCGGCTGTGAATAAAACCGGATTCGCGGCCAATGAGTCGGGACAGGTGACGGTTGTACTTAACAGGCTACCCGATACGCTTTACTTCACTTATACAGGATTGAGCGAGCAAATCTTACCGGTGGAATCTGCCGCCGATATTCCTACGATGGTATTTCTTGCTATCCGAACCGGAGAGCTGGATGAAGTCGTTGTATCAACGGGGTTTCAGAAAATTCCGCGTGAGCGGGCTACCGGCTCCTTTAGTATTGCCGGCCAGCAGTTATTGAATCGTTCAGTTAGCATGAACCTGACTGAGAAACTGGAGAATGTATTGCCGGGTTTACTGGTCAACCGCGGCGAGTCCGCTTATCCCGATCCGCTGCTGGTAAGGGGGCGGGGTACGCTCTACTCCAATGCGGCACCATTGATTGTATTGGATAATTTTCCGTACGACGGGGAATTGTCCAATATTAACCCCAATGATATAGAGTCGGTTTCGATCTTAAAAGATGCGGCAGCAGCTTCTATCTGGGGCGCGCGTGCAGCCAACGGGGTGATCGTCATTGCTACCAAAAGGGGAAAGGAAGGAAAGACAAGGATAGAATTCAATACCAATATCGGTTTCCAGTCCAGACCCGATCTCTATGCTGTCAGCAATATTTCCAGCGTCGACTATATAGAATTGGAAAAATACCTGTTTGATAAAGGGTATTATGAAATGGACGAATTATACGAACAGTACAATTTTGGTCACCCGCCCGTAACGCCGGTGGTAGAGCTGCTGATCAAAAAAAGAGACGGGCTGATCGATCCCCTCACCGCCGACGGGCAAATAGAGCAATACAAGCAATACGATGTAAAGCGGGACCTGCGTAAATACAGCTACCAAAACCAGGTAAGGCAGCAATATTCGGTAAATGTGAGCGGGCAAACGGACAGGCTGAATTATTATTTGTCCACCGGCTACGACCGGAACCCGGGCAGTCTGGTGGGCGATGATAACAACCGTTATTCGCTCCGTTCCAGGCTGAATGCGGCCATAACCAGCAAAACGACCGCTTCGGTAGGGCTGGCTTTTACACAGCAGTTACAACGTTCTGCGCTTAACAGCGGTTACAACTTTTACAGTAATCCCGGTTTCAAGACTTTTTATCCTTATGCGCGGTTTACCGACGATGAGGGAAATCCGGCTTCGCTGAATCTGCAGTACCGCGCTTCTTTCCTGCAGCGGATGCAATCGGCTGGATTAAAAGATTGGTCTTTTTCACCTATCGACGAACTTTCACAAACCGACAATAGGATTCGTACACGCGACATCGTGGTAAACCTTGGCCTGGACCATGAAATCATACCTGGTCTTAAAGCCAGCCTGCTGTATCAATATGAATCTCAGTTACAGCAAACCCTCGACTGGCGGAAAGAAAATTCCTTTTATGCGACAGATATGGTAAATAATTTTATTCAGTTCGACGCTGACAGCAACCTGCTTTATATAGTGCCGCCGGGTGGTGTATTAAAGAGTTACCTTACACAAACGGAATCACACCAGGGCAGGATTCAACTGAGCTACCATAAGGAGTGGGGACTCCATTCGGTTGACGTTCTGGGGGGCTGGGAAATCCGGACGAAAAGCGGAGAGTACAATGCCAATACCCAGTACGGATACCAGCCGGAAAATAGCACTACTACCAGTTCGGTTGATTATATGAACAGCTACCCGTTGCTTAGCAGTCCGTTTAGCAGACAGAAAGTTGGTAATGTTAGCAGTGTTGGCTATACAACCGATCATTTCCTTTCCTATTTTGCCAATGCGGGTTATACGTATAAAAACCGTTATATTCTTTCGGGTAGCATTCGCAAGGACGAAGCAAACCTGTTTGGTGTTGATGCCAATAAGAAAGGAATGCCTTTCTGGTCGGGTGGTTTTGCCTGGTACCTTAATCGCGAAAAATTCTATCATTCTTCAATCGCGCCCCTATTAAAACTGCGCTTTACCTATGGCATCAACGGTAATTTGCCAGTGGGTGTAACAGCATATACTACGGGTTTTTACTGGTCTGGTTTTATTACCGGTTATAAGTCAATGCTTATTACCAGCCCCCCTAATGCATCGTTAAGCTGGGAAAAAACAGCCGTAATAAACCTGGGCCTCGATTTTGAACTCTTTAACAGTCGTTTGACCGGCAGCCTCGATGTCTACCAGCGTCGGTCCCGTAACCTGATTGGCCAGGCGCCCCTGGATCCGACATTGGGGTTGGCAACTACCGAGGGACAAAGCTATTTTACAGGGAACGTTGCTGCGATGCGAAACCGTGGATTCGAGTGGAACCTGACCAGCCAGAACCTGCAGGGAAAACTCAAATGGTCGACCAATTATATGTGGAGTTATTCAGACCCCAGGGTGGTTGACTATAAAATGGCTGTCAGCGCTTCCGGGCGGGATTATTTCAACAGGAGTGCGGTGGTGAATCCCATATTGAATCGCCCTATTTTTTCCCTGTATGCTTTTCGGTGGGAGGGACTGGACCCGGCAACGGGTGATCCCCTGGGTTACCTGGATGGTAAAAAAAGCAGCGATTATGCCGGCATTATCAACAACACACCGTTGGACAGCATGGCTTACCTGGCCTCGATCCAGCCCACCCACTACGGCGCTCTTCGCAACAATTTTGAATGGAATGGGCTGAGCCTCTCTTTCAATATCAGCTTCAAAGCAGGCTATGCATTCCGGCGACAGGCATTGTCTTATAGTATGTTGTTCAGCACATGGAATGGGCACGGCGAATATGCCCGTCGCTGGCAACAACCAGGTGATGAAAAAAACACAGTTGTTCCTTCACTGGCATACCCCGTAGATGGCGCACGCGATAATCTGTACCAGTATTCAACCGTAAATGCGTTGCGCGGCGACCATATCCGTTGGGAGGATATCAGCCTGTCTTATGACTTCAGCCGCCTGCTGGCAGCAAAAATACCTGTCAGGTCGTTACGGCTCTATGGCTATGTC
>JASGFZ010000126.1:0-8824 GCA_047605345.1 Flavihumibacter sp. | reverse complement strand
CCTTCAGCCACCGCAAATCGATATTGAAAACGCCGGTCTGGTTTGATCCGGCCATACGTTATCCGCCGTTTACCGGGAAACTTGCTTTGCTGAAAAAGATCATCGGTTAATGTTTACGCCGGTGTACGCACTTCGCAAGACCAGCTGGCATCGGGCTTCGGCCTTTCGAAAGCAAAGCCCCGGTATTGCTGCTCTATCTGCAGCAATAAAGTATCGATCTCATCGCGTGTTCTGGCCATCACCAGCTGCTGCCGGTAGTCGCGGATATTCGGCAATCCTTTCAGGTAATTGTTATAATGCCGCCGCATTTCATTGATGCCAGGCACCAGTCCCTTCCAGCTGATGGAGCGGTACAAATGCCTGCGAATAACGTCCACCCTGTCTTCTATGGAGGGTGCCGGCAGGTGCGTACCCGTGGCGAGATAGTGTTTGATTTCGCGGAAGACCCACGGATAGCCGATGGCGGCGCGCCCGATCATGATGCCATCCACCCCATAACGGTTTTTGTACAGGAGGGCTTTTTCGGGCGAATCGATATCGCCGTTCCCGAAGATGGGGATATGAATACGTGGATTTTCTTTTACCCGGGCGATGGGTTCCCAATCGGCCTCTCCTTTGTACAGCTGTGCGCGGGTGCGGCCGTGAATGGACAGCGCCTGGATACCCACATCCTGCAGGCGTTCGGCTACTTCCATGATATTGATGCTGTTATGGTCCCAGCCCAGGCGTGTTTTAACGGTAACCGGCAACCTGGTAGATCGTACGCAGGCCGCGGTAAGCCGTACCATCAGGTCCACATCCTTCAATACGGCGGCGCCCGCGCCTTTGGTAACCACTTTTTTTACGGGGCACCCGAAATTGATGTCGAGCAGGTCGGGGTTTACCGTGTCGATGATCTGCGCGCTCAATGCCATCGCTTCTTCATCGCCGCCGAAAATCTGGATGCCGATAGGCCGCTCTTCTTCATAGATGTCGAGCTTCTGCCGGCTTTTCATTGCGTCGCGGATCAGTCCTTCGCTGGAAATGAATTCGGTGAACATGAGATCGGCCCCATTGTCTTTGCAAACAGCACGAAAAGGCGGGTCACTTACGTCTTCCATCGGCGCCAGCAGCAGCGGAAAATCAGGTAAGGAAACAGGGCCAATTTTGATCATGCGCAAAGATAATGCATCTTGCAGCAGTGATCACCTACCTGAAATACAAGCCTGCCTGGCTGCAATTGCTGGTTTTCGGCCTGATAACCGTGGGCACCACCTTCATATTGTGGTCGGTAGTAGACATGGTGATCAATGCCCTGTACCGCCTGAAGCCCGAAGAGCTGCGGGAGCCCGATTTCAGCAACAGCAGGGTATTGCATGCGCTGCGCTGGAAGCAATGCCTGATTACTATATCCCTGTTTTTTGTTTCAGGTTTTTTCTTTGCGTATAAAAGTGACCAGCGACCCTGGCGTTTTCTCGGTGTCAGAAAACCACAGCCCGCTTATTTTACCGTACTCGGTGTGGTATTGATCTTAGCCGCTTTTCCGCTGGCAGCCTGGCTGGCAGACGTAAACGACCAGGTGCATTTGCCTGCCTCCCTGAAACAAATGGAGCAAAACCTGCGCGATTCACACCAAAAGCTGACGGCCGCTACCCTGGCGATGCTGAAGATGCGCAGCTTCGGCGAATACCTGGCGGTGATGCTGATGTCGGCGTTATTGCCTGCTTTTTGTGAAGAGATATTTTTCCGCTCGGTGCTGCAGCGCATCTTTATACAGATCACCACCAGACCCTTGCTGGGCATAGTGATCACGGGCTGCCTTTTTTCGTTGTTTCATGAAGTGCTGCTGGGTTTTCTGCCGCGCGCTATGCTGGGTGTTTTATTGGGAATGCTGTATTGGTACAGCGGCAGTATATGGCCGGCGGTGGCTGCTCATTTCGTACACAATGCCATCCAGATAACCGCCTATTATGTTTGGGGGGAAGACAAGCTGGAAACCGTTTCTTTTTCTCCGCTGCTGGTAGCAGGCAGCCTGCTTGCCTTGCTGGCGATCGGCTGGTATATGCGGCGTATTTCGGTTACACATTACGGTGAGTGGTACGACACCGACGATGACCTGGTATTGCCGGCGCAAAAAGACGAACCACCCAACCAGCAACCGTAATAACGATCTACATGGCCTTTAACTGGAAAACATTCTGGACCCGCGCAACCACTGCCCTGATCTTTGTAATCGTGATGCTGGTGGGGCTGCTCTGGAACCAGTTCAGCTTTTTTATCCTGTTCTCCGTTATTCATTTCGGCTGCTGGGTTGAATACCAGCGCCTCGTTACCGCCATTGATCCGGGATACGCCGGTATCAATCCGTTTCACCGTTATGCGGTGATGGCTGCCGGCTGGTTCTTTATGATCTATTGCAGCCAGCTGCCCTTCCATGCCCTGGGCTGGTGGCTCTGTTTGCTCTGTCTTTTTATTTTACCGGTAACCGAGTTGCTTTTCGCCCGGCAGATTGAACTGAAACAAATCAGGCACTCTTTCTTCGGCCTGCTTTATATTTCTTTAAGCTGGGGACTGATGCTGCTCCTGCGCAGCCACCCCGTGTACGGGTACGTGCTGCCCCTGGCCATCATTTTCAGCATCTGGATCAACGATACCATGGCCTATATCGTGGGCTCCCTGATCGGCCGCACGCCTTTTTCGGCCATCTCGCCCAAAAAGACCTGGGAAGGAACGATCGGCGGCATCCTCATCGCCGTCGCTGCCATGACCGGCCTGGCCTGGTGGCTGGATTATCCGCTGGTCCACACCGCTGCCATCGCCGCCATTGCTGCCATTACCGGCACCTATGGCGACCTCTTGGAAAGCAAGCTCAAACGCATGGCCGGCGTTAAAGACAGCGGCCAGATCATGCCCGGCCACGGCGGTTTCCTGGACCGTTTCGACTCTTTGCTGATCGCCACTCCCTTCGTTTGGGGGTACACTATGGTGGTGGGTTTATAGGGGTGGTTGCTGATAAAGTAAAAAGTTAAAAGTCAAAAATGGAGCTCCCGGGCGGGTGTAACAGGTGCTTACCGGCTATAGACGCCTTTGAAATGACACAAACCGGCGCGATCTGCCCTCGCATCCTGTCTCCGTTCCTCCGTTTATCTCTGTGCGAAAAAAGCTACCCGCTCAGTGAGCAAGAATTGTGTAAACCACTCACACCCGCCCGGGAGCTCCATTTTTGACTTTTGACTTTTAACTTTTGACTTTGCTTTACTTTTGCCGCATGGAACAATTGTTGGAGCAGATCAACGCCTACAGGGCGGAGATTGAATCGCTGGCGCCGGCCGATGCCGCTGCGCTGGAAGCATACCGGATCCGTTTTTTGGGTAGCAGGGGTATTGTGAAAGCGCTGTTTGGCGAAATGAAACAGGTGCCGAATGAAAGCAAGAAATCTTTTGGCGCCGTGCTGAATGAGTTCAAGCTACTGGCAGAAGGAAAATATGAAGAATGGAAAGCTTCGGTGTCTGTTCAGGCTGCCGACACGGCCGCCGCTTATGATTTTACGCTGCCGGGGGCGGTTGATCCGCTCGGCTCGCGTCACCCCATCAGCCTGGTGCGCAATGAAATTGTTTCTATTTTCAGAAGGCTGGGTTTTGCGGTGGCAGAAGGCCCCGAGATAGAAGACGACTTCCACAACTTTACCGCGCTCAACCTGCCCGAACACCATCCTGCACGTGATATGCAGGATACGTTTTACCTGCACCAGAACCCCGACTGGCTTTTGCGCACACACACGAGCAATGTGCAGGTGCGCGAAATGGAAAAAGGCAAATTGCCGATACGTGTTATTTGTCCGGGGCGGGTGTACCGTAATGAAACCATTTCTGCACGCGCCCACTGTTTCTTCCACCAGGTAGAAGGCCTGTATATAGATGAGCATGTTTCTTTCGCCGACCTGAAACAAACCCTGTATTTTTTCGTACAGGAACTATTCGGGCAGGAAGTGAAGATCCGTTTTCGTCCGTCGTATTTCCCTTTCACCGAGCCGAGCGCCGAAATGGATATCAGCTGCCTGCTTTGCCACGGCAAGGGTTGCAATGTGTGCAAGCATACCGGCTGGGTGGAAATTCTCGGTTGCGGCATGGTACATCCGCATGTGCTGGAGAACTGCGGCATCGATCCCAATAAGTACACCGGGTATGCATTTGGCATGGGCATCGAAAGGATCACCATGCTGAAATACCAGATCAACGACCTGCGCCTCTTCAGCGAGAATGATGTGCGCTTCCTGGAACAATTCAGTGCAAGCTTCTAACGATATCAAATACCCCCGTGTGCTGGTTACCGGCGGAACCGGGTTTGTAGGCGCCTATATCATTCGTGAACTGGTGCAGCGGGGTTATGCCGTACGCGCCACAAAGCGCGCCGGTTCGCGGCTTCCTTTTTTTATCGACCGGCAATGGCTCGACGCTGTTGAATGGGTGGATGCCGATGTGCTTGACCTCACCCAGCTCAACGATGCCATGCAGCAGGTGGATGCAGTGGTGCATGCCGCCGCCGTGGTTTCTTTTACAGCCGACCAACGCAGGCAGATGTATGCCGTGAATGTGCAGGGTACGGCCAATGTAATGAACCTGGCCATTGAAAACAATATCGGGCGGATGGTACACCTCAGTTCGGTGGCGGCATTGGGAAGAACGGAACAGGGCGAAGAAGTGGATGAAAACAAACAGTGGAGCGACAGCCGGCTGCATACTCATTATTCCATCAGCAAGCAGATGGCCGAAATGGAAGTGTGGCGCGCCATGGCCGAAGGATTAAACGCCGTGATACTAAATCCCAGCACGGTATTGGGATATGGCGACTGGAACAGCAGCAGTTGCGCCATCTTCCGGCAGGCATACGATGGGTTTCCCTGGTACACCGACGGTATCAACGGATTTGTTGCGGTAGAAGACCTGGCCGCCATAACGGTCGACATGCTGGAAACCGACGTAACGATGGAACGGTATATCGTTAGCGGCGACAACTGGACCTTCAGGCAGCTGTTCACCGAAATAGCCGGGGCTTTCGGAAAAAAACCGCCGCACCGGAAAGCCAGCGCCTGGATGGGCGCGCTTGCCTGGCGCCTGGAAAAATTACGATCGCTGTTTTCGGGCAAAAAGCCCCTGCTTACCCGCGAAACAGCCCGTGTAGCCCGCAGCAAAACTTATTTTTCTGCTAAAAAAATTCTTGACCTGCTGCCGCACCGGCGGTTTACAGCCCTTGATAAAGCGATCCGCGACAGTGCAGCAGCTTACCAGCGGCAGCTTCTGCATTAAATGGCTTTTTTTGCTTTTCAGGCATACCACAATACCTAAAACAACGTTTGATTTTCAGTAAATCCATCGCATGCAAAAATTATTGGTATTGCTTTTTACCGTGTTGGTTCCCGCAGCGCTTTTGCAGGCGCAGGAGCAGTTTTCGGTAAAAGGAAAAGTAATTGATGCGGCCGGCGGATCGCCGCTGGCAGGCGCTTCGGTATTTTGCCAGAACACCACCTTCGGTGTAGTGACAAATGCCGATGGTGAGTTCAGCCTGCGGCTGCCCAATGGTGGTTATGACCTGACGGTGTCGTTTACCGGATACCAGTCGGCCCAGCAACGCATTACCGGCGCTGCCGAAGACCTGGTGATAGAATTGAAAACGAAAGACAAGAGCCTGGAAGAAGTGGCTGTGGTGGGCAGTAATGAAGTGCCCGACGGACTGGCCAAATACGGCAGCTTTTTCAAAGAGCAGTTTCTGGGCGGAACGGCCAGCGCTGCCGAATGCAGCATCCTGAATCCTGAAGCGCTTCGTTTCTTTTTCAGCAAGAAAAGAAACCGCCTGAAAGTGCTGGCCAGGGAAGACCTGCGCATCGAGAACCAGGCATTGGGATACCGCATCCGGTACCAGCTCGATTCACTGAGCTATGAATACAATACCCAGATCAGTACCTTCTCGGGCTTTCCTTTTTTTGAAATGATGACGGGCACACCCGGGCAGGAAGCGAAGTGGAAACAGAACCGTGCCAAAGCATACCGCGGCAGCAAGCTGCATTTTATGCGCAGCTGGTATAGCAAAACGATCGCCGAAGAAGGGTTTGCGCTGGAGAAAGTAAATGGTGAAGGCAAAGGGTTTGATGCTGTGCAGCTGCCGGATTATTACGACAGTTCTTTTTACCACCTCGACAGTGGTACCGTGGTGATCGGCCTGACGGGTAAATACCGGGTAGTGTACCGGAAGGAGATGCCCGACCCCAAGTTTGTGGCTTACTACAAGCTGCCTGCACATATCCGTGTACAGCTGAGCGTGGTAGATATACTCGACGAATTCCTGATTGAAGCGAATGGTTACTGGTACGACCAGAATGATATTATCAATACCGGTTACTGGAGCTTTGAAAAGGTGGCCGAAGCCGTGCCTTATGATTATATACCCGAGCCCAACTGATCAGCCCTTCATCACTTTTTCCCATAGCTGGGGGATGCGTTTGATCCATACGAACTCCTTTTTTTTGACCGACGCCTCTTCTACCGGCGAACCGAAATAAATCTTGCCGCCTTCCAGCGAAGCCGCCACACCCGACTGTGCATACACAACCGCATTCTTGCCGATGGTAAGTGTTTTGTTTACGCCTACCTGTCCCCAGAGTACCACCCCATCTTCCAGCACCGTTGCGCCGGCAATGCCCACCTGTGCCGCCAGCAGGCAGTTCTTCCCGATGACGGTATCATGACCGATATGCACCATGTTATCGATCTTGGTGCCTTTGCCGATGAGGGTATCATGACTTACACCCCGGTCGATGGTACAGCCGGCGCCGATCTCCACTGCATCTTCAATCACCACCCTGCCGCCGCTCACCATCTGGCGGTACCACAGCTCGCGGTCTTTTTTGGTGTTGTAATAAAAGGCGTCGGAACCGATGACGGTTCCTGCCTGCACCACCACATCGTTGCCGAGTATGCAATGCCCCAGAATGGTTACGTTGGGCATGATGCGGCAATTGCGTCCGATCACCACCTGCTCACCCAAAAAAACATTCGGTGCGATATAAGTGCCTTCTCCGATCTGCGCACTGTCGCTGATGGCTTTTGTTGCCCGGTCGAAAGGCCTGAAATGTGTAACGATGCGTGTGTAGGCTTCGAACGGATTGTCTACCACCAGCAGCGATTTTCCCTCGGGAATCTCTACATCGCGGGTATTGATGATGATAAAGCTGGCCGCCGATTGCAGGCAGCTGTTATAGTATTTCGGATGATCAACAAACACCAGGTCGCCTTCTTCCACACGATGTATTTCATTGATGCCGGTTGCCATTGCATCTTTGTTGCCGATTAATGTTGCATCAAGAAATCCGGCCAGCCAGGAAAGAGAAACAGGAGAAGGGAATCGCATAACATGAATTTGTGCAAAGGTATTTCCACACAGCTAAAAAAAATGTGCATAAAAAACATTGAAAAATTTTTTTCAATCGTCAAAATTCTTTTTAATATTGTGTAGGGAAGTTTTGTTCCCTACTTACTAACCCATCCAAATAACAAAGCTCGGTTTACTCCCGGGCTTTTTTTATGCATGTTCTCTTACTACATCATATACAAACCCTACCAGGTATTGTGTCAGTTCAGCGCATCACCCGGCAAGCGAACGTTGAAAGATATTGTAACCGTGGAGAACGATGTGTACCCCGTTGGCCGGCTTGACTATGACAGTGAAGGCTTGTTGCTGTTAACCAACGACACGTCGATGAATAAGCTGCTTTTGTCGCCGGTAAAGCCGCATACGCGTACCTACTATGTGCAGGTGGAAGGTATTCCCACACCGGCGGATTTCGACCAATGGAAAAAAGGAATAGACATTTCAATCGATGGAAAGATCCATCACACCAAACGGGCGAATGCCTGGCCGCTGCTGTCGGAACCGCTATTACCCGAGCGTCATCCGCCGATACGGTTCAGGCAATCCATCCCCGTTTCGTGGATGGCGCTGGAACTGACGGAAGGGAAAAACCGGCAGGTGCGGCGTATGACAGCGGCGCTTGGTTACCCCACGTTAAGACTGGTTCGATATGCCATCGGGCAGTTGAACATCAGCGGCTGGCAACCGGGTGAATGCCGCAAATGCGGAAGGGCCGACCTTATTCGTTACCTTGCTTAAAATAAAAGATGCATGCTTAAATCAATGACCGGCTTCGGGCGCGCTGAACGGAACGTAGGTGATAAAACTTTCCTGATCGATATCAAATCACTGAACGGAAAGCAGTTTGAGTGCTCTGTAAAGATGCCGGCTTTTCTGAAACCCTTTGAATTTGACATCCGCAAAAGACTTTCCGAGAAATTGCAAAGGGGTACCATCGATTGCGTGATCAGCCTCAAGAACACGGGTACCGCCAAACCGGTTACGGTGAACATCTCCCTGGCCAAAGCGTATTTTGAACCCATCGCGGCTTTGTCGCGCGAGCTGGGGCTCGACGACAGCCATATACTCGGCAATATATTAAAGCTGCCGGAAGTGATCACACCTACCACCGATACCCTGACCGACGATGAGTGGACAGCTTTTAAAGCGGTGATCGATGAAGCGGCCGACGACCTGAACGGTCACCGGCTGGAAGAAGGCAAAGTGCTGGAGGCAGACCTGCTGCACCGCATCGGCAATATAGAAAAGCAGCAGCAGCTGATTGAAGCAAAAGAGCCGTTGCGGCAACAGAAGATCCGTGAGGGGCTGATCAAGGCGCTGGAAGAAAATGTAGGCCCGGAGAGTTACGACAAAAACCGGCTGGAGCAGGAGATCATTTATTATATTGAAAAGATCGATATCTCTGAAGAGCAGGTACGCC
>JASGFZ010000125.1:0-8827 GCA_047605345.1 Flavihumibacter sp. | reverse complement strand
CTATCCTTTCAACGAAGCGCCTTTGTTCTGGATACACCTGAATGTTGACTATCCGTTCAACCTGACGGGTATTCTCTATTTTCCGAAAATCAAGCAGAGCTTCGAGATACAGAAAGACAAGATACAGCTGTACAGCAACCAGGTATTTGTAACCGATGAGGTGAAAGACATTGTGCCTGAATTTCTCATGCTGCTGCAGGGGGTGATCGACAGTCCCGATATACCGCTCAATGTAAGCCGCAGCTATTTGCAGGGCGATCCCAATGTGAAAAAGATCAACAACCACATCACGAAAAAAGTGGCCGATAAGCTCGAGGAAATTTTCCGCAGCAACCGGAAGGAATTCGAAGAAAAATGGGAAAGCCTCGGGGTATTTGTGAAGTACGGCATGATGACCGACGACAAGTTCCTGGAGAAAGCGGAGAAGTTCCATATCATGGAAAATGTAGACGGCTCGGCCTGGTACACCCTCGAAGAATACAAAACCGCCACTACCGATCTGCAGAAAAACAAAGACGGCAAAACAGTGGTGATCTACACCACCAACCCGGTGCAGCAGAATACTTTTATCAAAGCGGCTACCGACAGGGGGTATAAGGTGGTGAAAATGGAAACCATTGTAGACGCCGCTTTTATCAACCAGATGGAAATGAAGTGGCAGGACCTGCATTTCGTGCGGGTGGATGCCGACATAGCAGATAACCTGGTGGATAAGCAGGAGGCCATCGCTTCGGTGCTTACCGGCGAGCAGGAAGAGCAGCTCAAAAAACTGTTCGACACCAAACCCGAAGGGCTGCAGGTAACGGTGGAGGTGAAAGGACTGGGTGCCGGGTCGGCGCCGGTGGTGGCCACACGCCCCGAGTTTATGCGGCGTATGAAAGATATGGCATCGGTAAGCGGCCCCATGGGCAGCTTTTATGCCAATATGCCCGACGAAGTGCTGCTGACCGTAAACGGGAACCATCCCATTTACCAGCAGGTGCTGGGCAGCAGCGACGAAACCCAAAAAGAGCGGATTACCCGCAACCTGTCAGACCTGGCGCTGTTGTCGCAGGGCCTGTTGAAAGGCGCCGCGCTTACCAGCTTTATCGAGCGCAGCGTTGAATTGATGGAAAGAAAATAATTACAGCACTTCCTGAGAGGAACGGACATCCAGCACGCGCAACTGCAAATGCTTTTGTCCGTTCCACTCATTTTCTTCCAGTGTGTACACGAGGTCAACCGGTTTGCCGGTGGTGAGCAGGTGAAATTTTTCAGCCATGCCGAAACCGATGCCGGAAAAAAGAATATTCCCCTGGCTCACGCTGAATTTGATATGCTGTTCCTTGACGATCTTGGACCAGCCGTTGTTTTTGACGCCCTTCGACAGCCATACCGGCTTGCTGTTTTCCGGTCCGAAGGGTTCCATTTGCCGGATGATATTGTAAAACGCGGGTTTCAGCTCGCTGAAAGAGATTTCGCTGTCGATACTGATTTCCGGGTTCATTTGCTCGGGCGCAATGGTTGAAGCAACCACCGATTCGAACTTGGCCGAAAAAGCGGCTACCGAATCAGGCAGCAGGGTCATGCCGGCGGCTGCAAAATGGCCGCCATACCCGATCAGGAATTCCCGGCAGGCGTGCACCGCCTCATAGAGATTGAATCCCGACACGCTGCGCGCGCTGCCCGTTACCACTTCGCCGCTTCGGGTGAGCACCACCGTTGGCCGGTAATAACGATCGATCAGGCGTGAGGCAACAATGCCCACCACCCCCTTATGCCAGTGAGGCTGGTACACCACCGTCGATTTCCGGCTCACGAAATCGGCCGTGCCGGTGATCATCGCCAGGGCTTCTTCGGTGATCTGCAGGTCGGCTTCCTTACGGTCATCATTATGCGAATGCAGGCGGGCGGCGATCGACATGGATTTCACCGGGTCTTTTTCCACAAACAGTTGAACGGCCAGCCGTGCATCGTCCATACGGCCCGCCGCATTTACCTTGGGCGCGATCACGAATACAAGGTTACCCATCAGCATGGGCACGGCATGCCCCGCCAGATCCAGCAATGCCTTGATACCGGGCGAGGGATGTTCGTTTATTTTTTTCAGTCCATAGTAAGCCAGTATGCGGTTTTCGCCCGTAAGCGGCACAATATCGGCGGCAATGGCTGTAGCCACCAGGTCGAGATAAGTCAGGAAGAATTCATCGGAAAGTCCCAGGTGGCGGCAGAGGGCGGTGATCAGTTTGAACCCGACGCCGCAGCCGCAGAGCTCTTTATAAGGATAGCCGCAAGCGGGCTGCTTGGGATTAAGAATAGCCGCGGCGGCCGGCAGCACCGCGTCGGGAAGGTGATGGTCGCAGATGATGAAATCGATGCCGAGGCCCGCGGCATAGTCAACGAGGTCGGCCGATTTGATACCGCAATCGAGGGCAATGATCAGTGTGGCGCCCGATTCGCGGGCGAAGTCGATCCCCTGCCGGGAAACACCGTATCCTTCCTTGTAGCGATGTGGTATATAATAGTCGAGCCGGTCCGATTCATAGATCTGTAACAGGAACTGGTACATGCAGGCCACGGCAGTAGTGCCATCTACATCATAGTCGCCGAAAACGAGTATTTTTTCCCGGCTTTGGAGGGACTGCATGATGCGGGCCACGGCTTTGTCCATGTCTTTCATGAGCCAGGGGTCGTGGAGATCACCGAGCCGGGGACGGAAAAAAGCCCTGGCCTGTGAAAAATCTGGAATACCCCGCTGCACCAGCAGCTTGCAGATCGTGCTGCTGATGCCCAGTTCTTTTTGCAGGCGGGCAGCGGCAGCCGGATGCTCTTCCCGTATTTTCCAGCGTTTCTCCATGGCTCAATATTTCCGGTCGGTGGTATAGCGGACCAGTTCAACAAGGGCGGTCGACGATTCGGAGCCGGGGAAGTCGTTTAAGATGCCAAGGGCCTCGTCGCGGTACTGGTTCATTTTTTCTTCGGCGTACCTGATGCCGCCGGCGTCGACCACCAGCCGGATCACCTCCTTTACTTTTTTGGTATTGCGGTTTTCATTTTTAAGCACATTGACGATGTGCCGGCGGGTTGGTTTGTCTGCGTTGTTAAGGGTATAAATGATCGGCAGCGTCAGTTTTTTGTCCTTGATATCGTTGCCTGTCGGTTTCCCGACGGCGGCAGAGCCATAGTCAAAAAGGTCGTCCTTTATCTGGAAGGCGATACCGATCTTTTCGCCGAAAAGCCGCATTTTTTCGGCTGTTTCTTCGCTGGCGGTGCTGGAATAGGCGCCGGCAGCGCAGGCTGCTGCCAGGAGGGAAGCGGTTTTGTTCCTGATGATCTCGAAATAAATGTCTTCCCGGAGGTTCAGGGTGCGCGATTTTTCCATCTGCAAGAGCTCTCCTTCGCTCATGTGCTGAACGGCGTCTGAAAGGAACTGGAGCACCCTGAAGTCTTTGTTAGCCAGCGAGATATGTAGGCCGCGGGTGAGCAGATAATCACCGATCAGCACCGAGGCCTTGGCTTTCCAGAGGGCATAGGTGGAAAAAAAACCGCGGCGTTCCATCGACTCATCCACCACATCGTCGTGCACAAGGCTGGCCGTATGTACCAGTTCCACCAGCGATGCGGCCCGGTAGGTGGCGTCGGTGATGCCGCCGGTAAGCTTTGCCGTCAGCAGAACGAACATGGGGCGCATCTGCTTGCCCTTCCGTTTCACGATGAAGCTGGTGATCCGGTTGAGCAGGGGAACGGGGCTCTGCACAGATTCTTTGAATCGGCTGTCGAATATATCCAGTTCCCGGGCGATGACGGCAGGTGGTATGTGCATGCTCACTGATAATCGGGCAAATTACTACAATGCGGTACAAATTCCAGCATTATAAAGAATCTGTAATATGTCTAGTGATTGATTTTCTTCATGTTAAACAGGCTCCATGATAGTAAATTATTTGGTATTTAATTCCCATTCGATATTTTTGTCAAGATTTTGACATTCTGTATCCTGTCAATTCATTAACTACTATTTAAAACTCCATTATGGCCAACAAAAAATACAGGGCACTTCTGGCTTTTATGTGCCTGTTTTTTTCGTTTAGCTCGTTTTCCCAGGAAAGTGGTACGAGTTACGATGTGCAGGATTCTTCCCTGATACCCAGAAAGCGGCTGCCACAGCACAGCGAGTTTATGGGTAATTCGTATCCTTTCCCTGCCAAACCCCGCAACCAGTGGGAAGTAGGTATTAAGGGCGGCCTGTTTAATGTTTTCGGAGATGTTCCGTCGGTGCTGCCGACTTTTGGCGGTGGCATACATGTCAGGAAATCGCTTGGATATGTTTTCTCCCTGCGGGGTGAATTTATGTATGGTGTAGCCAAAGGGATCAACTGGAAAGAGCGTACAGCTGGTATAACCCCTGTGGCCCGGCCCCTCGGATACGGCACCGCAGCTTACCCGGTATTGTTCGACAATTATAAAACAGTGATGAAAGACCTTGATCTTTCTGTGCTGATTTCTGCAAATAATATCCGTTTTCACAAAGGCACTTCCAAATGGAATGCTTATGGTATAGCCGGTATCGGTATCTCCTGGTATAATACCAAGCAGAACCTGTTGAATGGCAATAACCAGCCCTATGATTTCAGCTCCATAACCAATGCGAACGTTTGGTCCGACCGCAAGAAAACGGTTAAGGCGCTGAAAAACCTGATGGACGACAGCTATGAAACAGCTGCAGAAACCGACGGTGAATCGAGGGCCAAGCTGGGTAACAACACGCTTAAACCAAACGGCCACCTGGGCCTGGGCTTTGCCTATAAGCTCAGCCCGAAACTGAACATTGCGCTGGAAGACAAAATCACTTTTGTGCGTAATGATGACCTGATCGACGGCCAGCGTTACCAGAATGTTCGTGTAGGCTCATCCAACAGCCCTTACGGCGGCGTTCTCACTCCAGACTATGAGTCATATAATTTCCTGTCGCTGGGTTTGAACCTGAACCTGGGTGGTAATTCTGTTGAGCCTCTTTACTGGATCAATCCGCTCGAATACGCTTATAACGAGCTGAATACACCCAAGCATATGAAAATGCCGAAGCCGATTCTCGACGATGCTGATGGTGACGGTGTAACCGACCAGTTCGACCTGGAACCCAATACGCCCCAGGGCGCCCCGGTTGACTCACATGGTGTAAGCAAGGATACAGACGGCGACGGTGTGCCCGACTTCAAAGACAAGGAACTCATTACCCCCACAGAGTGCCAGCCTGTTGATGCAGATGGTATCGGTAAATGTCCGGAACCGCCCTGCTGTAAAGAGCTGCGTGAAGGTGGCTTTGCGGGAGGCCGCGGTGCAGCCTGCAGTATAGGCGACCTGCCCAGCGTGTACTTCAAAGCACGTTCTACCTCACTGGATAACGACGCCAAAGCCGTACTGGCCAGCGTGGCAGAAAAAATGCGCACCAATGCCGAATGTAAAGTGGTGGTGATCGGTTATGGCGAGTCCAGCAAATCGGCCCAGCAGCTGAGCTGGGACCGGGTGAACGCGGTGATCAACTACCTGGTGGATAAAGAAGGCATCAGCGCCGACCGCTTTATCTTCCGTCACTCTGAGCCCCAGGGCGATCCGAACTCGGTTGACCTGAGAGACGGTACATCAGAAGACGGCCCGAATTCAGTGCCGGCACCGTTCCCCAACCTGCGTAAGAAAAACTAAATGGTTAATATTGAGCCAATTAAACCCCGCTACGGCGGGGTTTTTTTATATTTGATAAATCAGTTAAATTTGCAGGCTTTTATGAGAGGAACTCTGTCTTTGGTATTGATTATGTTACTGGCGTCTGGCTGCTCGAATTTTTCGAAGGTGCAGAAAAGCACCGACTATAATTACAAGCTGCGGATGGCCGACCAGTATTTCGCCAAAAAGAAATACAATTATGCCCAGCAGTTGTATGAAGAGCTTTTCCCTTTGCTGAAGGGTAATGACAAGTTTGAGGGCGTGTATTATAACTTTGCGTATTGCGCTTACTACCAGCGCGACTGGATGAATGCCGAAAACCTGTTCAAAGGTTTTACAGAGGTATTCCCGACCAGTAAGCGTGCGGAAGAGATGGAATACATGCGGGCTTACACTTATTACAAACAATCGCCCAAGGTAGAGCTGGATCAGACCAATACTTCCAGGACCATCGGCCTGATGCAGGCGTTTGTCAATACCCATCCGGGATCGGCCCGTAACCAGGAGGCTTCCGGGATCATCGATAAATGCCGCGCCAAACTGGAGCTGAAAGAATTGAAAAGTGCCGATCTGTATTTCAATCTCCGGCAATACAAGGCGGCAGCCATCACCTATAACACTCTGATGAACAACTACCCCGATTCAGACCAGAGTGATGTGTACAAGCTGCAGGTGATCCGTTCTTATTTCGAGTATGCGTCGATGAGTATTGAAGAAAAAAAAGAAGAGCGGTTTGAAAAAGTACTGGAAGAATGTAATGAATTTATAGACAGGTTTCCGCAGAGCAAACTCGTAAAAGATGTGACGCGGTACCAGGATCAGTCTAAAACCTATATCAAATCTTTAAAAAATGAGCAAGTTAAGACGTCAGCTTAGTTCTAATATCAGCAATGTGGCCGAGGCCAAGAACCTGCTGGAAATCAAGGGAAAGACCGGCAATCTTTATGAATCCATTGCTGTTATTGCCAAGCGTGCCAACCAGATCAACATTGCGTTGAAAGAGGAATTGCATAACAAGCTCGAAGAGTTTGCCACGCATACCGACAGCCTGGAAGAAATTCATGAGAACAAAGAGCAGATCGAGATCTCCCGTGCGTATGAGCGCATGCCCAATCCTGCATTGATGGCAACACAGGAGTTCATGGAAGACAAAGTGTATTACCGCAAAAACGACGACAAGCTGTTCAGCTGATATGGCTGAAGATATTTGTTAAAGCGACAGCCCGGCTGTCGCTTTTTTTATAATTTTAAAACATGTTGACAGGAAAAAAGATCCTGGTTGGTATAACCGGAAGCATTGCTGCCTACAAAACCATCAGCCTGGTTCGCCTGCTGGTGAAATCGGGTGCTGCGGTGAAGGTGGTGATCACGCCCGCCGCCCGGGATTTTGTTTCGGCACTCACGCTGTCTACCCTGTCGCGGCATGAAGTGGAATGGGAGCTGTTCAAAGAGGCTGCCTGGTCGAACCACGTGATGCTCGGGCGCTGGGCCGACCTTTTTATCATTGCCCCGCTCAGCTGTAATACCCTGGCCAAAATGGCAACGGGCAATGCGATAACCTTTGCTGGCCACTTATCTTTCAGCTACCTGCCCGGTTTGGATAGCACCCGCCATGGATGCTGATATGTGGACGCATTCCGCCACCCGGCATAACCTCAACTGCCTGCAGGCGGCTGGTAACAGGCTTATTCCGGTCGAAGCCGGCGAGCTGGCCAGCGGATTGGAAGGCGAGGGGCGGATGGCCCAACCGGAAGCAATTCACCGCCTCGTGACTGAACATTTCAGCAGCCATACCGGCTTTGCCGGTAAAAAAGTGCTGATTTCGGCAGGTCCTACTTTTGAACCCCTCGACCCGGTACGTTTTATCGGCAACCGTTCGTCGGGCAAAATGGGCCTGGCCCTGGCCCGCGAAATGGCGCGCCGCAGCGCCGCTGTGGTATTGGTGGCGGGCCCCGGCGTGCAGGCCCCCGCAGGTCAGGCTATAGACTGCATCCCGGTCAGTACAGCCGCAGAAATGTATAAGACCTGTGTGGAGCAGTTTCCTTCGGCCGACCTGGCCATCATGGCGGCGGCAGTGGCCGATTACTCACCGGTTCATGTGGCGCCCCAGAAAATAAAAAAGAAGGAAGGCAGGCTGCTGATTGAGCTGGAGAAAACCAAAGACATCCTGAAAGAGCTCGGACGAATGAAAACCGGCCAACAGTTCCTGGTAGGGTTTGCGCTTGAAACCAATAATGAAGAAGCCTTCGCCAAGGAAAAGCTCCTTGCCAAAAATGCCGACCTGATGGTATTGAATTCCCTGAACGATGCGGGTGCAGGTTTCGGGTACGACAGTAACCAGGTTACCATCTTCGACCGGGATGGCCGGAAGACCACCTATTCACTGAAATCCAAGGAAGCAGTTGCTGCCGACATAATTGACTATATCCATGACAAGATCAATCAGTAAGCTGCTGGCGGTATTTACCTTACTGCTGGCATTCCGTGTTTCGCCCGCGCAGGAATTGCAGGCCCGGGTAATCGTTATTTCGGGCCAGGTAGGCACAAAAGTGGACAAGAAAATATTTGTGGGGCTGCAGAACGCGCTGACCAATTTTCTTAACCAGCGCAAATGGACAAAAGACACTTACCAGCAGAATGAAAAGATCGCCTGCAGCTTTGTCATCAATGTTACTTCCGCCGGCGACAACAATGTATTTAATTCCACCCTCACCGTACAGGCGGCGCGCCCGGTTTTCAACAGCAGCTACCAGAGCCCGCTGATCAATTTCATGGACGATAACCTGGCCTTTAGGTATGTTGAGTTTCAGCCCCTCGATTTCAACGAGAACAGGGTAAGCGGCAACGACCCGCTGGCTTCCAATCTAACGGCAGTGATGGCGTATTATGTGTACCTGATCCTGGGGCTGGATGGTGATTCGTTTGCATTGAAAGGCGGCGAATCGTATTTTCAGAAAGTGCAGAACATCGTCAACAATGCCCCCGACAGCCGTGAAATACTGGGCTGGAAGGCTTTTGACGGACAGCGGAACCGTTACTGGCTGATGGAGAACCTGACCAATGTACGTTATACGCTTATACACGATGCGTTGTACGGCTATTTCAGGCAGGGGCTCGACCAGTT
>JASGFZ010000124.1:0-8846 GCA_047605345.1 Flavihumibacter sp. | reverse complement strand
TGAATAAATAAGGCATTATGCTTTTTTTAATTGGGGGCAAATATAGGAAATCGGTAGACGTATATCTTCACCGGTCTGTCACTTTGCCAGATCGGTGTATAACTGTAAATAATCGCTCAGGTCCGACGCGGCATTATAGGCAAGAATCTTTTTGCCTTTCACCTTTGAGAACTCTTCGGCCAGCTTTTTATCCACCTTCTCCGCGCCAAAGCTGATGGCTTCGGCATAGGTAGCGCCTCCGCGGAACAGCGCGCTGTTGGTGCCTTCTTTAAAAGGCTCCAGGTCTTTCTCCTTGATGGAAGCATGTATGGTGGCCTGCCGCAGGAAATCGGGGCCCAGCTTTTCTTTGAAGCTGTTCTGGCCGATGGTGAACAGCACTTTGCTGTGGCTGAAAACGGGCTCTTTTTTATAAGCGGTCTTAAGATAGAAAGGAATCAGACCGGTCATCCAGCCGCTGCAGTGAATGATGTCGGGCGGCCAGCCGAATTTCTTTACGGTTTCCAGTGCGCCCTTGCAAAAAAATACGGTGCGCAGGCTGTTGTCTTCGAACCACTGTTCTTTATCGTCGTGAAAAACAAACTTGCGTTTGAAAAGGTCTTCGTTGTCGAGGAAATAAACCTGCAGGCGGGCGTTGGGCAGAGAAGCCACTTTGATCTGGAGGGGGAAATCGTCGTTATCGACGGTTACGTTGATACCACTTAATCTTACCACTTCATGCAACCGGTGACGTCGTTCATTGATGGTACCAAACCGCGGCATGATGCAACGCACTTCCAATCCACTGTCATTCGATTTGATCGCCAGCCGGTTCACTATTTCAGAGAACTCGGTTAGTTCCAGGTAGGGCGACATTTCGTTGGCAATGAATAAAATCCTTTTCTTTGTTGACATTTTTCTCTTTACTGTGGGTGAAAATGGAACCTATTTTCTTACAATAAGGGGGCAAAGTTAGTACTTTTTCGCTGAAAAGCGCTTAAACAGGGCATTCATGATCCTTATAAAAACGGCTGCGGCGCTTCGCCAATGCCTGTCAGAACGGGTTTCCAAAGGCGATTCCATCGGGTTCGTTCCCACTATGGGCGCCCTGCACGAGGGCCATCTCTCGCTTATAACCGCAGCAACCCGTGAAAACCCGGTGGTTGTTTGCAGCATCTTCGTGAACCCGACACAGTTCAATGACCCGAACGACTTCAAAAAATACCCGATAACCTTAGAGAAAGACATCGCGTTACTCGAAAAAGCCGGTACAGGCATACTGTTCCTGCCTTCGGTTGGCGAAATGTACCCGAACGGAACGGCCCATCTGCCCCATTACCCGCTGGGTTACCTGGAAACCATTCTCGAAGGAAAATACCGCCCGGGGCATTTCCAGGGCGTATGCCAGGTGATGGACCGCCTGCTGACCATCGTACATGCCGATCACCTTTACATGGGGCAGAAAGATTACCAGCAATGCATGGTGGTGCGTATGCTGATCGGGTACCGGCAATTTGCCGTGGCGTTTCATACCTGCCCGACCCTTCGTGAAAGCGACGGACTGGCCATGAGCAGCCGCAACCAGCGCCTCAGCGCCGCCGAACGGCAACAGGCAGTGGCTGTTTCGCAGGCGTTGACTGCCGTCAGAAATAATATTCAGCCCGGTAATGTTCAGCCCCTGCTTCTGCAGGCAGCGTCATTTTTGCGCGACAGCGGCTTTGCCGTCGATTATGTAGCGCTTTGCAGCGCTTCCGGCCTCCGGCCCGGTTACCGACTGGAACGGCAGCGAGCCGCTGGTGGTACTGGCGGCCGCCTACCTGAATGAAGTACGGCTGATTGATAATATGTTAATACCTTAGCGCCGCCATGGATATTGAAATTCTCAAATCAAAAGTGCACCGGGCGGTTATCACCGAAGCCAACCTGCACTATGTAGGCAGCCTCACCCTCGATGAAGACCTGATGGATGCCGCCAATATGATTGAACACGAAAAGATCCAGGTCGTGAACGTGAACAACGGCAGCCGCATTGAAACCTATCTCATCAAAGGCCGCCGCGGTTCGGGCGTATGCTGCTTAAACGGTCCTGCCGCACGCCTGGGCGCCGTGGGCGATGTGATCATCATCATTTCTTATGCGCGCATGGATTTTGAAAAAGCGAAGACCTTTCAACCCTGGGTCATCTTTCCCCGCGAAGGAAATAAACGTTAATCATCCGGAAAGCCGCAGCCGGTATGAATAAAAAGCTCAGCAGTTGGTTACAAACCTTGTTTTTTCTCGGCCTGGCCATTTTCCTGGTTTGGTGGAGCATCGGCAAGATCAGCGCGGCCGAATGGCAACAGATGAAGGCGGCCCTGCTGCGTACCAACTACTGGCTGCTGCTGCCCGTTGCCATTGCACTGCTGCTCAGCCATTACAGCCGCGCCATGCGCTGGAAAATACTGATGGAACCGCTCGGCTACCGGCCGGGCAATATGAACACCTACCTGGCGGTGCTTATCGGTTATTTCGCCAACCTGATGGTGCCCCGGCTCGGCGAAGTGCTGAAATGCACGCTGCTGGCGCGTTATGAAAAAGTGCCGGCCGACAAGCTCATCGGCACCATTGTGGCCGAGCGCGCTTTCGATCTTATCTGCCTGATGCTGGTATTCGCCATCACCATTTTTTCACAGATCGATATCATCGGCACTTTTACCGTCGGCCTTCTCAAAAGCATGGTCAGCGGCAACGGCAGAGGTCCCAATTACGGACGACTGGCCCTGCTGCTGGGCGGATTGCTGCTGCTACTGCTGGGGGCCGTTCTGCTGCTCCGGAAATTTGCGCAATACCCCGCCATCCTGAAAATAAAAAAAATAGTACGCGGTATCTGGGAAGGGCTCACCAGCGTTCGCTATGTAAAAAAGAAAGGCTGGTTTTTCTTTCATTCGGCCGCGATCTGGTTTTTATACCTTGCCAGCATCCGCCTGGGATTTTATGCAATGAGCGATACGCAGTCGTTCGGCTGGCTCCCCTCTTTTTCGGTGCTGTCGCTCGGCAGCGTGGGTATGATCGTAACACAGGGCGGCATCGGCGCCTATCCCATCCTTGTGCAGGAAACACTTGCCTTATACGGGCTCGATGCCAATGTGGGCCGTGCATTCGGCTGGCTGCTGTGGCTGGCGCAATCGTTGCTGATTGTGGTTGCCGGCGGACTCGCCTTTTTACTGCTGCCCATTGTTAACCGGAAAAAGCCGGCTGCCGAAGAATCAGTATAAAAAAACAACGCATGAAAAACGCTGCCATTATTCCGCAAAAAATACATACCCTGGCCTCGCTGCGGCATGCCGTTCATACCTGGCGTTTTCTGGGGAAGAAAATTGTGTTCACCAACGGGGTGTTCGATATTGTTCACCGCGGGCATATCTATTCACTCAGCCAGGCCGCACAGGAAGGCGATGTGCTGATCGTAGGTATAAATGCCGACGCTTCGGTGAAAAGACTCAACAAGGGCCCCGAGCGGCCCATCAACGACCAGCAAAGCCGTGCGCTGCTGGTGGCATCCCTGCTTATGGTAGACGCTGTTATCATTTTTGAGGAAGACACACCCTATGAATTGATCACCGCTCTTTTGCCCGATGTGCTGGTAAAGGGCGGCGACTACCGGGTGGAGCAGGTAGTGGGGCACAAAGAAGTGATCGCCAATGGCGGATCGGTGGTGATCAATCCCATGGTTGAAGGGTTCAGCACCACCAGCATTGTGCAGCGCATGCGTTCCTGACATCAACGATACATTTTCTCCACTTCCAGCACGATCATTTCTATTTCACGGTCTTCACCGGCGGAGTCATAAGGCTGCCTGAGGCTCGATCCGAAAAAGAAGGCAACGGTTTGCCAGAAACGCGCCTGAAAGCCGCCACGGTATTCTTTGATGAGGTTATAACAGTTGTTGCCTGTTTGCCGGTTGATCAGCTTCATCAGCACGCGGCCCTGGTAAACGGATAAATTGGTAAGCGGTTTGGTGAATTCTTTTTTCAGCTCCTCCTCCCTGCTGCTGATGTATTTTTTTCTTTCCTTTTCCGGCAGGGTGGCCAGGTGCTGGTTGATATCGTTGATAATAACCCCCGCTTTTTTTGCGTAGGGATAGGTTACATACACGGCATTGCGCAGGCGGCTCCATTTCTCATGACGTTTGCGCATGGCCGGCGGCATGGGCGCATTGATATACACATACTGCAGGTAACCGGCCGGCAGGGTATCGCCCTGGAAAACATGAATGGGAACAATGATGGTATCGTAAGGGCCGAAACGCGGGTCGGGCGGCGGCGGCGCGGGCTGCTGGCCATAAAGATGCACGGCACCCAGCAACAGTACGGTTACCAGCCAGCAGCGAAAAACAGTATGAAGAACCCTTGGCATCCTGTTATAGACATTTTGGTACGGCGCAACGCTGTTAGCGCTATGCTAATTTCAGGTATTTACCGCTTTCAAACGACCCTGCCGCCGACGGTACAGCATGCTCATCAGCAAGCCGGCCACGGTGATAAGGGTACCCAGCCAAACCAGGTTGATATGGGGAAACTCGTACACTTTCAACGCTACATAAGGTACCATGCCCTTGCTTTCTTTCAGTTGCAGCTCGATCTGCTGGTTGGCCAGCACCTTGCTGAAGCCGATGGCCAGGCTCTGCGAAAACACCGTATCCATCATGTAACGCGCTTCGTTGTTTTCCACATAAAAAACCGGGCGGGCGCCATAACGGCTGCCTTCCTTGCTCACCACCGTCAGGTCGGCCATAAGGGCCGTATCTGTAGGCAGAAAATTAAATTTCCCGTCTGACGGGTTGGGAACCACTTTATTGAGGATCACGAACCCGTTTGAATAATAAACGGTATCGCCCACGTTCAGCGTATGTGGCTTGAACACTGCAGTGTCTTCGCGTTTGTCGATATCGTCGGCATACGTGAGGTAGGCGAAGATGTCTTTGTTCCAGTAATGACGGGCATCGGGGTTGGGGCTGTACGCTTCCTGACCCTTGGTATTTTTGATCAGGTGCGGGAACAGGGTAAAGGATTCGGAACTGTCTTTCCGCGTGATATTTACCCGGTAATACAATTGAGTGCCCGCTTTATTGGTGGAATCATTGTCTATATAGGTGGTCCAGTAATCACCCATATCCGTTCTGAGTCCTTTGATCAGGGTGAGGTTCTCCATCGGGTTCTGCTTGGCGGCCGGTGCGAACTTGAGCAGGATGCCCGTGGTATTGAGCGACAGCACTTTTTTGTTGCCCGCGGCAATGATAATACCCACCAGCAGCACCCCGAACCCGAAATGGGTTACCGAAGCGCCGGCCGCTTTCAGGCGGCCTTTCAAACCGGTTTGGATATACATGATATTGGCCACCAGCGCATACATGCCCGAAAACAAACCAAGGTACAGGGCCCCGAGAAAGCCCGCTCCTTTCACATCGTAGTGAATACCGGTACCGAAGGCAATCAGCAGGGTAAGCGCCAGGGAGATCAGCAGCGGCAGCCAGCTTTTTTTCAAGAAAACGCCTTTGCCGGTCTTTTTGTACTTGAGGTATTGCGAAGCGCCGGTTAAGAGAGCGATCACGATGGCCACAAAAACCTGGATCTTGTTGAATGAAAACTCCGGGTCTTCGGGCATGGCGGTCGATTTGCCGGTGATCTTGTTGTAGATGGGCGTAAAAGCAGTTTGCCAGGTAATCACCAGTCCGCTGAGGAAAAGCACCAGCGAACCGATAAACATCCAGAATTCCCGCGACGACGCCTCTTCTTCCTTCACGATATGCGGTATGCGGCGGTAGTGTGTGATGAACAGGATCAGTCCCGGAACCAGGAAGATCAGCAATTGCAGCAGCAGCTGCGCGTTCATGCCGGCGCTTACAAAAGAGTGCACCGAACTGTCGCCCAATACACCGCTGCGGGTCAGGAATGACTCAAACAGCGAGAAGGAATAGGTAAGGATGAAAAAGAGATGGGTAGCCCGCAGCGAATGGCCGGTGGCATTGTACACCACCTGGGTATGAATACCTGCTGTCAGCACCAGCCAGGGCACCAGCGAGGCATTTTCTACCGGGTCCCAGGCCCAGAATCCGCCGAAGGTGAGTGATTCATAGGCCCAGGCCGCACCCATCATAATCCCCAGCCCCAGGGCCGCAGCGGCGAAGAGGTTCCAGGGCAAGGCGATTTTGGTCCATCCGCCATAGTCCTTCCGCCAGATACCGGCAATGGTATAGGCATAAGGAACAATGGTAGCGGCCAATCCCAGGAAAAGCACGGGCGGGTGGATCACCATCCAGTAATTCTGGAGCGACTGGCCCAGGCCCTGCCCATCCTGCATCTGTGGCAACAACAAATAATCGGGCCGCTGGAAAACAGGCGCATAAGAAAACATTTCCCGCACCAGTAAAAAGGGATTGCTGCCGATTTTAACATCGCCGAATACCAGGCCGATGAACATGGTAGACAGTACAAGCTGCGAAAAAGCGATCACAGCCATTACCGGCGCTTCCCACTTGTTGCGGCGGCGCAATATCAGTAAGCCGATCAGTCCCTGCCAGATCGACCAAAGCAGGAAGCTGCCCTCCTGCCCTTCCCAGATGGCGGCGAACAGGTATCGGGTGCTCAGGTCGCGGCTGGTGTGGTTCCAGGCGTAGTAGTATTCGAAATAATGGTTATAAACAATATAAAAGATGGTACCGAAAACGAAGAAAACGGAGAAAGCATTGATGATGAAAGCGATGCGACCCATTTTCCGCCAGCTGCGTTCATCGCCGGCCGGCGCCTGCACCGAGCGGGCATAGGCGTACACGGCTACTGCCGATGCAACCAATGCCAAAACGACAAAAAAATGGCCCAGTTGTCCCGGCAGTAAATGTTCACCAATATACTTCATGAGCGCGGCAGATTAATTCGCAGTGAGTTTTGATCCGTTGGCCTCCACATCCTCCTTGTATTTCGAAGGACATTTCATCAGCATTTCCTTGCATTCGAACTGGCCGTTTTGCATGCTGCCCTTAAGCACCAGCCTTTCGCTCTTTTCGAAATCGGTTGGTTTGGAATTGTGGTAAATGACCACCGTGCTCTGGCCGAGGGTATCTACCGCAATAAATTTCATGTAATTAGGGTTTTTCACCGGGTCGTATTCAACCGGTTGGGTTTTGTCGAGCTGCGCAATCAGGTGCACAAACTTCCCTTCTTTTTCGCGGGCGGAAGCGATGGTATCGTAGGTACTCAGATCGCCCATATAGCTTACCAGGATGGCAATGGCGACCGCAATAAATATGAGCAGGGCAATATGGGTCTTTTTCATGTTCCGATGTGTTCCGGCGCAAAGTTAGCTGAAAAAAGGGGTATTAGGCCAGCCAACGGATTGGTTTTAATTTGCATCTGGATTTACATTGCTAACTTGCCCCGGTTTTTTAATAATATCGCCGCTATGGATCTTTCAACCTACGACGCCAATAGTCTTGGCAATCCTGCCTATAACCTTTTCGGCCTGCCGGTTACCGAACCCGACGCCCGGCTGGTCATCGTGCCCGTTCCCTGGGAAGTTACCGTCAGCTACAGCGCGGGAACCGCCCGTGCGGCAGAAAACATCCGCAAGGCCAGCCGGCAGGTTGACCTGTACGACGCCCGGTACCACGATATGTGGCGCAAAGGTTTTTATCTGCGGGAGGCCGATAAAAAAATACTGTTAAAAAGCGATTACCTGCGTAAGGAGGCCGAGATCTATATCGATTATATTTCTTCGGGCGAACAGCTGGAAAAAAACAATTTCATGTGCCGCTCGCTGCGCGAGATCAATGAAGGCAGCCAGTTTCTGAACAACTGGGTGCATACGCAAACCAGCGAGCTGATGGCGCAGGGAAAGCTGGTGGCGCTGCTGGGCGGCGACCACAGCACACCCTTCGGTTTTATCAAAGCCCTGGCAGAAAAGCACGGCTCTTTCGGTATTCTGCAGGTAGATGCGCACTGCGACCTCCGAAAAGAATTTGAAAAATTCACCTATTCACACGCCAGCATCATGTACAATGTGCTGGAACAGCTGCCGGCCGTCAGCCGCCTGGTGCAGGTAGGTGTGCGTGATTACTGCGACGAAGAAATAGACTATATCAACGCCAGCAACGGACGGGTGGTTACTTTTTTCGACCACGACGTAAAAGAAGCGCTCTATGAAGGCGCCACCTGGAAATCGATTGTTGATAAGGTGGTGGAAGCCCTTCCTGAAAAAGTGTATATCAGCTTTGACGTAGACGGGCTGCAACCCTATCACTGCCCCAATACCGGAACGCCGGTGCCCGGCGGCTTTGAGCCCGAGCAGGTGTATTACCTGTTTAATAAACTGCGGGAAAGCGGCAGGCAGATAATTGCGTTCGATTTAACGGAAGTGGGTGTGGGTGATAACGATTGGGATGCCAATGTAGGCGCCCGCCTGTTGTTCCGCCTCTGCAATTTGCTCACCGCCTGCAATCCCAGCTGATGGCCGCCGGTAACCGGGTATTCGACTATGTGGTGACCCTGAAGAACCCGGCGCAGAAGCTGGTGGACCGGTTCAGTATCGGCACCATCCTCATTTCACTGCTTCTTTTTATCGCGGTGTTTTTTACCGATGCTGAAAGGCGGGAAATTCACGGTATCGGTGCGTTGCTGATTTTATTGCTTTTCAGCCTGCAGCTTTACCGGATGTTCGGGCAAAAACAGCCTGTATTCTACAGCACCATATTACTGATCACCGGCGTGGTATGGGCCAGCATGCCTTATTATCCCTGGCTCAGCGGTCCGTTCATCATCATGGGGTTACTCGAAAGGCAGGCCAAAAAAAACCTGGAAATCGGTTTTGATGAAAACCATATCGTTTTCAATCATTTT
>JASGFZ010000123.1:0-8879 GCA_047605345.1 Flavihumibacter sp. | reverse complement strand
CCGCTTCTTCCTGCCCGCTCACTACCTGCTCTTTCACAAATATGCCGGCCTCGCGTTTTTTGCCGATATAATCCAGGCCGGCGAGCGACTGGAAAAGACGCGACAGCCATTTGATGGCTTCGGTGGTTACCTGCATCGCTTCGCCGCAATCATAATGCCTGTAGGTAAAAGTGGCGGCATGCTTCATCGCTGTTTCCAGCGTTTCGGGAACAATACCGCACCAGTCGTTGAAATAAGCGAAGAGCTCGTCTTTCAGTGTACCGGTATAGATATCGAAGGTGTTTCGCAACAGGCGGCACAATCCGCCTACCGACTGCAGCAGTACCACCGGCGGCTGCTGGCTGTAACTCAATAATCCGCGCTGGTATTCAGCAGCTGTATAACCCGCCAGCTTATCGCAGCATTCCATGATCACCATCGCCAGGTCGTTCTGCTGTTTCTTCTGCACGATCTTCTGTTGTATCTGGAGCGTCCAGTTTTCCAGCTGGCTGTAAAAGCCCGTCAGTTGCTGGTGTTTCTCCATCAGCACGGGGCTCGCCGCACAACAGGTAACAGGAATGATATAATCTTCATCAGGCACCATCCGGCCGTGACGCAGCAGCAAGCGCGCTACCGGCAGGTAAAAAGCGCCGTTACCATTGCGCGTCATTTCTGTTTCATTCACCAGGTGCAGGGCATAGACCGGCTCGGTGAACGGCGGCCGCCATTGCGATTCATCAATTGATGGTTCGCCGGCCGGCTGGCGCTCAAACGGCTGCACCGACAACAAAGCATACAGCCTCGTGTCCTGCGCATTTTTTGCCGGCGCGGGTATCGATACCGAACAGCTGTTTGTTCCCGTGGCATCGTCTATATACAAGAGATGACCGCCGGTGGTAATGGCGTACAGGTTGCGCAGGGGCAGCAGCAGGTGTTGCTGGTTGTCGACCAGAACAGCGACGCTGTTATTACCGCCCGCCACCGGCAGCAGCCCGTAGTTGAGTTCGTTGACAAAGGCCTTTGCCGTGGCAGCGAGGTGCCAGGTGGCTGCCCGCTGTTCAGACAGGAAATGCGCTTTGTTGATCTTCATACCGTCTACCCAGTTAACAGGCAGGTATTGCAGCGGTTGATTCATATATAAAAGGTTCAGGCCACTCGGGTACACACAATGATGTCGTTCTCCCGGATGTTGTTGATGAATATTGTTTTGTCGGTGTCAACATAGGTGGTGAACACCTGGTACCACCTGGGTTTTTTATAAAAGATCCAGCCGTCGGGTTCGCCGCCCGGCTTCTGGTACAGGATGCCATTGCCGGGATGGCGTTCATTGTAATCGTTGATAAAATAATAGAACAGCTCGCCGAGCCCCATGTCAACAGGCGCTTTTGCCCTGAAATTGGTATAGTGCCTGTCGCCCGGTTTTTTCTGGAACTCGAAGCTGATCACCAGCAGGTTTTTCAGTTGGTCTTCATCGGGCAGCATCTCGGCCTGGTGTAAGGGATAAAACCATTTTTTAAATACCGGCGGCGGAATGCGCACGGCATGCAGGTAGGTCTGGTACACAAAAAACGGAATGATGAAAAACAGGCAGGCGCTGGCCATATACAATTCCATGCCCTGCCGGTCGAAGAACCGGAAGCCGAGCGCCAGGCCCACAGCACCGAGTGCAGCCAGCACCAGCACATAGAGCAACTCGGGCCAGAAAGCGCCCTCACCCGTCCACGGTAACCAGCGCTGCCGCGCGAACAGGTGTACAATACCCGCGGTCAGTGCAACGCACTGGAAGAAGATATGCCAACCACCATAGCTGGCAAAAAGGGAAAGGCCGGCTGTAAGACCCACGAGTGCAAAAACCAGCAACGCCACCAGCGAATACAGCATCGTTGCTTTCCGGAAGGGCTTGAATCCGCCCCTGATCTTCCTCACCAGGAAGCCCAGCAGCACGGAAAAGCCCAGGCAGCCTGCGCCGGCCAGCGATAAGAGCCGGCCCAGTTCCGGAGATATCCATCGTTCCATTTGCATACTGTTTCATGCTTTAAATACAGGCGGAGAAGCCAAGCACCGCTTCCCTGCCGGTCGTTAATTCCATAACAGGTCTTTTGGCCGGTAACAGCCATTCTATTTCCATCACTGCTTCAACGGGTACGAAAAAACGGGCGAAAGTGTCGATGATGCAACGCAGTTTTCCGCCGGGCAGGCATTCGCTCATCTGCGCCGCATCGGCCATTTCTACCCTGGTCCGGTACAGGGGCGAGGGTTCCATGAACACCCGGCCGCAAACCAGCTCATCGCCCAGGACCTGTTCACCCAGCCCCGGCTGGTCGGCTTCGCCGAGCACCTGCACACCGGTAAAACCGGGTTCGAGGCTTACGGGCAATTCCAGCAAAGCATTGAGCAGCTCCTGCATGCGCTGGGTGTTGCCGGTAATGCGGCTGGCATAGGGCATCATTTTCAGGAATATGGTAGCGGCGCCGGCCGGCAGCAGATCGGGCAGTTGCCAGAATTCACAGAGCCAGGCATGCAGCAGCCCGGCCGACAATCCCCGCATCAATTGTTTTTCTTCTTCTTCCAGCTGCAGCCGCTGGTAAAAACCGCCGTGTTCAAAAGGCTGAAAGAAAAGCCGGATGTCTTTTTCTTTCGTTTTGTTGTTCCGGTAAGCGGCGGCCATTTCGGCCACCGGCTGGCTGCGGTTCAGCTGGCTGGCGCCGGGCTGGAAAAAAAGTCCCTCGGGCAACAGGTCAAAAAAACCGGGACGCGACAATACCGCCCGCAACCAGCCGGCTTCGGCCGGTATCGCCGGCTCTTCAACCGACACGATATCGGGCAGAAAAGGCCGTTCGAAAAAACGGTCGCAGCAAACCAGGAACAACTCCCGATCGGCGCCGGCATGCGTCGCATGCGCCAGCACCGTTTCGGCTTTCAGCGGAAAAGAAAGCCGGTTCAGCTCCCTTGCCAGTGCTTCTATGTTTTTAGCGGTCTTCATGTGTTTACTGCCTGCATATATACCCGGAACGGCATCATGGCCAGCGAACGCTGCGAGAGCGAACCGGCAAGCCTTTTCTGCCATTGTTGCACCTGGTCGTTTTCCTGCAGCTGCAGCCAGTCTTTTTTATGAATAAACAGGTGTACGTCGATCGTTTTGAGAAAGCCCGCATGCGGCCCCCTGCCCACCATGGTTCCTTTTTTCACTTCCACCGAATGGGTAATGGCGCCTGTTTGCTGCAGGCAGTAAAGCCGGATGTCTTCCTCGCTCATGATCCGGTCTTTCGACAGCAGGGCCGATTTGAAAACCGGGATGGTTTCAGTTGGCGCCAGTTCGTTCCGCCCGCCCGTGCTGCCCGTCATCAGCAGTACCGATGTTTGCCTGATACTGCCGTTTTTATAAGCGAGCAGCGGCGTACCCGGCTTTTGCCCGTTTGCGGCGGCGCCCTGCGTGGCCCAGAATTCAATAAAAAGGGTATGGCTGCTGCCGTCGGCTATCTCGAGGAAAGGAAGCCCCGCCCCCTGCCCGTTTTTTTTGCCCAGCTGCTGTTGCAGCCGGTTGATCGATTGCTGAATACCCTGCAGCTCCTGCTGGATGAAATCACGTCCGTATAAGGTAAAGGCGGCCGTTTCTTCGCGTAACAGCTGCAGCAATTGCCCCAGGTGGCGGCGCACATCCCTTTCATCAAAGCGGTTGGCGCCGATCCGGCGCAGCAGCAGCGCGGGTTGTTTTTTGCCCTTTGCCGCCGTTTCATTGAGCCACGACCGGCCCGATTCATCATATACCGTGTGCAGGTCGAGGAACTGGTCTTCACACTGCAGCGGAATGATATTGATCCAATGCTGCAACCGGTGCGTGAGACTATAGAGACGACGATTGAGTACCGGGAAACAGTTGGCCTGGCAATGCACTTCATCGAGTTTGTTGCCGGCGAGCCCGTCGGGAAATTCTATTCGGATCCAGCGCAGCGGCTGCGCAGACAAATCTTTACGAATGGCATCGGGCAGGCAGCCGGCCAGCGCCGCCGGCAGGTCGTTGCCACTTACCGGTACGGTTTCTTCGGCCAGGTGTACAAACTGCGAAACATATTGCTGCTGCACCTGCTGCAGCAGCTGGCGGCCCAGCTTGTCTTCCCGGTTCAGCCAGGCGTTGATATCGGCCGGCAATTGCGCTTCGGGCAGGTAACCGGGCTGAACAGGCATAAGCTGGTCATCCAGCCACCAGCGCGCCTGGGGCAGGTAAAAAAGGAATTTATCGCGGAAAGCCTCGTGGTTCACATGGAAGAAAAAGTTGGCGGGCAACAGGCTTTTGGCCGTTGTTTCGATGCCCAGCCAAATGGTATTGGCAGGCAGCGAACGGGCGGCGGTACCGGCAAACTCGCGCTGGCGTGCGTTCTGGTAACGGAAACAGCGGTCGCCCGCTACCTGGAAGCGCACCACGGCGTCGCTGATACGGAAATCACCCGCGGGCGCAAACCAGCAGGCCAGTTTCTCAGCCATCTCGTGGGTGCTGCAGAACTGTTCCCGGCGCAACAACAGCAACCCGCCTTCAATACTGGCGGCATGCAATACGGCATGCGCCGGCAGGGCGCTGGTCAATACATCGGGCGCCATGATCTGCATCATCTGCTGCAATACCCGTTCATGGCTGGCGCCGATCTCGTTGCTGATCTTCTCCAGTTCGGCGGCATATACATCCAGCAAAATGGCCACCAGCGGATCAAAAGACGACTCGTCTATTTTATCGTGGTAGCCCCAGGCGGCGGTCGCCGCCCGCAGCATCCGGTCTTTGATATGCGCTTTGGTTTCGATCATGCCTAGTTATATGACAGCGGACTGACAAAAAAATGATCGCGGTACACAATGGGTTCATTGGTACCCCTGATGACCGCTTTTATGGTGATATCGAGCCGGTTCTTGATGCGTTTGGGAAGGGTGGCCGCCAGCTCTTCCTGCTGCAGCTGGAGCTCGGCGCGGGGCTTGTCCAGCCGCCGTTCGTGGAGTACAATGGCGGCGGTCAGTGCGGTGAGCCATTCGTCTTTCAGGCGGCTGCGGCTGGTCAGGTTATCGAAGTCGGTATTCCACAGTCCGCAGCCATACTGTTCGTCGCTGCCCAGCTCACCGATAGCGGTGGTCAGGATCAGGTGCAAATGATGGGCAATGGATTGCTTCAGGGAGCAGCGCTCCAGTGATTTTCCTTTTATAAGCTGATGAAAGGCAAGTGGTAATGCCAGGTATAACGACTCCATAAACTGATAATGCTAAAAAAGAAGAATAGCAAACCGGAGTCAAAAGGGAATGTCTTAACGTGGCCTTGCGGTGAGGGTATCACTAAAACTATGCCAGCTTTTTCTGTTGTTCTTCGTCGATCTTTTTATAGAGGTGGAAGGGTTTATAGGTGCGCCAGTTATCGAGCGTTACCAGCTCAATGTAGCGGTTCAGCTTCGCCCTTCGAAAATCATACTGTGTTTGTTCGGGCATGTTCAGCATTACCACCCATCCGCCATGGTCCATCATTTCTTCGTACCACTCTTCGTAATATTCGCGGTCGCTCGAGTGGAAATTGAGCACATTCTCGGCCACCAGGATGAACTTGTAAATGCCGGCCGCTTCGAATTTATCGATCACTTCACGCTTGAGGCTCATGATGTCGTTTTCGATGGCATCGTTCCATTCGCCAAGCAGCTCGATGATGGCATATCCTTCATCGTAATCAGCCATCAGCACTTTCAGTTAGAGGGTACGCGAACCGAATTCATCCCACTGGGGATGGATATAATAATTGTAAACCACCTGCGAAAACTCGAATTCAGAATAAGCCCGCCCGAAAAACGGAGACCGCTCGTCTTCTTCGCTCACATAAATATGGCGCCAGTTATAGAAGGGCTCAATGTCGTGCATAATTATCGACCGCTTTCTTAACGCTGCCCCATTGCAACAGCAGGTTACGGGCCGCGTCGTAATCGGTCAGCTGCAGGGCCGACATCACCATTTTGGTACCGCGGTCAACGATCTTTTCGTTGCTGAGCTGCATGTTCACCATTTTATTGTCTTCCACCCGACCGATCTGTATCATGACCGAGGTGGAGATCATGTTCAGCACCAGCTTCTGCGCCGTACCGCTTTTCATGCGCGTGCTGCCGGTCACCACTTCGGGACCCACCACCACTTCTACGGGAAAATCGGCTTCCAGGCTGATCGGTGCAGAGGGGTTGCAGGAAATGGACCCGGTGATGATGCCGTTTTCGCGGCAATGCTTCAGGGCGCCGATCACATAGGGCGTGGTGCCGCTGGCGGCGATGCCCACTACCACGTCTTTGTCGGAAACATCGTGCAGCAACAGGTCTTTCCAGCCCTGTTCGCGGTCGTCTTCGGCATTTTCTACGGCGTTCTGGATGGCGGTGGTGCCGCCGGCAATCACCCCGATCACCCAGCCGGGGGGCATACCGTAGGTAGGTGGTATTTCACTGGCGTCGAGAATACCCAGCCGGCCGGAGGTACCGGCGCCAATATAAAAAAGGCGGCCGCCGGCCAGCATTTTATCGGCCACTGCCTGTACCAGGCGTTCGATCTGGGGGATGGCTTTCTCCACGGCTACAGGCACCTGCTTGTCTTCGTCGTTGATATGTCGCAAGAGTTCGCCCACCTCCATCTTTTCGAGGTGACGATAATGGCTTTCCTGCTCGGTTATTTTTACAAAATTATTCATAGGTCTCATTGCGCATGATAATGTATTAGTCCGCTCATCGGATTCTGCACAATCTTTCCGAGCTCAAATTCATAGCTGTTGCAAAGTTCGGTGATCACATCTCTGAAACCAAATGCAACGCTGCCCACAAAATGAACGGGGTGTTTCCAGCTTTCATTGTATTTGTTCAGGTGGTAAAAGAAAAAATCGTTCAGCCCGTCTTCGATGATATTCTCCACCATAAAATGGCCGCGGTTTTCGGCCCGGAACAGGGTAAAGCCGGCCAGGAAGCGGTTGGGCAGGGGCTGCTTATAAACACGGTCCAGTATTTCCTCTTCGGTAAGCCCGAATTTTTCGTCGAACCGGTAGCGCAGCTCTTCGTCGAAAGTATTGTACATATAATACTGCAGTACCTTTTTGCCCAGGTAGGCCCCGCTGCCCTCATCGCCCAGCACATAACCCAGTCCCGGGCTGTTTTTGGCCACTTTGGTGCCATTATAATAAGCGGAATTGCAGCCCGTTCCCAGGATGCAGGCAATGCCCTTGTCGTGCCCGCAAACCGATCTGGCGGCGGCCAGCAGGTCGGTTTCCACCGTTACTTTGGCGCCGCGAAACTCGGCCGACAAGGCCCGGTTGATCAGCTTGCGGTTGTCGGCGCTTTTGCAGCCGGTGCCGTAATAATGAACCGCGGTTATGTCATATTTCGCGATTTCGGGCAGCAGCTCGCGCTGTACGAGCTCGCGGATCTGCTGCTCGTTCAAAAAATACGGACTGATACCCAGGGTAAATGCCGTTTTCCTGCCTTTCATCCTTTCCACCACCGTCCATTCGCATTTGGTGGCTCCACTATCGGCTATCAAAATCGCCATACAAGTATTTTAACGGTAAAACGAAAATAACGGATATGACTTAATTTGCGCTTGCAATGAAATCAACCCCGGAAAAAAGATTCAGATCTGGCTTCCTTTGCTGTTTTCTATCGTAATGGTCATCGGCATGCTGTTCGGTTATAAATTACGCGACAACACCAATACTGCCGGCAATCTCTTTGAATTCAGGCAAAAACGTTCGCCCCTCCAGCAGGTACTTGACCTGGTGACGCTGAAGTATGTAGATACCGTTAATACCGATACCCTGGGCAACGACGCCATCCAGGACATGCTGTCGAAGTTGGATCCCCACAGCAGCTTTATCCCCGCGCGGCACCTGCAGGCGGTAAATGAAGACCTGCAGGGCAATTTCCAGGGTATCGGCATCGAGTTCCAGATATTCAACGATACGGTCAATGTGGTCAGCGTGCTCGATGGCGGCCCCAGTGAAAAAGCGGGCCTGCTGGTGGGCGACAGGTTCCTGAAAGTGGCGACAGCACCGTAGCCGGCAAGATCAGCGGCGACGGCATCCGCAAGCTGCTGCGCGGGCCCGGCGGCACCGACGTGACCGTACAGGTATTGCGTAAAAACGAAAATAAAGATTTTACCATCCGGCGCGGTACGATTCCCCTGCCTTCGCTGGATGCCGGCTATATGATCACCGACAGCACCGGCTATATAAGGCTGAGCAAGTTTGCCGGCACCACCTATGCCGAATTCATGCGCGCCCTCGAGGCGCTGAAGACAAAGGGCATGCAGTCACTGATCCTCGACCTGCGTGGCAATGGCGGCGGTATCCTGAATGAAGCCATTGAAATGGCGGATGAGTTCCTGAGCGGCGACAAGCTCATCGTGTACACCGAAGGAAGCCATGTGCCGCGGCAGGATTTCAACGCCCGGCGCAAGGGACTGTTCGAAAGCGGCAGGCTGATCCTGCTGCTCGATGAATCGTCGGCTTCTGCCAGTGAAGTGCTGGCCGGCGCCCTGCAGGACTGGGACCGGGCCACCATCGTAGGCCGTCGCAGCTTCGGCAAAGGGCTGGTGCAGGAGCAATACGACCTGAACGATGGTTCCGCCCTCCGGCTGACCGTGGCCCGGTACTATACCCCGCTGGGACGCAGCATTCAAAAACCCTACGACCAGGGCATCGAAGCCTATGACAACGACCTGGTGAACCGCTACCGGCACGGTGAGCTGGTGAATGCCGACAGCAGCCTGAAATCGCCGCACGGCAAGGAATACACCACACCCGGCGGCAAAAAGGTATTTGGCGGCGGCGGCATTACACCCGACTTTTTTGTGTCGGCCGACACGGCCGCCTTTGGTGCCGCCACGGCCTTTTACCGCACCAATGTGCTGAG
>JASGFZ010000122.1:0-9032 GCA_047605345.1 Flavihumibacter sp. | reverse complement strand
GTTGTTACCGGCATTGAATCTGTGGGCGCTGCCATGCAAAACCGCCTCAACCAGGGGATCGTACACATGGTTAAACGGATCGCGGTAAGGCGGGCCGGCCACCACTGAGCCTGCCGGACCGGTCTGGTGGTGGTTGTACATAATCTGCGGAATCCACTCTACAAACAATTGCCGGCTCACATTCTGCGTCTCCTTCATATTCATCATGTAATAATCGCGGTTGTTGTCGTGCCCGATGTATTTCTGGTACAGGCGCGGAACATCCGTATTGCGTTTAGTGCTGTCGGCTGTTTGCATATACCAGTTCGATACCAGCTCCTGCCCGTCGGGGTTGATGTGTGTGAACAGGATGATAACGTTGTCGAGTATGCGAAGGGTTTCAGGGTCTTTCCGGTTCACGAACTGGGTGATGCTGGCAATGAGCTGGTGGGTGCCCACCACTTCGGTAGCATGAATGCCGCCGTCGATCCAGATTACGGCTTTTCCTTTTTCAGCGAGCGCTTTAGCTTCTTCGCCGGTCAGGTTTTCCGCCCGTGCCAACTGCTGCGAAATCGCTTTGTATTCATCGAGGCGACGGATATTTTCGGGTGAAGACACGATCATCATGTATTGCCTCCTGCCTTCTTCAGTGGGGCCTATATCGACCAGTTTCGCGCGGTCGGAAGCCGCCGCCACCGCCTTGAAGTATTTTTCGGTTTGGGTATAGTTCGCGAGCCGGTAATCATCGCCGATGGTGAACCCGAATATTTCTTTTTCGGTAGGCAGGGTCTGGGCCTGGGCTGCAGCCGATATAACCAGCAAACAGCCGGCAACAATTTGTTTCAGCAATACACCTGTTTTCATGTTGTGAATTTGAAGAGGCTCAATTTACAGCGGCGCGGCGGCACCTTCTACAATTATTTTGGCTGATCACAGCCCAACGGATGCCTGCTTTCTGCTTAAATTCAGGCATTGCCATCCGAAAGCAGGAAGTATTGAAAATAAAAAGAGGCTGCTCATGGGTCACGAGCAGCCTCCTGAAAAAGGTCAACAAACCGTTACGGCATGATGATCATGCCCGGCTTTGGGGTAATGCCTACCAGTTCGATATCGAATACCAGGTCTTCTCCCGCCAGCGGATGATTGGCGTCGAGCAGGATAACATCTTCCAGCACATCGGTGATCACCACCGGCACCACCTGGCCCTGGGTATTGTTCAGGTTCAGGCGCATGCCTTTTTCGAGCGGCATGCCCTCGGGTACCTGGTCTTTCGGAAATTCGATGATCATTTCCGGGTTCTTGGGACCGTATGCTTCTTCAACCGGAATATCCACTTTGCGTTTATCACCTACCGACATACCCAGCACTCCATTGTCAAAACCGGCAATCACCATTCCGCTGCCCACTTCAAATTCCAACGGATCACGACCTTCGCTGCTATCGAATGTAGTGCCATCGGTCAAGCGGCCATGGTAATGAACCTTTACCGTATCGCCAGCTTTTACTTGTTCCATAATTTTTATTTTTTGATCGGTAAAGCTACGGAAACAGGCGGTTATCTTTGGAACTTTAAAATATTGGTTTACAAGACTATGGACTATAAAGATATCCGGATTGTGTTTATGGGCACCCCCGCTTTCGCCGTCGCTTCGCTCGATGCGCTGTGTAAAGCCGGCTGCCGGGTGGTGGGCGTGGTCACGGCGCCCGATAAACCCGCCGGCCGCGGCATGCAACTGCAGCAATCGGCTGTAAAAGCCTATGCCGTTGAGCACAACCTGCCGCTGCTGCAACCGGAAAAGCTGCGCGACCCGCAGTTCCTGGCAGCCCTCGCCAGCTGGAAGGCCGACCTCCAGGTAGTGGTGGCCTTTCGCATGCTGCCGGAAATCGTCTGGAATGCACCGCCGATGGGCACCATCAATGTACACGGGTCGCTGCTGCCGCAATACCGCGGCGCGGCGCCGGTCAACTGGGCCGTGATCAACGGCGAAACCCAAACCGGCGTTACCATTTTCAAATTGCAGCACGCCATCGATACCGGCAATGTGCTGTTACAGGCCACCCTGCCGATTGCGCCTGATGAAAATGCAGGCTCGGTGCACGACCGCATGATGCAGCTCGGCGCCCAAACGCTACTGGCCACTATCCGGCAACTGGCAGACGGGTCATTACGGGAAACGCCGCAACCGCAGCACGACGCATCACTCAAACATGCGCCCAAGATCTTTACCGAAACCGGCAGGATCAACTGGCAGAAACCTGTACAGGAGGTATACAACCTTGTTCGCGGGCTATCGCCCTATCCGACCGCTTTTACCGAACTCGAAGGAAAAAGCCTGCGCATATTCGAAGCCGTTATGGAAAAACAGCCACCGGCGGTGCCGCCGGGAGAATTTATAACCGACAAAAAAACTTTTCTGAAATTTGCCGCTGTCGACGGCTATCTTTTCCTGAAAGAGATCCAGCTTCAGGGAAAGAAAAAAATGCCGGTGCAGGATTTCCTCCGCGGATACCGCTTCCAAACCAATTAACCTGAACTATGGTCAGCTATAATCCCAAAGACTGGTTTTCGGTCATTTTCAAATTCCACAAGGCCGACACTTTCCGGCAACTGGCGCCTTTATTACTAGTCATTGCATTTTATGCAGGGTTCGTATCTGTATTGGAGGTAAGATGGCTTAATCTTTCGCAGAACAGCGTTTGGAAAAATATTACCCTGATGCACAGCCTGCTGGGTTTTGTTATTTCCATGCTGCTTGTTTTCCGGACCAATACCGCTTATGACCGCTGGTGGGAAGGGCGTAAATTATGGGGCTCGCTCACCAACAATTGCCGGAACCTGGCCATCAAACTCGATGCCATCCTACCGGCCAATGATGAAGTAAACCGAAACTTTTTCAGAAAAGCCATACCCCTCTATGCAGCTATTTTGCGCGATCACCTGCGTTCCGAAAAAACGAGGCTGGCGCTCGACAACATCGATCACCCTGAATTGAATATCGATCAAAGCCGGCACCAGCCCAACCAGACGGCAACGCTGATCATGAAACGGATAAATGAGCTGTACCGGAAAAACGTCATCAGCGGCGAGCAGTTGATCTTTCTGAACAACGAGCTGCTGAGCTTTACCGATATCTGCGGCGCCTGCGAGCGCATCAAAAACACCCCCATCCCCTATTCGTACAGTGTTTTCATCAAGAAATTCATTTTCGTATATGTGATCACCCTGCCCATCGGTTTTGTTTTCAGCCTCGGTTACCTCGCCGTTCCCGTAGTGACCTTTATCGCTTATGTGCTGATCAGCCTCGAGCTGATCGCCGAAGAAATTGAAGACCCGTTCGGCGGCGACCCGAATGATGTTCCTACCGATAAAATTGCCGACAACATCAAAACCCATGTAACGGAGATCCTTACCCGATAATCCAGCCAGATGTTCCGTCAGTTCCTGAAAATAATCGTACCCTTGCTTTTTCTCACCGCCTGCGGCGGCAGTAAAAAAGCAAGCCAGCCGGTGGCGCCCGTTCCGGTAAAAAGCTTACCGGCCCTTTCTGTCTCCACCGTTTATATCCCTGTGAAAGTAGCGATCAAGCCCTTCCTGGAGATAGCCGAAAAAATGGCCCCGCGTGAGATCACCAGCACCGGCTGGCCCGCCTATATGGTCAGCAGTTGCGACTTCAGGTACAAATACCGCTTTTTGCGCGCTGTTTTCCGGTTCGCCTGCGTTAATAACGAGGTGCAGGTGACCATGAACGGGGAGTACCAGATTGCAGGCAGCCAGTCGGTTTGCGTACTCAATCAACCCGTTTCGCCGTGGGTGAACGGCAGTTGCGGGTTTGCACCCGAAAGCATGCGTCGTGTCAATATCAACCTCACCAGCCGGTTACGGTTCCTGCCGGATTACCGTCTGCAAACAACAACAGCCGTATCGAACGTAACAGCAGTAGACAAATGCACCGTCACTGTTTTTAAAAACGATGTTACCCAGCAGGTGATCGACAGCATCGCCGCCTCTGTCAACTTTTACGGCAGCAATATCGATGCCATCGTGAACAATATGCGTTTCGACAACTACCTGCAACCGCTCGCCGAAAAAGCCGGTAAAAAAATCCCGCTGAGCACCTATGGTTACATGAAGCTCAATGCCAATGCTGTCAATATCGGCCCCATCAATTTCAGCAGCGACACCCTTCGGTTTACCGCCGCCATCAGTTGTTATCCCGAGATCAGCTCCGACAGCAATAACTATTCAGTCACCAGCAATCTTCCGCCGCTCGGCAGCGCCACCTCCGGCAACGGTTTCAGCATAACGGCCAATGCGATTTACGATTATACCACCATCGATACGCTGCTGACCCGTACCCTGCGTAACCGGTCGTTCGACATCAAAGGCGAGAAAATAAGGATCAGCAAGGTGGAAGTGCGGGGGCTGGACAACTACCGCGTTGCATTCAAGGTCATGTTCACCGGTACCAAACGCGGTACCCTCCTTCTCACCGGCACACCCGAGCTCGATCTTTACCAGCAAACCATATCGGTGCCCGATCTCGAGTTCGACCTCAACTCCTCCAGCCTCGTACTACAGATAGGCAAAACATTTTTCAGCCAGCGGATACTGGATAATCTCCGCCAGCAGGCGACAATAGACGTCAGCGACATTTATTATAAAAACAAGGCGAAGATCGACGCCCAGTTGAACCGCCATATCAGTACGGGCATCGACCTGAAAGGCAATACCGACAGGTTGCGCCTGAACGGGCTGGTCATCAACAAAGACAATGTGCAGGTGCAGGCCTCGGTGGCTGGTGCCATCAGCCTGCTGATCAGCCAGGTACCCGGGTTTTAATGCGCCTCGAACCAGAGCGGGGTTTCGTCGTTCCAGTCGCCATTGTAATTGATGAACAGCTCCTCTCCGGCCTCAATATCCCGCATGGCCGTTACCTTCATCCGGGCTTCGTCAAAATCCATTTCATACTCGCAGTTACTGCAATAAGCATGGTTATAGACCGGGATGTACCCCAGCGCCATGCAGCAGGCTGTACGGTCGTGCCCCCATTCGAAAATATAATCGTGCAGGGTGGTCTGGTCGAGGTGTACGCGGTCGGCCGCCGGCATCACGATCACCGGGCTTTGCTCCACCACCGTTCCCGCCGCAATGAATGCGGTGGTATATACGCCCCGGCCCATCGAGGCAGTAGGTGCTATCACCAGGCATGGCAAAATCATGCTGCAATATAGGCCCTGACGCTGTACATTTGAAGCATGCCGGAAGAACTGGAAACGCTCTCTATTCAGGAACAATTCGAATCGCTCATCCACCAGGAAGACAAGCTGCGCATGCGTGAATTCCTGAACAACCAGAATATCAGCGATGTGGCCGGGCTGGTGAACGAAAACGACGACTACGCCAGCCAGATCATCGGCAACATGAGCACCCACCGCGCATCGAGCGTGTTCAAGATACTCGACCTGTCGGTGCAGAAAGACATCATCCAGGAACTGCCCCCGCTCAAAACCGCCGAGCTGCTCAATGAGCTGCCCGCCGATGACCGTACCGCTTTCCTCGAAGAGCTGCCCAGCGAGGTGGTGAAGGAACTGATCAAAACACTCGATCCTGAAGAGCGCCGCATCACGCTTTCCCTGCTCGGTTATCCCGAAGACAGCGTAGGCCGCCTGATGACGCCCGATTATATCGCCGTGAATGCCGACTGGACCATGACGCGGGTATTACAGCATATCCGCGACAATGGGAAAGACAGTGAAACCATCGATGTCATCTACGTGGTAAACGACAATGGTGAGTTCGTTGACGACATGCGCATCAGGGAAGTGATACTTGCCGATCCCGAAAAAAAAGTAAGCGACCTTATTGATCACCGTTATATTGCGCTGCGGGTAACCGACGACCAGGAATCGGCCAACCAGGTGTTCAAAATGAATAACCGGATGGCCCTGCCGGTACTCGACGACCACAATATACTGTTGGGCATTGTAACCATCGACGACGTGCTGTGGGTGACCAACGAAGAATTCAGTGAAGACATCCAGCGGATCGGTGGTACCGAAGCCCTCGACGAACCTTATCTTGAAATGCCTATTTTCAAGCTGTTCAAGAAACGGATCGTGTGGATGGTGGTGCTTTTTCTGGGTGAAATGCTGACCGCCACGGCTATGGGTTATTTTGAAGACGAAATCGCGCGGGCGGTGGTGCTGGCATTGTTTGTGCCGCTGATCATTTCCAGCGGCGGTAACAGCGGCAGCCAGGCATCAACGCTGATCATCCAGGCCATGGCGCTGGGCGAAATCAGCATCAGCGACTGGTGGCGGGTATTACGCCGCGAGATAATATCAGGATTGCTGCTTGGTTCTGTACTGGGGGTAATCGGGTTTTTGCGGGTCATTATATGGTCGCAGGTTTTTCCCGCGGTGTACGGCCCGTATTATGTGCAGATAGCCATCACCGTTGGCTGCTCGCTGGTGGGTGTGGTGCTTTGGGGAACATTGAGCGGCTCTATGCTGCCGATCGTTCTCAAAAAAGCGGGTGCCGACCCTGCGGTGTCTTCCGCTCCTTTTGTTGCTACCCTGGTAGACGTAACAGGCCTTATCATTTATTTTTCTGTAGCCTATATTTTTCTGGAAGGAATTTTATTATAACATGAAATATATCTACAGCCTGCTATTGCTTTTTGCTGCCTGTACACTGCACGCGCAAACGCCCCAACTCACCGTTGACTACATCATGCGTGATCCCAAATGGATCGGCACTTCACCCGGCAACCCTTTCTGGGGGGCCGACAACCGGTTGTATTTTAAATGGAACCCCGAACAGGCTGCTTCCGACTCCCTTTATTTTATCAACGCTGCCGGCAAGCCGCAGAAAGCGACCAATGCCGAAAGACAGGCAGCCGTCGACTATTCCGATCTGCGATTCAACAACAGCCGAAAAGCATACGTTTATGTGTCGGAAGGAGATATCTGGTACCGCGACCCGAAAAAAGCCGCACCGGTGCGCATAACAGAAACCGTTGAACGTGAATTGCAGCCTGGCTTTGCTTTCAACGACAGCAAAGTGGTTTTCGTTCGCCAGCAAAACCTCTATGCCTGGGATATCGCTACAGGTGCCCTCAGCCAACTCACCAACCTCCAACGCGGCACCGCGCCCGCAGCAGCCAAAAAAGAGAACGAACAGGAAACCTGGCTGAAGAATGACCAGCTGGCCCTCTTCGATATACTGCGCGAGCGGAAAGAGAAAAAGGAACTGGCCGAAGCCATGCAGAAAAAAAACAACCCGCCCACACTGCGTACCATCTATACCGACGATAAAAACATTAACGGTTTCGGCATCAGCAACAATGGCCGGTATATCAGCTATCGTTTGCTCAAACAGGCTGCCAACGCAAAACCCACCATCGTTCCGACCTATGTTACAGAATCGGGGTTTGCGGAAACCATTCCCGGGCGTACCAAGGTAGGCGCTCCTATGGGCGCGCAGGAACTGTTTTTGTTTGATCGCACCAAAGACACGGTGTACAGCATCAAAACCGACGGGCTGCCCGGCATCCACGACCTGCCCGATTATGTGAATGATTACCCGGCAAAATTCGCCGCCGACATAAAAACACCCCCGGTTCGCAAGGTAAATATCAATGGGGTTTCCTGGGCGCCCAATGCCTCCTGTGCGGTGGTTGACATCCGTTCCACCGATAACAAAGACCGCTGGCTGATGCTGCTGGATTCAACCGGCAGTTTATCGCTGATCGACCGCCAGCACGACAATGCCTGGATCGGCGGCCCCGGCACCGGCTGGTTCAACGGTAATAACCTCGGCTGGCTGAACGACCGGCAGATCTGGTACCAGTCGGAAAAAACCGGCTACTCACACCTATATGTAACCGATATTACCAGCAAAGACACGAAGGCCCTCACCAGCGGCAATTTTGAAATCCAGTCGGTGCAGGTTTCGGCCGATAAAAAATTCTTCTACGTCACCAGCAACAAGCCGCATCCGGGTGAAAAGCATTTTTATCGTTTACCCGTGACCGGTGGAAACATGGAGCAGCTTACAAGCATGACCGGCGCGAACCAGGCCGTACTGTCGCCCGATGAAAAGAAGCTGGCCATTCTCTATTCCTACAGCAACAAGCCCTGGGAATTATACCTGCAAGACAATAAGGCCGCGGCAAAAGCCATCCAACTGACCGACAAAGCGATGTCGCCCGAATTCGCTGCTTACCCCTGGCGCGAACCCGAGCTGATCAATTTCACGGCCCGCGACGGCGCCAATGTGTATGCACGCCTCTACCGCCCTGCAAAGCCGCATGCATCTCACCCCGCGGTGATCTTTGTTCACGGCGCGGGTTACCTGCAGAACGCGCACAAATGGTGGAGCAGCTATTTCAGGGAATATATGTTCCATAACCTGCTGGCTGATGCCGGTTATTCCGTGCTCGACATCGACTATCGTGCCAGCGCCGGCTATGGCCGCGACTGGCGCACCGGCATCTACCGTTTTATGGGCGACAAAGACCTGAACGATAATATCGACGGCGCAAAACTGCTGGCCGACAAATACGGCGTTGACCCCAAACGCATCGGTATCTACGGAGGTTCTTATGGCGGATTTATTACCCTGATGGGCCTGTTCACCAGTCCCGGCACTTTTGCCGCGGGTGCCGCTTTAAGGCCTGTAACCGACTGGGCGCATTATAACCACGGTTATACAGCCAATATCCTCAACGAGCCCTTCACCGACAGCATCGCCTATCGCCGCAGCTCGCCGATCTATCATGCCGACGGCTTGAAAGACCGTTTGCTGATCTGCCATGGCATGGTTGATGTGAATGTGCATTTCGAAGACGTAGTGCGCCTGCAGCAACGCCTAATAGAATTGAAAAAGAACAACTGGGAGCTGGCGGCCTACCCCATGGAAGACCATGGCTTTGTAGAGCCCAGCAGTTGGACCGATGAATATAAAAGGATCTTCAGGCTGTTTGAAGAAACACTGAAATAAAACAAGCCGCTACCAACTGCATCAATTGCGGTTGGTAGCGCTTTTCTTC
>JASGFZ010000121.1:0-9061 GCA_047605345.1 Flavihumibacter sp. | reverse complement strand
TGAAAACAATAAAACAGTACAAAATGGTGAATATCCTGTCGGGTAACGAGCCGATCCATCTTTTGGGAAGCAGCAGCAGGTACAGGTTGTAGACCAGTACAAAGCTGAGCGCCACCGCCAGGTCGTACAGGAACCCCATGCCAAACGCACCCAGCAGCGCCAGTGGCTGAAAATCAATATTGGCGATTGACCAAACCAGGAGAACGAGCCGGGTGAGGGTGGACAGCAGTATATAACCTGCTACAATGGCAAACAGCGTTGAGAAGCGCCCCCATCTTAACATACCCGTTTTATTATTTGTCCATGCTGTTTTCATATAACACCCGATTGTGCGGTTTTTCTGCGTTTAAAATGCAACGATAAAATGGTGAAAGCCGTTGTGGTAACGGTAACCGATTGTCCAATGATGGAATTTGCAAATTTCATTGATAATGGCCAGGCCGGGGCCGGTTCCGCTGTTGTCTGACGCGAGGCGGGAAAATCGTTTGAAAAGCAATGTTTCATCCAGTTTCTGTTCTCCTGCTACAGGGGTATGCCTGATGGCATTTAATAGCATATTGTTAATCATTATTTCCGTCAAAATCGCATTTCCGTTCAGGGTTATCTCTTCGAAGCTATTTTTTTTCAATATAAGACCTTTTTGAATGAAATGTTCTTCAAGCGTTTCCAGGCTTTGCGCCAACAGCTGACCGGGGGCCACCTTGTCTGAATCGGTGTATTGGTGATTGTCGATTTTGGCCAGCAGCAGGAAGCTGTTGTCGGAATACTTCCGGCACATGTCGAACAGGTATTTCAATTCGAGCAACCGCAAATCATCGGGCCCCTGCGGATGTGCGGTATAATGAAATTCGGCCAGGTGCACCATATCAACGCCCGTGGCCTTGAACACCCGCACAAAATTGGGGGTGTCGGGCAGGGGCTTGTTGGCCATAATGGTTTTCACCACAAATTCATTGCGGAAATGGCTGGACATGGTTTTGTATCCCGGCAGGGCCAGGTACCTGTCGTGGCGGGTAAGTTTTTTCACCTGCTCCAGCACATCGGAAGCACCGTTGGCAGACAGCTGGCAGAAGAAATTCAATCGCTGTTGCGTGCCCGGCGGCGCATTGAACCAGGGTACGAAGCGTTTATCGCCGTAGGGGTCCTGCCGTATGCCGATACCATACCCGTCGAATGCCTGCTGGTAGTTGCTTCCATACCAGGTGAACTTTAAATTGAAGGCTTCATCGAGCGGATAAAAATACTGGTGGGGCGCAGGAAATACCGCCAGGCTGCCTCCGGTGGTATTGCCGGCCAGCCAGGTAAGGGAAAGTGCCCGGTTATCGTCAACGGCCAGTTTTACACCATTTTTCCGGTTGAATTTTGGATGTCGACGGGCGCCTGGGCCAAACAGGAGGCGGAGCCGAAAAGTACGAGTAGCGCTGCTATTTTTCTCATGGCAGTTAATTGCTTACTAAATCGGAATAAGTTTAGTCAATAATTCCGAGCCGGCGAGAAAAAAACCGGTTATTCTGCCCGCAGGCTTTTCACCGGGTTGGCCAAAGCAGCTTTTACTGTGTGAAAAATGACGGTGAGCAGCGTGATCAGCAGCACGGCAAGGGCAGAAAGGAGGAAGGGGCTTGGGCGCAGCCCGGTATTATAGGGAAATATTTTCAGCCATTTCGACATAAAATAACCGGCTACCGGGAAGGCGATGACGCAGGACAATGCCACCAGGAAAATGAAATTGCCTGTAATCAGCAGAATGACCTGGCCTGTGCCGGCGCCCAGCACTTTGCGGATGCTGATCTCTTTCTGCCGCTGCTCGGTGGTGAAGGCGATCAGCCCCAGCAGCCCGAGGCAGGTGATGGCAATCGTTAATATGGAAAAAGCGGTGAAAATCTTACCTCGTTTCTGGTCGGCCGCATACTGGCTGTCGAAGTCCTGGTCCAGGAAAGTATATTGAAAAGGAATATCGGGAAAGCTGTTTTTCCAGGCGTTTTCAATGCCCGCGATGGTACCCGGTATATTGCCGCCGCGCAACTTCAGCTGGATCATGTTGCTGTTAGGCGCATACCGCAGCAGCAGGGGTGCAATTTCGTTGTACAGCGATTTTTGGTTGAAGTCTTTTACCACACCCACCACTTCCAGGTATTTGCCCGAGGTGTCGCCGGGAAACTTCACCCGTTTACCGAGGGCGTTTTCGCCCCATCCGAACGCTTCCACCAGTTTTTCGTTTACCAGTATGCTGTGCAGGGTATCAGACAGGCCCGAAAAATCCCTCCCTTTGGCGATCTTCATACCAAGGGTCTTCATATAGCCTTCGTCGATCCCGTAAACGTCCACCCCCTTGTCCATATAACCCTTGTCTGTTTCAAATGAGAACAGGCTGAAGCTGATACCCCCTCCGGGCACGCCGTTGGAAGTGCTTACGGAAAGCACGTTGGGGTGGGTGCGCATCTCGTTTTTGAACGACAATACAGCACTGCTGATATTGCGGTCGGTCATGGCTGAAGCGGTCAGTACCTGCGATTTGTCGAAACCAAGGTCTTTGTTTCTTAAGTATTTCAGCTGCCCGTACACCACCCAGGTGCAAATCAGCATGATCATCGATATGGAAAATTGTACAACCACCAGGGCGCGGCGCAGGTGTACATTGCTGGAACTTTTCGATAAACTTCCCTTCAGCACGGTCACCGGGTTGAAGGCAGACAGGTAAAAGGCCGGGTAGCTGCCGCCTGCCGTTCCTACGAGCAATACCAGGCCCAGTAAAATGGCGAGGGTATTGGGTTTGAACAGGGTGCTGAAAGCAATGGATTTGCCGGCAATATGATTGAACATAGGCAGGAGGATGGCGATCAGCCCCAGGCTGAGCAGCAGGGCTACCAGGGCGGTGAGGGTCGACTCAATAAGAAACTGTAATACCAGCTGTGCTTTACCGGAACCGGTTACTTTGCGAATACCGATCTCTTTGGCCCGGCGGGCCGACCGGGCCGTGGTGAGGTTCATATAGTTGATGCAGGCGATCAGCAGCATCAAAAAAGCCACTGCAGAAAATATGTAGATATACGACATGTTGCCTACTTCTTCGGGCTCATTGAGTGCGGTGGAATGCAGATGTATGGCGGTGATGGGCTGCGCTTCAAACCGGACTTTTATATTGAACTGCGAAAACAGGGGCGCCAGGTATTTATCGTACATGGGCTTCATCTTTTCATTGAAGGCGGCACCAGAAGTTCCCGGTTTAAGCAGCACATAGACGTAGTAGTCGAAATTGCCCCAGTTATCACTGAAGTCGGCCGGAAGCGTATTTCTCGACACGAGGATATTGAAGAGCAGATGGCTGTTTCGGGGTGGGTCTTTGATAACACCGGTCACCTTATACACTTTGCCGTTTACATTCTCCAGTGTTTTACCCAGGAAGGGTTGGTGGTTACCGAAGAATTTGATGGCCGACGACTCGGTAAGCACCAGTGTATTGGGTTCCTGGAGGGCTGTTTTTGAATTGCCTTCTATAAACGGGCAACTGAATACGCGGAATAGATTGCTGTCGGCAAAAAATACTTTGTATTCGTACAGGCGTGTGGTGCCGTTTTTGAACATGGTGCGCCCGCTGCTTACGAAGCGTACGGCTTCTTCCACTTCCGGGTAGTCGCTGGCCAGCGCTGTTGCGGCGGGAAACGGCGCAATAGCCAGGCGCATGGTATCCCTGTCGGCCTCTTTGATGTGTGAATTGATGCGGTATATCCGGTCGGCATGATCGAAATGCCGGTCGAAGCTCAGCTCGTCTTTTATATAGAAGATAAGGAACATGCTAAAGGTTATCCCTATGGTCAGGCCGAGAATGTTCAGCAGGCTGTACCATTTGTCTTTCCGGAAATTGCGAAGCGCAACCGATAGCAGGCTTTTTATCATAAGATTGTTTGACGCAGCAGCCCGGTCATTTGTTACAATATATTTTGCGGGGATGCGAACATGGAAACCTTACCGGTGTGGCGCCACCAGGCCGGCCTGCATTTGGCGATCAACCTGCTTTTTGGCTACAACAAACGCGGATCCGGTTCTTTTTCTCCCGGCGCCTTTTTGCAGCTTTGTGTTATAAAAATCAGCAATGAAGATCATCATTACAGGCTCGCTGGGGCATATCAGCCGGCCGCTTACCAAACAGCTTGTTAAACAGGGACACACTGTTACCGTTATCAGCAGTAATGCTGCCCGGCAGGAAGAGATCGCCGGGCTGGGCGCCGTACCCGCTACCGGTTCGGTGCAGAACATAGATTTCCTCGCGGCAACCTTCTCGGGCGCCGATGCGGTTTACTGCATGGTGCCCGCTGATTTCAGCCAGCCCGACCAGGTTGGTTATTATGAAAAAACCGGTAGCTGCTATGTGGAAGCCATCCGCCGTTCAGGCGTGAAAAGAGTGGTTCACCTGAGCAGCTATGGCGCACACCTGACGTCGGGAACTGGTTTTATCGGTGGCTCTTACCGGGTGGAGCAGCTGCCCAACGCCCTGCCGGGCATACAGCTGACCCATGTTCGCCCCTGTTTTTTCTATTACAACCTGCTCAGCTTTATTCCCATGATCAGGGCCGCGGGCTTTATGGGGAATGTGTATGGCGGCGATGACATTATTCCTATGGTGGCGCCGCAGGATATAGCTGCCGCTGTTGCTGAAGAGATGGTATCGACAAAAGAAGTGCGGCCGGTAAGATATGTTGTGAGCGACGAAAGAACCTGCCGGGAAGCCGCTTCGGTGCTGGGGCAGGCCATCGGTATGCCCGACCTGCAGTGGAAATTGCTGCCGGCCGAACAAGTGGAGCAGTCGCTTGTTAACAATGGCGTGCCGCCGAATGCTGCGTTCAACCTGGTGGAGCTGGGGCTGGCAACGCATAACGGCCTGCTGCGGTCTGATTTTGACCTGCAGCAGGTAGCTTCGGATGGTGAAGCTGGAAGCGTATGCAAAGGAATTTGCAGCCGTTTATTTTTCTTCCTGACAGGAACAGACCATGGCCAATTCGAACATCGTGCATGTTAAAACGATCAGTGAATTTCACCGGCGGCGATTGCCGCCGCCTGCGCATCCGTTGATCAGCGTGGTGGATTATGCCGACCTGGTACACCTCAATGAACACAATGCCATCAGCTGGGTATATGATTTCTATTCCATTTCGCTGAAACATGGCGTGGAGGGTAAAATGTTTTACGGGCAGCAGCAGTATGATTTTGATGCCGGTATCCTGTTCTTCCTGGCGCCGCAGCAGGTGTTGCGGGTGGAAACCACACTGGGAACAAACCATAAAAGGGCGGGATGGCTGTTGCTGGTTCATCCTGACTTTTTATGGAATACCAGCCTGGCGAAACTGATCCGCACATTCGGCTATTTCGATTACACGGTACACGAGGCGCTGTTCCTGTCGGCAAAGGAAGAGGAAACAGTGAACCATATCATCGGCCTCATCAGGCAGGAATACCAGTCGAATATCGACAGGTTCAGCCAGGGTATTATTATTTCGCAACTGGAAACACTGCTGAACTATGGCGACCGTTTTTACAACCGGCAGTTCATTACCGCAAGATCAGCAACCATAAGATACTGGAGAAGCCGGAATCCATGCTGACGGCCTATTTTGACAGTGATGCCGTAATGACCGCCGGCCTGCCCACCGTTCAGCTTGTTGCCGACAGCCTGCAGGTGTCGCCGGGTTACCTGGGCAGCCTGCTGAAGATGCTCACCGGGAAAAATACACAGCAGCATATTCACGACAAACTGATCGAAAAAGCGAAGGAAAAGCTGTCTACAACCGACCTGAGCGTAAGTGAAATTGCCTATGGACTGGGGTTTGAGCATCCGCAATCGTTCAGCAAATTGTTCAAGGCGAAAACCGACCAGTCGCCGCTGGCTTTCCGGCAGGCTTTTAACTGACCCGTTTATTGTCATTTTATTGTAAATACTATCTGTGTTTTACGAACGCCTGGTAGTATTTGACGATTCTTTCCCGATTTCGTAAATGGATTTTCGACTATCGCCAGCAAAGTAGTGTTCGCGCGAAATAATTTCGCGCCACAATCACACTACACCATATGAGATACTTATTGATTTTGTTTTTTGTTGCGTTGCGTACTGTAGCATCGGCCCAGCACGGGCATATTACCGGTCAGGTGCGTACGGCCGACGGCAAGGCCGCCGAAGATGTGAGCATCGTTCTGAAGTTGATCAACCGCGGCACTGTTTCAGGTAAGGATGGCCGTTATACTATAAAGAATGTGCCGGCTGCAACCTACACCATAGTGGCATCGCTTGCAGGTGTTAAGAGTGAAGAGAAAACGGTTACTGTGGGCAGGGGTGAAGCTGTAACTGTCGATTTCGAGCTCAGGCAAACTGCCAAAGACCTGGAGCAGGTGGTGGTATCGGCTTATAATAACCGGTACAATGAAAAGATGGGTTCGGCCAGCTTACGGGTAGCCACGCCGCTGCTGGAGCTGCCGCAGAATGTGCAGGTGGTATCGCGCGATATGCTGAAAGACCAGCAGGTAATCAGCATGAGCGACGGGCTGATTCGTAACGTAAGCGGACTGGTTCGCAGTGAACACTGGGGCGATATGTACACCAATATCACGGCGCGTGGCGGGCAGGTGCAGGCCTTCCGCAATGGCTTTAACGTGGTCAACTCTTATTGGGGACCGCTTACGGAAGATATGAGCTTTGTTGATCATATTGAATTTGTAAAAGGCCCGGCGGGCTTCATGCTGTCGAGCGGTGACCCTGCCGGCATCTACAATGTGGTAACGAAGAAGCCGACCGGCCAAACAAAGGGCGAGGTCTCCTTTACCACCGGCAGCTGGAACCTGTACCGCACTACGCTTGATATCGACGGCAAGCTCAGCAAAGACGGCAGGCTGTTGTACCGCCTCAACCTCTCCGCCCAGAACAAAGGCTCTTTCCGCGTGAATGAGTACAACGACCGGTATGTGATCGCCCCGGTCATTTCTTACCAGCTCGACGACCGCACCAAGGTCACCTTTGAATACAATTACCAGCGCGCAAATATGTCTGATGTCGGTTCCTATTATGTTTTTGCACCCGACGGGTTTGCCAAACTTCCGCGCAGCTTCAACAGCAACCCGGCCGGTTTGCCCGGCACCAAAATGAACGACCACAGCTTTTATGCCACGCTGAACCACGATATCAACAGCCAGTGGAAATTCACCGCCCAGCTGTCGCGCTTTGATTACAACCAGATCGGATCGTCTTCATGGCCCAGCGTAGTAAATACGGATTATACGATGATCCGCACCATTGGCATATGGGATGCGAAAAGCGCCATGACCATGGGCCAGGCATTTGTGAACGGCGACCTTCATACAGGGGCCATTCGTCACCGCATTCTCGCGGGGCTGGATGGCGCCCGCAAAAACTATTATGCCGACTGGATGCAGTACCATGACCTCGATACGGAAGGCGCTGAATTTGATATGAAGAACCCCAACCTCGGCGTACCTGTAAATGGTTACCCGCAATTCGACCGCTCCAAACCGCTGGAAGAGCGCGCAATTGCCGGCGGCGGTGTGATGGACCAGAACTACTCTTCGGTATATGTACAGGATGAACTGGGTTTTCTTGATAACAGGATCCGGCTTACCGTGGCCGGCCGTTATACCAGCCTGAGCATGTCGGCCTGGGGCGCCGCGCCAGATAAAGCCGATCATTTCACACCACGGGCGGGTTTAAGTGTATCGATCGACAAAAATACCAGCGCGTATGCCCTGTACGACCAGAGTTTCCTGCCGCAGGCGGGAACCGTACGGCCCGGTACCAAGATCAAACCCATCACGGGCAACAACATGGAAATCGGTGTAAAGCGTGAGTGGGCAGGCGGCCGTTGGGCAAGCTCCGTGGCGGCATACCGGATCGTTAAGAAAAATGAGCTGGTTGCCGGACCTGTGGATCCGGCAACCCATGTTGCGTATAGCATCGACCTGGGTGAAAAAAGGGCACAGGGTATTGAATTTGACCTGCGCGGCACCATTGTACGCGGCCTCAACCTGGTTGTAAACTATGCCTACACAGAGTCTAAAGTGACGAAAATCAATGAAGGCGCCGAAACCACGCTGAAGGTGGGCGATTATCTGCCTACCTATTCAACCCATACAGCGAATGCCTGGCTCAGCTACCGACTCTCGTCGGGCGTGCTTCGCGGGTTCGGGGTAAACGCCGGTGTGACCTTCCTGGGCGATCGTCATACCTTCTGGGAGGCTTCTCCTGCCGGCGGTGCTGAATTGCCTGATTATACCAAGGTGGATGCCGGTATTTCGTACGACCGCGACAAGATCCGCATTACCGCCAACGTATTCAACCTGCTGGATACCTACCTGTACAGCGGCTCGTGGTACAGCTGGCTGAATGCTTACTATTACCAGGCCGAGGCGCCGCGGAACCTGCGTTTGTCGGTAGCGTATACATTCTGATCATACAGACAATTTCTCTAAAACCGGGGTGGCCGCAAAGACTGCCCCGGTTTTTTGTTCGATCCAGTATCTTCGTCTGCAATAAACACAGCATGGTTAAGAGAAGAAGATTTCTGAAGCAGTCACTTACGGGAGTGGCTACGCTTGCCGCCACCGGCGCTACCGGTGTTGCCGCCGCCTTTGAAGCCGCCCAACCCGTTGTAAAGCCTGCGCCCAACCTGCCCATTGTATTATCTACCTGGGATTTTGGTATGGCGGCGAATAAAGGCGCCTGGGAAGTATTGTCGAAAGGCGGCCGGGCCGTAGATGCGGTAGAGGCGGGTGTGCGGATAACCGAAGCGGCAGGTGATAACTTTACTGTAGGCTACGGCGGATTTCCAGATCGCGACGGGCGGGTTACCCTCGATGCCTGTATCATGGATGATAAATACGGATGCGGCTCGGTGATGTGCCTCGAAAATATCATGCATCCCATTTCAGTTGCCCGGCTGGTGATGGAAAAAACGCCGCACGTGATCCTGGTAGGCGACGGCGCCCTGCAATTTGCACTGGCAAACGGTTTCAGGAAAGAAAACCTGCTGACACCGGCGGCTGAAAAAGGCTGGAAAGAATGGTT